>DASPUN010000001.1:0-12679 GCA_035622875.1 Candidatus Acidiferrales bacterium
TCAAGGCCGCAGTTCCCCGCCCAAGATTTTATGCTCCCCCGCCAGATCGATTCCGCGGTTCTGACCCGGCTAGCGCGTGTAGGATTCCCTAGTGGGCCACCGGGGTTGCTTCCGCCACGGGACGGAACGACAGACCCTCGCCGGAGAGAAAAACTTCCAGCGTCGCAGGTGTCTGCAATCCGCCCTGTATGAGGGCTTCCGACAGTGGATCTTCTACGTACTTCTGCAGCGCGCGCCGGAGCGGTCGCGCGCCGTAATTTCGGTCGCTGCACGTCTTCTCAAGAATCCACTGGCGCACTTCCGGCGTCAGCGCGATCTGAACCTGCCGGTGCACCAGCGTGTCATTGATCTGTCCCACGAGCAGATCGATGATGAGAAGCAGATCGTTGTCCGTCAAAGAATTGAACAAGATCACTTCGTCAAGACGGTTCAAAAACTCCGGATTGAAGACGCGCTTCACTTCCGACATCACCATGTCGTCCTGACTCTTCGCCGCCGCAATCTCGTCGGCCGACTGGAAGCCGAGGCCCGACTGCTTCTGCAATTGCCGCGCCCCAATATTCGACGTCAGGATGATGATGGTATTCCGGAAATCGACGGTGTTGCCTAGACCGTCGGTCAACTGCCCATCCTCGAAAACTTGCAGCAGGATGTTATAGACGTCCGGATGCGCTTTTTCAATCTCATCGAGCAAAATTACGGAATAGGGGGTCCGCCTCACCCGTTCGGTGAGCTGTCCGCCCTCTTCGTATCCCACGTATCCCGGAGGCGCGCCGATCAGCTTCGACACCGAGTGCTTTTCCATGTACTCGGACATGTCGAATCGGATCAGCGATTTTTCGCTGCCGAACAGGAACTCGCCCAGCCTTCGCGCGACTTCCGTCTTTCCAACGCCGGTCGGCCCGAGGAACAGGAAGCATCCCACCGGGCGGCCCGGAGCCTTTAGCCCCGCACGGCTGCGTCGGATGGCGCGCGCAAGAGAAGTAATCGCCCGTTCCTGGCTGATGATGCGCTTGTGCAGCTCTTCCTCGATGCGCATCAGCTTCTGCTGCTCGTCTTCCTTGATCGAAGTGACCGCAATACCCGTCCAGCGCGCAACCACTTCCTCGATGTCCTCGCGCGTGACGACGCCGGTCGTCGAATCATCGATCTTGAGCTTTTCGCGAAGTGTGCGCAGGTGCTCTTTTTCCTTGCGCTCTTCCTCCGAGTAAAAGCGCGCCTTTTCGAACTCGTGGTTGGCGATCGCCGTTTCCATGCGGTGCGTGATGAACTTCACACGCTTCTGCACTTCGGAAACCTCGTCGGGAAGCATCGCCTGGCGCAGCTTCACGCGCGCGCCGGCTTCATCGAGCAGATCGATCGCCTTGTCCGGCAGGAAGCGATCCGGAATATACCGGTTCGAGAGATAGACGGCGTAGCGAATCGCCTCTTCGGTGTAGCTCACCGCGTGGAATTTTTCGTAGCGGTCGCGCACGCCCTGCAGGACGTGGATCGTCTCTTCTTCGTTGGGCGCTGAAACCTTGACTGCCTGGAAGCGCCGCTCGAGCGACCGATCCTTCTCCACGGATTTGCGGTACTCGGCAGGAGTCGTCGCGCCGATACATTGAATTTCGCCCCGGCTGAGCGCCGGCTTCAGGATGTTGGCGGCATCAAGCGATCCTTCCGCCGAGCCAGCGCCAACAAGTGTGTGCAGCTCGTCGATGAAGACGATCGCGTTCTGGCTCTCCATCAATTCTTTCATGATCGTCTTCAGGCGCTCTTCAAATTGCCCGCGGTATTTCGTTCCCGCGACAATCAGGGAGAGGTCGAGCGAAAGAATCCGCTTGTCCGCCAGGAAAGGCGGCACGTCGCCGTCCGCAATCCGCTGCGCCAGCCCTTCGACGATTGCCGTCTTGCCGACGCCCGGCTCGCCGATCAGCACGGGATTGTTCTTCGTGCGGCGGCACAGAATCTGAATTGACCGCTCCAGCTCGTTCTCTCTCCCGACGAGCGGATCGAGCTGACCCTCCATCGCCGCTTGCGTAAGGTCGCGGCTGAATTCTGCGAGCAACGACGCTTCTTTTGGCCGGTTCACAGGCACCTTCTCTCCCCCCGCGCTGCGCGCCATTTCCTCGCGCACGGTGGAAAGCCGCAATCCCCGCTCCAGCAGGATTTCGGCGCCAAATGACTTTTCCTCCCGCAAGACTCCCAGGAGGAGATGTTCCGTTCCCACGTGTTTATGACCGAGACGCTCCGCTTCCTCCGCTGCGTAGTTGAGGATGCGTTTGCATTCCTGACTGAGAGGAACTTCTACCGAAGTGGAAATCCGTTCGCGCACGGTAATGCGCGATTCAATCTCTTTGCGGATCGACTCGATGGACCCGTGCGTGCGCAGAAAGCGGTTGGCCAGAGCTTTGTCCTCGCGCAGAAGCCCGAGCAGCAGGTGCTCGGTCTCGATGTACGGGCTGCCGTACTGGCTCGCTTCGTACCGCGCAAAAAAGATTACTCGACGAGCTTTCTCTGTGTAGCGTTCGAACACGGTTTACGCACGTCCTCCCTGGATTCGATCCCCAATGCCCCGCGCCGATGACGCAGTGGCTGCCTGCGTTTCCTCCCCCGGAGTCAGTTTCCCATGCTCCAGGGCAAACACACGATCGGTGCGCCGCGCCAATGACAGATTGTGTGTCGCAAGAACCGAAGTCAAATGATGGGTCCGATGGAGGCGCTCGATCAGCTCGAAAACCGCTTCGGCGCTCCGCTCATCCAGATCCCCGGTGGGCTCATCCGCCAGGAGCAGCACCGGTTGATTTACCAGTGCGCGCGCGATCGCCACGCGCTGCTGTTCCCCGCCGGAAAGCTCCGCGGCGCGCTGCCCCGCGCGACCGGCAAGCCCCACCTGGCCCAGCCATTCCTTCGCCGCTTGAAGCGATCGATCCAGCGACTGGCCTCGAACCAGCAGCGGCATCGCCACGTTCTCCGCCGCCGTGAAATCCGGCAGGAGATGGTGCCGCTGCCACACAAACCCTACCGCCCCGTTTCGATATTCAGCCAGTTCTGCCTCTCGAAAAGCCCGCAGCGAATTTCCGGCGAAGTATACTTCACCGCTTGTTGGAGTGTCCAGCGCGGCCAGCAAATGCAAAAACGTGCTCTTCCCTGCGCCGGACGGCCCGACGATCGAAACCATCTCGCCGCGTTCGATCGAGAAATCGATCCCGTCGAGCGGCACAATTTCTTGCGAACCGGAGTGGAAGGATTTGCGAAGATTTGCGACGCGCAGCACGACAGTCGAGGCTGTGGTGTCTCCCGGGGGGATGTCTTCTACGGCAACACCCGTATTGGCCTGCCTCAGCGTCACTGCATCCTCTATCTCATTTTAGATGCCGAACCGGGCTGCCGGTATGTCCTTATATTGCAACGCGGCAGCGAGTTCGGGCCGGACACCTCAATCCAAACAATTTCCCACTTTTCCCCTGGCACTTCCCGCGATCTTGGGCCGTCCGGCCGACCCTTGATTCCTCGTGTTTCACCCTCTACTTGCCGATTCAATTTTAGCACGCAGCCAACTCTGCAAACGAGTCGAAACCGCTCGAAAAACGCAAATAATTTGAGGGTTGGAGCGCTTTATTCGCGTGATTCAAATTTCAAATCTTTCGCGCGGCGAACGCACGAACGCGGCTATTCGAATCTGAGAATCTCGACCGGCAAGATGCGCGCGGCGGAGCGCGCCGGCAGAATCGTTGCGGCAACGCTGATGGCGAGCGCCGCGACGGCAATCCAAATGGCATCGAAGCCGTTGGCGCGAAATGGCACGTACGGAATCGCGTACACCTCGGGGTTGAGGGGAATCAGTTTCCACCGGTTTGCAATCCACGCGACGCCGTATCCGACGATCAATCCCGCGATGATTCCGACGGCGCTGACGGCCAGACCCTGCAACAAGAAAATGCGTCGAATCTGTCCGCGGCGTGTCCCCATCGTCATGAGCACGGCGATGTCTCGCGCGCGGTCGGTGACCGTCATGGTCAGCACGACGAGAATGTTCAGGCCTGCGACGAATGTAATCAGCCCGATGAAGAGTGCCGTCACGAGCTTCTCGAGGCTTAGCGCGCGAAAGAGCGCGCGATTTTCATCCATCCACGTGGTGGCCATGAAGCCCGGCCCGGCGTGGCGAACCAGATCATCGGCCACCTCCCGCGCATCGTCGAGCTTTGTGACGCGGACTTCGAGCAAGCTCACCACGTCGCCCACCCCAGCCAGCGTTTGGGCAGATGAAAGCGTCACGAAACCCCAGTTCGCATCGTAGTCGTAGAATCCAGAGTCGAAAATTCCGCCGACACGAAATCGCTTGGCCCGCGGCAGCAATCCGAACGGCGAGAGATTTCCCTGCGGGCTGGTGAGCGTGACATAGTCGCCCGCCGAGACTTTCAGTTCCTCCGAGAGAATGCGGCCGATCAGCAGCACGGGACTTCCATCCGCGTCCGGGGCGAAAGTGGCGGTTCCCGCGACCACGTGAC
Organism: Candidatus Acidiferrales bacterium; assembly: GCA_035622875.1. Classification (GTDB taxonomy): domain Bacteria; phylum Acidobacteriota; class Terriglobia; order Acidiferrales; family UBA7541; genus Palsa-295. Next base: position 4,494 of record DASPUN010000001.1, read on the forward strand.
GTAGCGCTTCGCCCGCCTGCTTCGCCAGATCGGGATCGACGCCCTTCAGCACGATTCCCCGCGCGCGGCCGCCGCACGAAAGTAAAACGGTGTTGTAAATCGCCGGCTCGATCGATTTCACACCCGGCGTGTTGCCGAGCCGCGCCATTAATCCGCGATAGTCGCGGATTCCCTGTGGGCTGAGCGGCTTCAGATTCACGTGCGCGGTGACGCTCAGGAGCCGGTCGCGAATTGCCTGGCGAAATCCCGTGTTCATCGAGAGCGCGATCACGAGTGTGGTCACGCCCGCGGCCACTCCCAGCACGGCAAGCAGCGTCACGAGCCGCAGCACCGCAGGCCGGTTCGGCGACCGCAGATACCGCAACGCCACCAGCCATTCGAACTTCATTTTCGTTCTTGTCCGTGGGACGATCCCGATTCGGCGGTGGCCTCAGCGCGCAACAGGGGGAACAAAATCACTTCGCGAATGGCGTGCGAATCCGTCAGCAACATCACCAGGCGGTCGATGCCGATTCCCTCGCCTGCAGTCGGCGGAAGGCCGTGGCTTAGCGCCCGAATGTAATCGACGTCGACTTCTTTCGGTGCCTCGCGCCCGCCCTTTTCCACCTGCGCGCGGAAGCGGCGCTCCTGGTCGTCGGGATCATTCAGCTCTGAAAACCCGTTCGCGATTTCCATCCCGGCGATGAAAAGTTCGAAGCGCTCGGTGAGCGACGCATCGTCGTCGCGGCGTTTCGCCAGCGGCGAAATCTCCGTCGGAAAATCGTAAATAAACGTCGGCTGAGCGAGATGCTTCTCGGCGACCGCTTCAAAGAGCTCTCCGGTGAGTTCGCCGTCGGAAACGGATTGGCCGCAAAGAATGGGTTCGGCGCCGGTAGAGCTCGCAAACACGTTGTAGCGCTCGGCTGCTCCGGCTGGACCCCGCTTCTGACCAAGCTCGGCCACCGTCGGCGGCGTTCCCGCCGCGGCAGGCCAATATTTACGAATTGCCTCGCGCATCGAGAGCCGTTCAAACCGCGCAAAATCGATTTCCGTTTCACCGTATTTGACTCGCGTGCTCCCGCAGATCCGAGTGGCCAGTTCATGCAGCATGTCGCCGGTCACATCCATCAACTCGTAGCCGTTGCTGTAAGCCTGATAAAACTCGAGCATCGTGAACTCGGGCTGATGGATCGCGTCGATTCCCTCATTGCGAAAATTCCGGTTGATCTCGTAGACGCGGTCGAATCCGCCCACCACCAGCCTCTTCAAATACAGTTCCGGGGCGATGCGCAGATACAAATCCATGTCGAATCGGTTGTGATGCGTGATGAAAGGCAGAGCCGTGGCACCGCCCACGATGGGATGCATCATGGGCGTTTCGACTTCGAGGTAACCTCGCGAGTCGAGGAATCGGCGAAGTTCCTGAATGATTTGCGCGCGTCGCACGAAGATTTCGCGTGCACGCTCGTTCACCAGCAGATCGAGATAGCGGCGGCGATAGCGAAGCTCGACATCCGCCAGACCGTGCCACTTCTCCGGCAACGGCAGAAGCGCCTTGGTCAGCAACTCAAGTTGCTGCACGCGTACGGTCAGTTCGTTCGTCTTCGTGCGGAATAGTTCGCCCGACACGCCGATAATGTCGCCCAGGTCCAAGAGCTTGAAGAGCTCGAATCCCTTCTCACCGACCACATCGAGCCGAACGTAGATCTGCAGTTTCTCCCCGTCTCCCGCCAAGTGCGCAAATGCTGCCTTGCCTTGCCGCCGCAGCGACACGATTCGGCCTGGTACGCGCACCTGGACTGCCGCTGCCGCGAACTCCTCCGCGTTCATCCGGCCATACTTCTCCACAATCTGCCGCACCGAGTGAGTCAGATTGAACCGATGGGGATGGGTCGCGTAACCCAATGTCTCGATTTCAGTTAGCTTCTTGCGACGCTGCTGGAACTGGTCGAGTGGTTCAAATTCCAACGGGACAATCCTTTCAGCAATGGAGGGCATTGCTGGTGAGCCGGGCGGCAGTATAGCGAGGCGGTTCACAAAGCGTCAAGAAACCCGCAAGAGTCACTACCGATGGTATACTTCCGGAAGGCCCTTGAACGTAGGCATGCTCTCTAGGCGAACCCCAACGAATTTCACACACCGCAGGGTCTGCGAGGACTGGATCACCATTCTTCCGCGCGACAAGGCGAAATTCTTCGATGCGTTGGTGCGTCAATGGGAATGCAACTACGCAATGATGAGCATCGCGCTGGACGATGCGCTGTCGCAACGCAGCCGCGGCGAGCTGGTCTGCGCCCGCCAGCAAGTTTCCGTTGCGGCTGCATTGCTAGAGCGGCTCTCGGAGTCTCTCACTTCGGTCTGTGACACTTTGTCGATGCAGGGGCGCAGGCTTCGCGTGCTTCCCGCCGTGGAACCGCTGAACGGCGGCTTCTTTCGCGGCAATACCGGTCAGAGCGCGGCGTCGTGGAACGGAATCTTGCACCACGTGCTGTTCGGCAATCGCGCGCGCTTCTTTCACAAACTGCGAATTCTTTCCGGCACGATCGACCAACTCGCGCGGGAGTTTCGCGAGGCGGCGGGCGATATTTCGAAAGGGCTTTCGATCCAGCCCACCGATTGCTGGACGAAGCTCGACTGCCTCCACTACGATTTCAACACCTGCCTGAGGGAAGCCGAAGTCGTCGTAAAGTCGTTTCTCAGGATCTTGCCGTCCGAGCAACTTCCTGTACTGAACAGCCAATTGGACACGCCCGCCGAACCGACGCGCCTGCGCATGAAACCGCGGATCTCCCAAGCCCCAGCCTGATTCCGGCCCGTCCGGCGGCTCAAGCGCTTGGGGGGAGAAATTCGCTCAAATCCTAGGAAATTGGCCAACAAACGCAGCGCGATCGCCATAAATCCGCTGCACGTCCACCGGCTGCTGGACGCGGAATGGCGTTCCGAAGAAAATAGACAAGCCTGCAGCGAACGCCCTGCTTCCAGGGCCCGCCCGCGATTGCCAGTCACCCGTTTGAAGGCTGGACATTTGCGGCGCAGGAACAGTAAGGACAACTTCCAGAGAGGCTGACGCATCGCATTGAAGGATGCGTCCCGACGGGTAGCGTGGCCCGAACGAGACGAACCGACGGTGGGGAAATTCCGGAGTCTGAATCGATCCGGCTTGCCCAGCGAGGCGATGCGGCGGCGTTCGAACGACTGTATCAATTGCACAGCCGCCGCGTGTATTCGTTGTGTCTTCGAATGGTGGGGAATACGGCTGAGGCAGAAGATCTGACGCAGGAAGCGTTCCTGCAGCTCTTCCGCAAGATCTCCACTTTTCGCGGCGAGTCGGCCTTTTCCACGTGGCTTCATCGCCTGGCAGTGAACGTCGTACTGATGAAGCTGCGGAAGAAGTCGGGCAAGGAAACCTCGCTGGAGCAGGTCACCGAGCCCGACGAGGAATCCGGCACCCCGCGCCGGGATTTCGGCGCGCCTGATCTGAAGTTGAGCGGTTCGCTGGACCGGGTCAACATCCAGCGCGCCGTCGATCAGTTGCCGCCGGGTTACAAGGCCGTGTTCGTCCTGCACGATGTGCAGGGATACGAGCACAACGAGATTGCGGAAATTATGGGCTGTTCGATCGGCAATTCGAAATCGCAACTGCACAAGGCCCGCATGCGCCTTCGCGAACTTCTCCACGAAATTGTGCGCGAGAAAGCCCGCGAAGATCGCCGGGCCGCGGAAAGCGCTTCGAGCGGCGAGGACTGAATCGCATGAGCACCCTGGATTGCAACGCGTTTTGGAATCAACTCGAACGTTGGATGGAGGGCGAGCGCTCCTCCGATGCGCAGGCGCACCTCCGCGGCTGTCCCAACTGTCGCGGCGTCGTTAACGACCTCGACTCCATTCGTCAAACGGCTCACGCGATGGACGATGCCGATGTCGCGCCGCCGGATCGCATCTGGGCTTCGTTGCGATCGCAGCTCGAACAGGAAGGCCTGATTCACGCCGATCGGCACGGCTGGGCCGAGACTGTGAAGGGTTGGTTTGAGGAAATTTTCGCGGTCGTGCCCCGGCCCGCTCTTGCCGGCGCCTACCTGGTAGCGCTGATCGCGGTCGGCTTCGCGCTTGCCGCGCCCGGCTACCGCCACTCCGACGGCGCGCAGATTTCCACTCGGCCTCTGACCGCGCAGCTCAACACGGACGAAGAGCACGCCATCTCCTTCGTGACCGATTCCGATCCCGTCGTAGCTGCTTCGCTGCGAAAGAATCTGGCCATTGTTGACAACTACATCGCTTTGTGTGAAAAAAGCGTGCAGGAAGAACCCGAAAACGAATTCGCGCGCGACTATCTGTATGGCGCCTACCAGCAGAAGGCGGACCTTCTCGCGCAGATGACGGAACGTGGGGACACCCGATGAGCTCCCAACCCTCTCTTCGGATCCAGCAGTCCTGGCGGGCTTCCGCCATACTCGTCCCCGGCCTGCTTCTCATGTGCGCGTCGCCCGCACGTGCGGACAGGATCGAGAAGCACTTCAAGGTCGGTGCTCACCCCGTCGTCACCATTCACAATCCGACCGGCCTTGTCACCGTCCGCGCATGGACCAAATCCGAGGTGATGGTCGTGGCCAAGCGCGCCACCGACCGCGTTGACGTCGACGCCGAGCAGATCGAAAACCGCGTCGACATCGATACGCGCCAAATTCCCGACAACGCTTCGCCCGGCGACCTCCGCGCCGATCTCGAGATCAGCGTTCCCGAAGACGCCGAGCTGCAGATTCACAACGATTCCGGCGGCGTGAACGTCTCCAACGTGCTCGGCGACATGAACGTCGAGACCATTGCCGCCGATGTCGCGCTGGAAGACGCGGCCGGCTATCTCACGGTGAAAACCGTCGACGGCGCGTTCGTCTGCACGCGCTGCTCGGGCAGGATCGAAGCCTCGTCGATCAGCGGAAATTTCCGCTTCATCGATCTCCGCAGCTCGCACGTCCGCGCGCAGACTTCCGAAGGCAACATTCTCTTCAACGGCGAATTTCTCCCCAACGGCACCTACGAACTGAAGAATTACAACGGCATCATCGAAGTCCGCTTCTCGCCCACCGATTCGTTCGATCTGAGCGCGACTTCGCTCAAGGGCAAGGTGAACAACGAGGCGAAGCTCGGTCCCTCATCGCATCATCACCATTTCCTGCCGCGCTTCGGCAACGCGCTGTTCGGCTCTTTGAACACGGGCCGCGCCAAAGTCGATCTCAGCTCCTTCGATGGTACAATCAACATCCTGAAGCGGGATTGATTGCGCCGTTACGCGGTCAAACAGCATTCGTAATCAAGCGATTTCATGACCACTGATCTTCGCGCTCGCCGATTGGTCTGCCTCACCGGATTCATGGGCAGCGGCAAGTCGACCGCCGGCCGCCTGGTCGCCGGGCAGCTCGGATGGACTTTCACCGATCTCGACCGGCGCATCACGGAAGCCACCGGCTCGACGATCCCCGAAATCTTCGAGCGCGCCGGCGAAGCCGAATTCCGCCGCATTGAAAGCGAACAGCTTGCGCGCATCGTCGCCGAAGCCGACCAGGCGCAAAAGCCGCGCATCGTTTCGCTCGGCGGAGGCACTATTGCCCAGCCGCAGAATCTGGCGCTGCTGCGCGAGCACGGCGCGGTGCTGATCTGGCTGCATTGCCCCGTCGAACAGTTGCTCGTTCGCTGCGCACAAATCACCGACCGCCCTCTTTTCCGCGACGAGGCCAGCTTTCGCCGCCTCTACGAAGAGCGGCTGCCGACCTACGAGCTGGCCGACTACCGCGTCGAAAGCGACGCCGACCCGTGGCGCGTGGTCGAGCAGATTCTCGCGCTCGGCATTTTCCCGAAGGTGACCGCATGATCTCCGCGAAACGCCACGCAGTCGTCATTGCCGCTGCATGTCTCACGATCGCCAGCTCCGCGACCATCCTCTCGCGCCAATCGTCGGATCGCGCGGAGGCCGCGGCGCCGGCAGCCGGAGTTTTCGTCGCGGACAAAGGCAATTTCCGCATCATGGTCAACGGCCAGCAGGTGGGCAAGGAAGAATTCGAGATCGCTCCGGCAGGAGGCGACTGGGTCGCGCGCGGAAGCTCCGACGTTCAAACATCGGACGGCTCGACGCACGTCACCGGCACGCTCCAACTTCACGTCGATGGCTCGCCAGTGCGCTACCAGTGGGCCACGCAGGGAAAGAAGAAAGCTTCCGCCACGATTGATTTCAGCAATCTCACGGCGACGATCAACCTCAACATGGAAGGCGCAAGGCCCTACACGCAGCAGTTCACGTTCAATTCGTCGCCGATCGCGATCCTCGACAACAATCTCTACCATCAGTACGCCGTGCTCGCGCGGCTCTATGACTGGCAGAAAAAAGGCGCGCAGACTTTTTCCGTCCTCGTGCCGCAGGAGCTCGCGCCCGGAACGATCACGGTCGAATCGCAGGGCGATCAGAACGTCAACGGCAAGAAGCTCGAAGAGCTGACCGCCAAGACCGAAGACCTCGAAGTCGACCTCTACCTCGACAACGGAAAACTCGTCCGCCTCGTCGCCCCCAGCAACAACGCCGAAATCGTCCGCGAATAGCGCTGCTCTTTGCTTTCTCGTGTGGCACAGATAATCGCTTGCCCTGAGCAAGGTCGAAGGGTGTCTGTGCTCTCTCCTAGATTTAAATGTAGCGCTGGGCTTTAGCCCAGCATCTTCGCTGCCCATCGACCGCGCTTTGAAATCGGAAATTTGAAAACTGGTGCTCGGAAACTCGCGGAAAAATTGTCGAGTAGCCGAGACGCCAATCGTTTGTTTTGAACGAGTTGCAGCGAATTCTATTCGGCAGCATTGTCGAGTAGAAATTCTGGGAATGCGCTGCGAACAATCGCGAAAAATTGACACCTTTTTTGTTTCTCGATCGTTTGTTTTCAATGGCTTGCGCGCGAGAACACCTGGTTTTGGTTGACGCCCTTTCTTGACTGCCGAGGGAGCAAACGCCACTCGAAAATCGAAACTCGAAAATCGGAAATGCCGCGAAAGAGCCGTGTCTTCAGTCAAATACAAGGTCCGCTGGATGCTGTGCGCTGTACAAAGCGAACGATGCCGGCCGGAGGCCCCTCGACTGCGTTCGGGACAAGCCAGCGCAGCGAATGCAAGGGCACGCGCGAAGCGCTGCCTCGTCGTTGACTGCTTCGACGGCTCGCCGAATTTTTCTTCGTGCTTCATGCTTCGCGACCACGCTAGCAAGAATCGGTCGCGTAAGCATTGCGACTCTGGGACAGGAAAGGTGCAGGACTAGGACTAGCTGTACGGCCCTCAGTCTCGATCCCCACGGTGGCTGTTAGGTTTCCTCGTGATGAAGTCGACGGTTGTAGGGTCCGGTGGCTTAACTCGCTTCGCGTTCAGGAAGTGTCCTTCCTGCCGCGTAAGAGCACGGAGATAGCGCGGGAGCAATCTGAGTATGAGAACTTCGATGTCATGCATCATCTTCGGATCGCGTAGCGCGTACCAGCTGAAACGGTCCCATAGTTGGCCTCTCCGTTTGCTGCGCCTCGCATCCGTGATTCGCCACCGGATGTTTCCTTTGCCGACGTAGACAGGCATTGAGCCATCGAAAAGTATGTAAACTCCGACTCCACCTGAGCGAGGTGACGGAATTCGCTGGATGTTCTTAGTATTCCTGGCCCACATGGTTCCGTATTCACTAACGATCTGCACGATCAGTCTCCCCTGCGGCGAATCCCTCGTTTTCGCGCGTTCTTAAATAGCTTTTCCCTAAGTTTTTCGATGACTCGCCGCCGTTGAGGCGGGGACACTAGAGAATGTTCCCAGATCCGCATCACTCGCCAATTTAGGGTCCGCAATTCTCTGGCGCGGCGGCGATCGCGGTTCCGATTCGAGAGAACCTTAGCTTTCCAATAACGCCTATTATCTTCGGGAGCTCGGTAGCACCGGGGACATCCGTGCCAAAAGCAGCCATCGACGAAAATCGCTAGCCGTCGCGAAGGGAATATGAAGTCGGGTTTGCCGGGAAGCTTTCCATGCCTGCGCCATCCGGAGATATTGGCCTCGCGGAGAAGCTCGAGAAACGCCCCTTCTGTGGTGGCGTTGTCCTTCGACCGGATGCTCGCCATGTTTCGCGAGCGCTGTTCGCGAGAAAGCCAGTCCGCCATTGTTTGCTTTACTTTGTTTCGGGCGCCTTAATCTTCCCGTACTTT
>DASPUN010000002.1:0-3494 GCA_035622875.1 Candidatus Acidiferrales bacterium
CGCCCCATAGGCCAACCTGCGAAAGCGCATAAATGCCACGCGTGGAGATCGCCAGATTGATGGAACGGCCGGCGCTTATGCGCACACGGCGCATGTCGGGGCGACGCTCGTAGATCTCGACCCGGAATCCCCGCTTCACAAAACCAAGAGCGAGGAGCGGGCCATTCAGGCCGGCGCCGATCAGTGTGACGGTCTCAGGTGTGCGTGGCATCGGATAACGATGAGCCTCGAGCCGCGTTTGACTCATTCCGTCAGCAGCGTGCGCGCCTCCCACAGCTCGGGGAAGAACTTTTTGTCCAGCGTAAGTTTGAGATACGACGATCCGGCGCTGCCGCCGGTTCCCATGCGCACACCAATGGTGCGCTCGACCAGCTGAATGTGGCGCAGACGCCAACTGACGACAAGCTCGTCGAATTCGGTGAGTCGCTCGCAAACGTCGATCCAGTCGCGATGGCTGTGCTCGTCGCGGTACAACGAAAGCACGGCCCGGGCACGGGCGTCGAAGCGCTCGCGTTCGGTGGCATTGGCGCCGGACTGGGCCAGCACGCCCATGGCACTCAGCGCATCGAAGAAAACGTCACGCAGAGAAGGCTCGCGCAGTCTTCGTTCCAGCTGCGCATGGGCCTCGGGAGTAGGGCGATGGTACTGCAGCATCTTTTCGTCTTTCAGGCCGCAGAGGAATTCAAGCTCGCGAAATTGTTCCGACTGGAACCCGCTCGCGGGCTCGAGCTTGCCGCGGAAGGCGAGGAAGTGCGTGGGCAGCATGGTCTCGAGGATCGTGAATTGCTCGACCAGCACGCGAGTGATTTCGGTACAGCGCCGCAGCAGGCGTGCCGCCTCGTAGACTTCGTCGTGCGAGGTTGGATCCGCGCCCGCGGCCCGCAGGTTCAGGACGACAGCGTCCAGATCGTGCAGCAATTCCTTGAACCACAACTCGTAGGTCTGATGCACGATGATGAACAGCAGCTCGTCGTGATGCTGCGGCGACGATTGCGGCTGCTGCAGTTCGAGCAACTCCGGAACTTTCAGATACGAGCTATAGGTGAGCTGATCTGTGTTCGCAGCAGGCGTCGACGGCTGCGTCGAGATTTGCGCATCTTTTTGATCATGGAGGCCAAGAAACTCTTTCGCGTTCCCACCCAGCAAGCGTGTCTTCGCCATCGCCGTCAAATGACTCGATCGTATCAGCGACCCGACGCGCTCTTCGCCCAGCGGGAACGGATAGTCCGAACCCAGCATCACGCGGTGAGCGCCCATGGTTGCGACCAGAAACTGCAGGGCGCGCTCATCGAAGACCGCTGAGTCCACGTAGAAGCGATCCAGATAACGGCTGGGCGTGAGTTCACAAACTCCGTGAGCTACGGGATGGTGCTGCCAGGCGTTCTCCAGTCGCCCGAGGAGAAACGCGAAGCTGCCCCCGCCGTGGGCGAAGCAGATGCGCAGCGTCCGCGGGAGCTTGTCGAAGGCTCCGCCCAGGATCATGGCCACGATGCCGAGCTGCGTTTCCGCAGGCATGCCTACGGTCCACGGCATCATGTAGTTCGGCATGCGGTGCTGGCCGAACATATCCCAGGGATGCACGAGCACGGCCGCGCCTTCGTTTGCACAGTGGTGCAAGAAGGTGACGATGCCGGGATCGTCGAGATTCTTCTCACCGACGTGATTGCCGATCTGCACCCCGAGATGGCCGGCGCGCAGGCAGCGAGTCAATTCCTTGCAGGCCGCGTCGACGTCTTGCAGTGGAACCTGGCACAAGGACTTCAGCTGGCCCTTGCCCTGCGCGCAGAGTTCGAGCGCTGCATCGTTGAACAGGCGTGCGCAATCCAGGGCATGCTCTGCGGGGCGCTCATAGGCAAACAGCACCGGCGTCGCCGAAATCACTTGCAGGTTTACTCCGTCTCGATTCATTTCGCGGAGCCGGACCTCAGGATCCCAGCAGGCGGAATAGATTTTGCGAAAGAAGCGATCGCCGACCATGATGTCGGCCTGACCCGGATCGGTGTGCTTGATCCAGGGCCAATCGGGAGTGCCGTAGCGCGCCGCCAAATCCGGCCAGGTGCGCGGGAAGAAATGGTTGTGGATGTCGATGACTTCCATTTTTTGCCGGCTTTACTGTTTGCCGGGATGGACCGTGCCGCAATGCTTGCACTTGCGCAGGTTCTCGTTGCCGTAAAACTGTTCAAACAACGGCGGCAGATCGCGCACGATGCTCCTCAACTTCACCTCTGCGCGATGCACCAGCTGGTGGCAGTTCGGGCAATACCATTCGAAACCGTCGAGAGCGCCTTCGGGGCGCGGCATTTCGACGACGACACCCAGAGTGTTGGCCTGGCGCTGAGGCGAATGGCGCATGTGCTTGGGCAACAGAAAAATCTCGCCTTCCTTGATCGGAATCTCGTGCGGGGGTTTGCCCGGCGTCTCCATGATGCGGAGCAAAATGTTCCCTTTGAGCTGATAGAAAAATTCTTCGGTGGGATCGTCATGATAGTCGCGCCGCTGGTTCGGTCCGCCCACGACGGTAACCATCATTTCGCCGTCCTCCCACACCTGCGCGTTTCCCACCGGCGGCTTGAACTTTTCCTTGTTCGCTTCGATCCAGCCTTGAAAGTTAAACGCTTTCAGATCGTGTATGGACGGCATTGTGCCTCCTATTTTTCCGGCTTGTACGCCATAACCCGGATCTCGATGAGCAAATGCGGGTGTGGCAGCTGATGGACGGCGACCGTCGTGCGGGCCGGTCCGTCGTGGCTGAAATATTCGCCGTAGACTTCGTTGTATCCGGCAAAGTCGTTCATGTTAACGAGGTAAGTAGTCACCTCGACGATGTCTTCAAGTTGCGCTCCCGCGCTGTGCAGGATGTCTCGGACATTCTCGATGACAGCGCGGGTCTGCGCGCGAATGTCGAGACGCGTCGTGCCGAATTCGTCGGCCTCGGCGCCGGCGATCGTGTTGTCGGCCCGGCGCGCGCTCGTCCCTGAGACGATCAGAAAGTCGCCGGCGCGTTTGAGGTGCGGATACTTGCCGCGCGGGACGGCCTTTCCCGCAACCACCTTGCTTTCGACTTTCCCCATCTTTCCCACGCACTCCTACGCTTACAAGCGAATGCAAATATTGTTCAGCTCGGAATAAAAATTCAGCGAGTGCATGCCGCCTTCACGACCAATGCCGGAAAGACCGACGCCTCCAAAGGGCGTACGCAGATCGCGCAGGAACCAGCAGTTCACCCAGGTGATGCCAACGCTCATTTGCTGAGCTACGCGGTGGCCGCGCTTCAGATTCGTCGTCCAGATCGAAGCGGCGAGGCCATATCTCGTGTCGTTCGCCATACTCACGGCTTCTTCTTCTGTGTCGAATGGGGCGACGTGGCAGACAGGCCCGAAGATTTCTTCTTTCACGCAGCGCGCCGACTCCGGCAGTCCAGTATAGATCGACGGTTGCACATAAAAGCCGCTGTCGAGCGCGTTTCCGAACCTGGGGACGCCACCGCCAGCGAC
>DASPUN010000003.1:0-5520 GCA_035622875.1 Candidatus Acidiferrales bacterium
CATCGGCGCGATCATCGCAACGGTCGCAGCCGTGATCGCCATTTCGAGCGTGGTAGCTGCGCGGCCGCATGCGCGCGCCGCCTCGCCTGACTCGGGCGATCCGCTGGTCAAGGGAATGGCGTTCGACGGTCATCAGGTGTCGAACCTAGACAATACGATCAAGTATTACGAGCAGATCGATTTTCACGTGAAGAGCAAGACCGGCTGGCACGTCGACAAGGTCCTCAACAAGCTCGGCAACACGCCGGGCGCGGAATCGCGCCAGGCGGTGATGGAGACGCTCAGCTCGGTATCCGACAAGCCGTTTGACATCACGTTCACGGAGTACCGCGGCATCGACCGCAAGAACTGGAGCAGTCTCGGTTTGGGCGATCTGCTGTCCGGCCACCTGGACCTCACGGTGATGGACGATTGCAAGATCGACATCGAAAAGCTCAAGGCCATCGGCATGCTGAAGGAAGTGTCCTTGAACATGCCCGGACAAGGCGGGACCAATGGGCCGATGCGGTTTGCGTTCGTACAGGATCCCGACGGGTGGTTCGTGGAGTTCTTCGCGATCATGAAGCCGGCGCCGGGAGCTCCGCCCGAAGCACCCAAAGTGTCGAACTCCTCGGCGACGATGCAGAATATCGAACGACTCGGAAAGCAGATCGGCTTCAATCACATCGGTCTCGATGTGAAGGACATGGCCAAGGCCGTCGGGTTTTATCAGGGCGTACTCGGCGGAGATTATCCTCCGCTCGCGCCGCCAGAGCCCCCGCCGACCGTATCGGTCGAGGCTTCGCCTGGCGCTGCCGCGGGGGGTGCGGGCAGGCCGGGTGGCGGGCGCGCCGCTCCGCGAATGAATATGATGAACGGCTGGTTCCCGCAGGCCGGCACCGACAAGAACGTCCGGCTCGAACTGATCGGAGAGCCTGGGACTACGGTGCCCGATGAGCACTTTGCGGATATCAACGTGAACTACGTCGCCTTCCAAGTGACCGATATCGACGCGGTCTACGCGAAGGCGAAGGAAGCGGGCGTAATCACCGTGACCGACGGCGGCGTCATGAAAGTGAAGGACGGCCGCGCCGTGATCATCCGCGATCCTGATGTCGGCGGCTTCGTCGAACTCTGGCAGCCGAACAAGTAGCGTCGATCGAAAACGCAGTAACCGAAACAGCTCGCCCTAACAATCGCCGGCCGCGCAACGCGCGGCCGGCGTGTCTTGTTCCTGTGACTCTTGGCAACGGTCGACGCTCCGTTTATACTCACCGCCCAGAATCTGGTCCTTGGATGGCGCAGATTCCGGAAGCTCCTGAATGTCCCAGGTCCCAGTTCGACGAGCGCTGAGCCGCACAACCGGCTTCACTTGAATTCCCTCCTAATGGCGCCCGGCGGCCGCCGACTCGTTTTCCGCCAAGCCTGAAGTACCCGCGCTAACGCGCATTCCCAATCCTTCTAACCTCGATCGCACTGCTCATTGGAGCAGCGGAGGATTCATGGCGGACATTAAGACCATTCTTGCTGGAAACGAAAAACTATCGAACGAGATGCTGCGCTCCAACGCGGATCAGATCGACCAAGCTCGCCGTTTCCCGCGCGAAAATCTTCATGCGCTTGCCAAAGCAGGCGTGCTCGGCCTGCTGATTCCCACGCAGTACGGCGGAGCCGGCGGCGGTCTCGCCGAAATGTCGCAGGTGCTCGATACGCAGGCGCAGAACTGCGCTTCCACAGCAATGGTCACGCTGATGCACTACTGCGCGACGGTGGTGATCGCTGCAAAAGGGAGCGATGCGTTGAAGCAACAGGTGCTGCCAGCGTGCGCGCGAGGCGAGAACATTTCCACGCTGGCTTTCAGCGAAGCCGGATCCGGCGGGCATTTCTACATGCCGGTCAGTGAAGTCCGCGAAAGCGGCGGACGGAAAACCCTCAGCGCGACGAAGAGCTTCGTCACCAGCGCGGGCGAGGCGAACAGCTACGTTGTTTCAGCTCGCAAGGCTGGCGCGACTGCGCCTACGGAGACGAATCTTTACGTGATCGCGAAGGACGCGCCGGGATTTTCGACGCAGGGACGATTTGAAGGGCTCGGCCTAGCGGGAAACGCCAGCGCTCCGATGTCGCTGAAGGACGTCGCTATCGACGACGCGGCGCGCCTGGGAGCGGAGGGCAGCGGCTTTCAAAGCATGCTCGAGGTCGTGCTGCCCAATTTTCAAGTCGGCGTGGCTTCGGTTTCGGTGGGGCTCGCAAAGGCAGCGCACCAGGCGATCGTGGCACGCATGGGCGCGCGGAAATATGAACACGCAGGCGGCGCTGCGCTGGCATCAATTCCTCGCGTGCAATTCTTGGTGGCGGAAATCACGCTCGCGGTGAATTCAGGCCAGGCGTTTCTTCGGGAAACGATCCGCAAGGCTCTGGCGGCTGATCCGGCGGCCATGCTCGACGTACTGGGCGTGAAGGTGGCCGCAGCGGACGCCTGCCTCGCTGCTGTCTCGCGGGCGATGACGCTCGGCGGCGGTTGGGCGTTCGGCAAGCGCGGAGGGCTCGAACGAATTTTCCGCGACGCGCAGGCGGCGGCCGTCATGGCGCCGCCCAGCGACGTGTTGAAGGATTTCATTGGAAAGGCAAGTCTGGGCCTGCCGCTGTTCTAGAGGCTGTCGCACAAGAAGGCCAGGCCGAATGAGGAGCGGTTCCTCAGGGGCTAAAGCCCAGTCATGCGCGTTACCGGGATGTCGGAGCTGAAGCTCCGACCCCCTAATGAGCCTTTGTGAAGCAGCCCTTAGTGGCGTGAAAAGCTTTTGGGGGAGGGATTATGTCGAGATCATCTGGTGGGCGTGCGTTGAGGGTAGGTGCGGTCGCATACGACCCGAAGGTCATCACGATCTGGGAGGGTTTTCTTCCCTACTTCGCAAAACACGGCGCGGAGATCGATTACGTTTTGTATTCGAACTACGACGCACAAGTAGAGGCGAATCTTTCGGGAGAAGTTGACGTCGCGTGGAACTCGCCTCTGGCATGGGTGAAGAGTCAGATCGCGAGCAAGGGGGCGTGCGTCGCCATCGCGATGCGCGATTCCGACCGCGATCTCACCACGAAGATCATCGTCCGCTCAAATTCACAGCTTTCGTCACTCGCCGATCTGAAAGGCAAAACGATCGCCGTCGGCGCTTCGGACTCGCCGCAGGCAACGCTAATTCCGCTGAATCTTGTGGCCGAATCCGGTCTCGATCCATTTCGCGATTGCGAAGTTGCGTATCACAACGTGATGGTCGGAAAGCACGGAGACCATGTCGGCGGAGAGCGCGATGCGGCGAGGGCGCTTGCGTCAGGAGCCGCCGACGCGGCCTGCGTGCTCGATGCAAATTATGGCGTGTTCGTCAACGAAGGGACGCTCGATCCGGGCACGACGCGCGTGCTGGCGACCACTCCGCCCTTCGACCACTGCAATTTCACCGTACGCGCGAGCCTGTCCACAGATCGTTGGAAGCCGTTCGTGGAAGCGCTTCTCGGCATGTCCTTTCACGATCCCGAAGTTCGGGCGTTCATGGAGATGGAGGGGCTGAAAAGGTGGCTGCCCGCGCGAACGACCGGCTACGCGCAACTCGAGAAGGCGGTCGAGCGATTCAATTTCTACGGCGGAGCGGCGATCTCGGCCGCGAATTAGGCGAACGGCCGCGCTGCACTTCGATAGATGCCTGAGTCCACACCGAGACACAAACTCGAGCTCGAAGACCTTTCACTGCACGAAGGGGCCACCGTGCTTCTGCGGCGGGCGCTCGCCCGGCTGGCGGAGGGCGAATGGTGCGAGGTGCACGGCGATTCGCCGGAACTGGCGGACCATCTTGTGGCGTGGTGCCGCAAGCAGGGGCTGCGCTGCCAGACACGACAGGGCGCGCCGCAAACGATTCGCATCGAGGCGCCGGGACCGGCGCCGCTGATCTTGACGTCGTGCACGGAGATTGCCGAAAGCGCCGAGCCCAATTGGGGAATCTCGCCGCGCGGGGCGCGAATCGAGCGCGGAGGGCCCGAGTTTGGGTTCACGCTGCGCCAAAAGCGCGACGTGTGGGCACGCGAATTGAACTCCATCTATTCGCAGGCAACGGCAAATCAGTGGTCGGCCGCGCGGGACATTTCATGGAACGAACTTACGAAACTACCCACGGACGTCGAAGCCGCGGTAGCTCAAGTGATGACGTTTCTCACGGAAAACGAATTCGCCGCGCTGTACGTGCCGGCGCGATTCATTCCACGGATTCACCCGCACTACCGCGAGGTGGTGGAGGTGCTGGCGATGCAGGTGGTGGACGAAGCGCGCCACGGAGAGGCGTTCACACGGCGCGCCGAGGCTGGCGGCGCAGGGCTTGGGACAACGGCGGTAAGCGGGCAGCTATCGCTCAAGACGCTGCTCGAAGAGCCCGATTTCACAACGGCGACGTTTCTGCTGTGCGTCATGGGCGAGGGCACGTTCCTAACTCTGCTCAAGTTCCTGGCGGACTACGCACCGGATCCAGTGACTGCCGCCTTGGCGCGGCTCGCGCATCGCGATGAGGCGCGGCACGTGGCTTTCGGAGTCGAACACATGCGCTACGTTTTCGAACGCGAGCCGGAGATGCGACTTTCGATGGCATCGGCGGTCGAGAAGCGCAGCCAGATGCTGGCGTCGATTTCAGGACTGAGCCCTTATGTCCACGACGCGCTCGTGATTTACACTGGAGGCGGGGTTTCGATTGCGCAGGTGCGCGAGGGCGCCCGACATGTAGCAGAGCTGCAGCGCGAGATGGATCGCACGCGACGTGAACGGTTGCAATCGCTGGGATTCGAGCCCCAACTGGCTGCGAACATGTCGGCCTACCATACGAAGAATTTCATGTGAGGCCGCCATACCGCGCTCAACGGGCTGACTGACACTCTCGTAAACCGGCTGCCTGAGGTTTAGTGTGCTCCATGGATGGATCGACAAGGCATGCTCGTATCGTTCGCGGGCTACACCAGGCTTAGAGTTACCGAACAGCGCGTCAATAGGAGCGAGATATGAGCAGTGAGTCAAAGCCCGTTGTGAATCTCGTGCCGCCGTTCACGCGAGAGACGGCCATACGGAAGATACGCGTCATCGAAGACAACTGGAACACGCGCGACCCGGAGCGAGTGTCACGCGGATATTCGCCGGATTGCTATTGGCGCAATCGCGCGGAGTTCATTCACGGCCGCGACGAGGTGGTCGCCTTCCTGAAGCGGAAGTGGGCCAAGGAGCTCGACTACCGGCTCATCAAGGAGCTGTGGAGCTTCGACGGAGATCGAATCGCCGTGCGCTTTGCGTACGAGTCGCACGACGACTCCGGGCAGTGGTATCGGTCGTACGGCAATGAGAACTGGGAGTTCGACGCCGCCGGACTTTCGAGAATTCGGCACGCCAGCATCAACGATCTTCCGATCAAAGAAGCAGACCGGCTCTTTCGGTGGCCGCTCGGACGGCGTCCGGACGATCATCCGGGACTGAGCGATTTGGGGCTGTGAATTTAGCCGCGCACGCTACTGCGAATC
>DASPUN010000004.1:0-82643 GCA_035622875.1 Candidatus Acidiferrales bacterium
GGTTCTACGGCAGGCGCTCTCCCGGCTGGCGACGGGCGAATGGTGCGAGGTGCACGGCGATTCGCCGGAACTCGCGGACCATCTTGTGGCGTGGTGCCGAAAACAGGGGCTGCGCTGCGAGACACAACAGGGCGCGCCACAAACGTTTCGCATCGAGGCACCGGGACCGGCGCCGCTGATCTTGACGTCGCGCACGGAGATCGCCGAAACCGCCGAGCCCAATTGGGGAATCGCGCCGCGCGGGGCGCGGATCGAGCGCGGAGGGCCGGAGTTTGGGTTCACGCTGCGCCAAAAGCGCGACGTGTGGGCACGCGAATTGAACTCCATCTATTCGCAGGCAACGGCAAATCAGTGGTCTGCAGCGAGAGACGTCCCCTGGCACCAGCTTCCGAAGTTGCCAGCGGAGGTCGAAGCCGCGGTCGCTCAAGTGATGACGTTTCTCACGGAAAACGAATTCGCTGCGCTGTACGTGCCGGCGCGATTCATCCCGCGGATTCATCCGCACTACCGCGAGGTCGTGGAAGTGCTGGCGATGCAGGTGGTGGACGAAGCGCGCCACGGAGAAGCGTTCACGCGGCGCGCCGAGGCTGGCGGCGCGGGGCTTGGGACCACGGCGGTAAGCGGACAGCTGTCGCTCAAGACGCTGCTCGAAGAGCCCGATTTCACGACGGCGACGTTTCTGTTGTGCGTCATGGGCGAGGGCACGTTTCTGACTCTGCTCAAGTTCCTGGCGGACCACGCACCTGATCCGGTGACTGCCGCGTTGGCACGGCTGGCGCACCGCGACGAAGCACGCCACGTGGCCTTCGGCGTCGAACACATGCGCTACGTTTTCGAACGCGAGCCGGAGATGCGACTTTCGATGGCATCTGCAGTCGAGCGGCGCAGCCAGATGCTGGCGTCGATTTCAGGATTGAGCCCTTACGTCCACGACGCGCTCGTGGTTTACACGGGAGGCGGACTTTCGCTTGCGCAAGTGCGCGAGGGCGCCCGGCAGGTAGGGGAGCTGCAGCGCGAGATGGATCGCACGCGGCGTGAACGGTTGCAATCGCTGGGATTCGAGCCCGAGCTGGCCGCGAGCATGTCGGCTTATCACACGAAGAATTTCATGTGAGGCAGCAAAGCCGGGCTCCGCACCCCATCATGCGCTCTCGTAAGCGGAGAGCGTGCGCGTAAATCTAGCCAGGAGTTTTACCCGCCACGCATCATCGTATTGCCCGCAAACTACAACAGGCTTACAGTTCCCGACCAGAAGGTCGCCAGGAGCGAACTATGAGCACTGAATCAAAGCCCGTCGTGAGTCTCGTGCCACCATTCACGCAAGAGACGGCGATCCAGAAGATTCGCGTCATCGAAGACAATTGGAACACGCGCGACCCGGAGAGAGTGTCGCGCGGATATACGCCGGATTGTTACTGGCGCAATCGAGCCGAGTTCATTCATGGCCGAGACGAGGTCGTCGCATTTCTAAAGCGTAAGTGGGCCAAGGAACTCGACTATCGGCTCATCAAAGAGCTGTGGTGTTGCGATGGGAGCCGAATTGCTGTGCGCTTTGCGTACGAATGGCACGACGATTCGGGGCACTGGTATCGGTCGTACGGCAACGAGAATTGGGAGTTCGATGCGGCGGGGCTTTCCAGAATCCGGCACGCCAGTATCAACGATCTTCCGCTCAAGGAAGCAGATCGCCTCTATCGCTGGCCGCTCGGCCGGCGTCCGGATGATCATCCGGGACTGAGCGAGTTGGGGCTCTGAGAAGGTACGAATGCCGATAGTGTGAGGATGCCTTCTCGCTCGACTACTTGCTGCGGGTGCACCTGCGCATGGGTACGGCGCTTCGCGCCGATCGTTTTGTCGGAGCTAAAGCTCCGACCCCCTAGGCGACCGGATCCTCTTGCGCTTCAAGCTGAAAATCTGGACGTGGCCGGGACGTCGATTAATGCGATTCGGCCGGTTTGAACGTGAATGAGATCGATTTCGATTCTTTCGGCGCGATCGTGACCGAGACGTCCTGCGTGCCGAAGCGCTCGTGCCACGCCTCAATCGTGTAAGTCCCCGGCGGAAGATTTTTCAGCTCGAATGTCCCGGCCTTTTGCGTGACGTCGAAGTACGGGTGTGCAAAGACGAAGAGGTACGCGCGCATCCAGGGATGAATGTTGCAGACAATCGGGATCGCGAGGTCAGGCTGCGTGAAGGTCGTGATGTAAGGCTGCTCGCCTGCGGCGATCGATCGATTCCACGGGCGATTTTCGTGCGGCATGGGATGAACGTTGTGCGTTGTGGGATCGGTGTTTTTTACTTCGAAGGGCTGGTTGGTCATCATCGCGAGGACGCGCGGCACGTACATGCAGCCCACTTGATCGAGCACGGCGGGGTCCTTTGGCGTGTCGTAGCGGTAGCTGCCGAGGCCGGATTTGACGAAGACGACCACATTTGCGAGCGCGCCGTGCTCGCCGAGGATAACAACGGGAGGTGCGATCGGTTTCGGGTTCGCCTGAACGCAGGTTGCTTCCGCACTCATGTCGATCGGGCGGAAGACCGGCGGTGTGCCTTCAAATTTCACCGTGCCTGTGATCGAGCCAGCGGTTGCAGGATCGACGACGGCGGTAGGCGCGGGAGGTTGCGTCTCGCTAGGCTGTTTGCTGCAACTGATCAGTGCCGAAATGGAAATAAGTAGAAGGAAGAAAGCCGCGGACCGAATTTTCAAGAACGACAAATCCTTTCTCGCTTCAAATCCAATTGTATCAAAACGTCAGAGTGTACGTCGCACAGGCCCCTGAAACACTTTCAGCCAAGAGGGATTCTTCGCCTGCTCGGCCGGACGTCCCGCTGACGCGGAACGCGAAAAAAGCGTCCGGCCGCTTCGCTCAGAATGACGTTCCCTAGTGGTAGGGGCGTCACGAGCGGGCAGTGGTGGCGCGCGCGGCGAGGACTTCGGCGATGACGGCGAGGGCGCGGTCGATGGCGGGGCGGTCGACGTCGAAGTGGGTGACCATGCGAATCGTGAAGTCGCCGGTTGCGCCGCTGAGGACATTTCGCTTCGCGAGTGCCGCGACCACGTCCGCGGCGGAGCGGCCGGTGCCGCGCACGTCGAAGATCAGAATATTCGTGACCACTTTTTTCGGGTCGATCGAGATGCCCGGAATCTTCGCGAGGCCTTCGGAAAGATGGCGCGCGTTTTCGTGATCGATGTGCAGACGTTTCGGCGTTTCTTCGAGCGCGATAAGCCCCGCGGCTGCGAGAATCCCCACCTGACGCATTCCGCCACCGAGCAGCTTGCGCGTAATGTGCGCCTTCTCGATGAATTCGCGCGAGCCGACCAGCATCGAGCCGACCGGCGCGCCCAGCCCTTTCGACAGACAGAACATCACTGAATCGAATTTGCGCGTGATGTCGGCGACGCTGCGGCCGAGCGCGACCGAGGCGTTGAAGACGCGAGCGCCATCGAGATGGACGCGCAGACCACGCTCGTGTGCGCGGTCGCAGATTTCGTTGGAAATTTCGGGCGGGTAGACCGTGCCGCCGTGCATGTTGTGCGTGTTTTCGAGCTCGATGAGCGCCGTTTGCGCGCGGTAATAAATGTGCGGGCGAATGTGCGGCGCGATGAGATCCCAGGTGAGAATTCCGCCCGGCGCGGGAACTGTGTTCGGCAGGCAGCCTGCGATCGCGGATACCGCGGCCATTTCGTAGAGATAGATGTGCGCTTGCGCCTCGCAGATGATCTCGTTGCCGTGGTGCGTCCAGGTTTTGATGGCCGTGAGGTTGGCCATCGAACCAGAGGGAAAATAGAGCGCGGCTTCGCGTTCGAAAATTTCGGCGGCGCGGGCTTGCAGGCGATTGACCGTGGGATCTTCGCCGTAAACGTCGTCGCCGACTTCGGCTTCGGCCATCGCGCGGCGCATCGCGGGAGTGGGGCGCGTGACGGTATCGCTGCGGAGGTCGATGATCGAATTGGCCAATTCAGGCATGCGGTGATGATACCGCGGATTCGTCAACGAACGGATGCTGCGGATTCACTTGCCAGGCTCTTCGGGCGGAGCTGGCTCTCTAACCCAAGGCTCGGAAACCTGCGTTCTCCGCGCAATCCAACTAACCGGAAGATCAGCTAACTCGACAATCGTGGGGTCGAGATCCAAGACGTGATGAAGACACACGTATGTCATATTTTCGGGAGTCCCGTCGCTCGTGCCGATAAATTGCCATGCTCCGTCCTCAATATCGTGGCACACCATGAGCACTGGCTCATCACCGTTCATGACTGGTTTCGTCGTGAATACTCCCGTATGCGGAGGTTCCTGGAACTTCCACCGGTAAAGGCTGCTCTTAGGATCGTGAGCCGCCGAGAAGTCGTGCTCGACACGCGACTGCGGAGCGTTTGGAAACAGCAGTGCCTGCCTGTTGCGCCAAGTCTCGTCGAAGGCGGGCTCCCACGGGAAGACGCCCTTCAGATCAGGGTAGACACATTGGAGGACGGGATAAACCGGGCCGCCGTAAAACCAGTTTGCGTAACCCATGACTCCTGCCTCTAGCCATCGCTTCTCGACGGGACGGAACTCGCAGTCAACATTCGCGAGAAGCTCACTTTGCCTTTGGCCCTCTTGGAGAACGGCTCCGTCACGATACAGATTGCGGACTTCATTCAGAAGAAAGTGAGCCGTGTCGTCTTTCAATCCGACGACGACGACCTCGGGTTGCCCGAAATTCTCAAAGAGCCCGATGGTGTATGACCAACCCGGTATCTCGTTGTCTGGACGCACCTGGATAATGTGGCAGTCGTAGGCTTCCACATCGTCGACAAGTTTGCGCTCGTCGGGCTTCAGCTCTCGTTGGCGAAATAGCTGAACGCGGCTTTTCTTTTCGTTGGGCATCGGCTTATCCGCGCTGGGCGGTGTGGAGGATGACGCTGCCGAAATTCCAGGAGGAGATGCGGACGTCCGTGAAGCCGACGCGTCGCATCAGCGCGGCCAGCTCGGGCGGCGATGGAAACTTCGACACAGATCCCGGAAGATATTTGTAGGCTTCGGCATTGCCTGAAATCGCGCCTCCGATGCGCGGAAGAATATTTTTGAAATAGGAGCGGAAGAGACCGGCCATTGGACCCGAGGTCGGCTCTGTGAATTCCAGGATGCCCAGTTCCCCTCCCCGCTTTAGGACGCGCGCGAATTCGCGCAAGCCTTCTTCATAATTCGCCAGGTTGCGGAAGCCAAACGCGGTCGTGACCAGATCAAAGCTCGCATCCGGGAATGGGAGATGGAGCACGTCGGCGGCAGCGAAGGCGACAGCGCGATTTGCGGAGCGAGCTTTTTCGCGTGCGCGGGCGAGCATGGGCTCGACGAAATCGGAGCCGATGATTGGAAACGGACTCGGAGAACCCTCCGGGGTTAAAACCCCTGAGGAGGGAGAGCAGCTTTCCGCAGGGCTAAAGCCCTGCGCTTCCACCTCAGGGGCTGAAGCCCCTGAACGGAGAGGCTCCGGTTTGTCGGAGCTAAAGCTCCGACCCCCTAAAGTGCCGGCTAACAATGTCGCACGGGCGCGATCGAGGGCGAAGGCGAGGTCGCCGGTGCCACAGCAGAGATCGAGGATGCGAGCTTCAGGGCGACGAAGAATGTGCAGAAATCGCTTTGCGGTGTGGCGGCGCCAGACGCGGTCGAGCGAAAAGGAGAGGAGATGGTTCAGGAAATCGTAACGCGGCGCGATGCGCGTGAACATGTCGCGGACGTGGGCGGCGGCTTCGCGTTCGTCGCGCGTACCCTCGGGGCGCGTGCCGGGGAGCGGTTGCTTTTGCGTGGCGATCATAGATTGAAACAATTGACGGCCTTGTGGCCGGTGCGAAAGCGGTGGACGATCATATTGCGAACTGCGTTTTGAATTTTGGGGTAGCGGCCGCCCAGCGCGTCAAGAAATCCAGAACCGTTGATCGGAAATTTCGGCTTACCGAGGATCTCTTCGGCGCGCTCGAAGTCTTCGTCTGTCCCGCCGATCATTTTCCGGAACGCGTCGCGCCCGGCGCGATAGCGATCGAGGAGATTAGGGGGCATTTCACCGATGGCGTCGCGGAATTCGTCGCCGATCGCCGCGCATTCGTCGCACTGGAAGGCGTTCGTCATTTTCAGAATTTCAATCCGGCGCGAGCAGCGACGGCGGGCAATTCGGCGAAGGTGCGGGAGACGACGGGCCAGGGAATCTCGATGCCCCATTTGGTTTTGCCGATGCTCGTCGGGAGAACCCAGCGGACGCGGCCGGCGCGAGCTTTTTTATCGGTCGCGAGGATCAGACGCAGGGCGGCGGCGCGGATGCCTCGCAGCGGCGGCAGCGGGCCAACGGCTGCGACGAGTCGGATGACGCGAGCGGCGTCGCGCTCGCGCAAATTGCCCTGAGATAAGGCGAGCAGCGTCGCGGCGATCATGCCCCAGCCGATGGCTTCGCCATGTAGGAAGCGGCGATAGTGTGTGGCAGTTTCGAGTCCATGGCCGAGAGTGTGGCCGAAATTCAGAATTTGGCGCAGGCCGCTTTCGCGCTCATCGGCGCTCACGACGCGCGCCTTGATCGCAGCTGAGCGCGGAATGATATAGGCGAGCGCAGCCGGATCGCGGCGAAGAACCGCATCCATACGGCGAGCGAGAAAATCGAAGAGTTTGGCGTCGGCGATCACGCTGTACTTGATCACTTCGTAGAGGCCGGAGCGAAATTCGCGGTGCGGAAGCGTCCGCAGAAAGGCGGGATCGGCAATGACGAGCCTGGGCGGATAGAACGCGCCGACGAGATTCTTGCCTTCCGGAAGATCGACGCCGGTCTTGCCGCCTATCGAGCTATCGACCTGCGCGACGACGGTCGTGGGAATGTGAACGAGGCGAACGCCGCGAAGATACGTCGCGGCGGCGAAGCCGGCGACGTCGCCTACGACCCCTCCGCCGATGGCGACGAGGATAGCGCGGCGGTCGACGCCCGCGCGGACAAGCTGGCGCGCGATGCCTTCGACGGTCGAGAGGCGCTTTGCCGATTCGCTGTCGTCAAACAGGATCGGCTTTCGCGCGCCTGGAATCGCTTTGCCGACCGCGCGGCCCCAGTGGCGCCAGACCTTTGGTGAAGAGAGGACGAATGTTCCGGTCGAATCGCCGAGACGCGCGATTAGCGAGGACGCGCGGGCGAGCGCGCCCGAAGCACAGATCACGCTGTAAGGGCCGGAGGAGCTGGTAACGCGAATCGTCGGCATGGTTCAAGAAAATGTAACACAGTTCGCGAGAGCGATTCGGGCGGATGGCTCTGGCCGAGTGAAACATCCGGGCCTCGACGCGCGTAGTTTCCGGTGAGGCGCGAGAACGCGCGAACATGCTGACATTTCTCCTGTGGGTGATTCTGCTTTTCTTGAGCTGGCCGCTGGCGTTGCTGGCATTGGTGCTCTATCCGATCGTTTGGCTGCTGCTATTGCCGTTCCGGATCGTGGGGATTGCAGTTGATGGAGTGCTTGAGCTGGTGAAAGGAATCATTCTGCTGCCGGCGAGGATCTTGAGGGGGCCGAGGAGGGCGTAGGCGCGCGGGCAGAGGTTGAGAATCAACGCCGTGCCAAGAATGATTGCCGGGCACGACATGTCGTGCCCCTACGGAGGCAAAACCATCGTAGAGCGGAATGCGGGGCGGGGTCAGCGCTTCTGGAGTTCGTCGACGGATTCGAGGATGACGTGACCGACGATGGCGAGGCTGCGCGGGCTGATCTTGTCCATCGTGTCCTGTGGCGTATGCCAGTAGCCTTCGTTCATGTAGTCCTGAAGGTCGATCACATCCGCGGCGGGAATGCCGCGTCGAAGGAACGAGTCGTGGTCGTCGGACGCCTGTGACTCGCCGCTGACGAAAACATCTTTGTAGCCCAGGCGCGCGGCGGTGTTCCAGATGAGATCCTTGAGCCACTTGGTGGAATCCGTTTCGCGCGGAATGTGAAGTCCGTTCTGCCCAATCATGTCGGCGAGAATCACCGCTTTTGTTTTCTTCAGATCGCCGGAGATCGCCATGCGCGCGGCGAGTTCGCGGGAGCCATAGGTATTGTCGTTGTTCGTATCCCAATTAATGACAGCTTCTTCGCCGTCGACGAATCCGATCCACACAGCGTAGGGCCGCTGCTTCTGCGCGCTGCAAAGCAACTGCGCCATTTCGAGCATCAAGCCGGAAGATGAACCGCCGTCCTCCGCGCCCACGAAATTATCTAGCCGCTTCGTATCGTAATGAGTCAGCAGGAGAATGATCCCCTGCCCCGTGCCGGGAATTTTCGCGACGATGTTCTTCATCGGGAGGGAGCCAATGGGCGTCTCCGCGTGGAAGTCATCGGTATCGACCTGGCAGCCGAAGTTTTTGAGCTGGCTAAGGATATAGGTCTGCGTGAGGGCGATGGCGTCCGATCCGGAAGGGCGCGGGCCGAAGGCGACGAGTTTAGCTGTGAAATCGTAGGCCTTGGCGCCGTCGAAGCCGCCGGTTTCAGAGGCTGGGGGAGCGGCCTCTGCGGCGGAAATCGGTAGCAGTGGAGGCGGCGGAGATCCCGCAGAGACAGGCGGCGGAACACCCGTTTGACCGCCATTACAGCCTGCCAAGGCGCACAGCGAGAAACCCAAGATGGCCGCTGCTTCTAAGATTCGTCGCACGCTAGGACGTCCCGGCTTCAGCCGACGCAGCTTTCTTACGCCGGACGACGAAATAGGAAACGAGAACGCTGACGAAATAGAGCACGACGAGCGGAGCCATGAAAATGAGCATGGTCGTCGCGTCGGGCGAAGGGGTGACGATCGCCGCCAGCACGGTGATCAGCAACATCGCGTACCGAAAGTTCTTTAGAAGGAATTTCGGCGTAACGATGTTGAAGATCGACAGAATGAAAACCAAGACGGGCATTTCGAAAATTACACCGAGGCCGACGAGCACGACCAAAATCAGGTTGAAGTATTCGTTGACGTCGATCCACGGGCTGATCGGGCCACCCTTCGAAAACCCGATCACTTTCGTGAGGACCAATGGGAGCAGGACGAAGTATCCGACGACGATGCCGCACAAAAACAGAATCATCGCGGAAAGGATGAAGCCCAAAGTGGCGCGGCGCTCGTGGCGGTAAAGCCCCGGGGCGACGAACAGCCAGATCTGGTAAAGCACCCACGGCATGGCGATCACAATCCCCAAGTACAGTCCCAAATTGATGTAGAGGCCGACGTAGCCGGCGGGATGGGTGAAGTAGAGTTTGTCGTCGAGGTGATTGGCGCGCAGCGCGACCACCATCGGCTGCACCACAAAGTCGATGAAGCGCTTGGAAATCGCGAGGCCGACGACCATGCCGACCCCGACGGCGATGAGCGAGCTGATGATTCGTTTGCGGAGCTCGACGAGATGGTCGAAGAAGGACATCGTTGCGCCGGCTTCTTCCTCCGGTCGCGGGCGCAACGAGCGATCAGGCTGGGCGGACGTCGCCATCAGTCACTCGTTCGGAGACTTTTTCGGGCTCGGATGGCTCGTGGTGCTGGGAAGCGGCGAGGCCGAATTCGCTTTCGGCTAATTCCCGGAGTAAGGGGTCGTCGCCGGGATACTTTCGCGGAGGCGGATTGGAACTGGCTGCCGAGTCGGAAGTTGCCGTTGCAGCGTCAGCCGGAGCGGCGTTGATTGCGGCAGCGTTGGGCGGGTCGGAAGGCACGGTGCCGGGAGTTGAATTCGGCACCGGGGCTATTGATTCTGAGGCCGTCGATTGTGGCGCGGTCGGCGATGGGACAGAAGGAACGGGCTGCGGACCGGCAATCTTGCGGGCGTCGGCCTCGCGCTCCAGGTCGCGGAGGTGCCCCTCGAAAGTGCTTCGCAGATCGCTCGTATGGCGCCGAAATTCGGCCATGACTTTGCCGAGATTGCGCGCCAGCTCCGGCAGCTTCTCGGGCCCAAAGACCACGAGCGCGACTATGAAGATCACGATGATGTGGGGGATGCTCAACATTCGAAGGTGCGGCGAAATTTACAACCGCCCCATTTTCGAATCATAGAAGAGGCATAGGGGGGTGTCAAACCGGCGAGTGTGGCTTGGGATATTGGCAACGCCACCCGCATGGGAGGCGCAGAAATGGGCCTCGGAGCGAGTATGCTATACTGACGAACGAGAGGGGCGAAAAGAGGCCGCATGGAACCGTCGCAGTCTTCACAACCCGCACGTCCGAAGCAATCGGCAAGACAATCCACACGAGGAATGATGCTGTTTGCAATGGTTCTAGTCGTGTCGGCGCTGCTGGGAAAGCTCGTTTACGAGCCGCAACTCAAGGCCAGCGCGGCGGGTTCGGAAGACATGCAGGACTCGGTGAAGGCGTTTACGCGGGTGCTCTCGGTGGTAGAGCGCAACTACGCCGATCCGGTCGATACGGACAAGGCAATCTACGACGGTGCGATTCCAGGCATGCTGCACGTCCTCGATCCGCACTCGAATTTCTTCGACCCCAAGCAGTACGCGCTGTTCCGCGAAGAGCAGGAAGGCAAATACTACGGCGTCGGAATGATTGTCGCGCAGCGCGAGAATCAGACGGTGGTGCAGTCGCCATTCGTCAATTCGCCGGCATTTAAAGCAGGGATTCGCCCAGGCGACGTGATCTTGAAAGTAGACGGCAAGAATTGCATCGGCCTTACGACGACGGAAGTCGCCGACATGCTGAAGGGCGCGAAGGGCACTGAGGTTCACATTTCGCTCGGGCGCGAGGGATGGGAGCAGCCGATCGAAGTGACGGTCGTGAGAGATGAGATTCCACGCCCCGGCGTTGAATACTCGACGATGGTCAAGCCGGGCGTCGGCTACGTCCGCGTGTCTACATTCAACGAGACGACCGACAGCGATCTGGCGGACGCGCTGAAGCGGCTCGAGGTCTCAAAGCTCGACGGTCTTATCATCGATCTGCGTGGCAACGGCGGCGGACTGCTGAATCAGGCCGTCGGCATGGCGGACGATTTTCTCGACAAGGGCGAGCTGGTCGTATCGCATCGCGGGCGGGCGTCGGCGGAGCATTCCTACTATGCGGTGCGGGGTAATCAGGGCGTTGAGGTGCCGCTCGTGGTGTTGATGAACGGGCAGAGCGCCTCGGCGTCGGAAATCGTTTCGGGGGCGATTCAGGATCACGACCGCGGGCTGATTGTGGGCGAGACGAGTTTCGGCAAAGGCCTCGTGCAAACGCAGTTCCCACTCACCGAAAACACGGCGCTCCTGCTGACTACCGCGCGCTACTACACGCCGAGCGGACGGCTGATTCAGCGCGACTACAAGAACGTCACGCTCTACGACTACCACTACAATCCGAAGCCGCCAAAGGCGCCCGAGGTCAAGCTGACGGACACGGGCCGCCAGGTGTTCGGACAGGG
This sequence comes from Candidatus Acidiferrales bacterium, assembly GCA_035622875.1. Lineage (GTDB taxonomy): Bacteria > Acidobacteriota > Terriglobia > Acidiferrales > UBA7541 > Palsa-295. The sequence goes on from DASPUN010000004.1 coordinate 11,356, forward strand.
CGGAATTACGCCGGATGTGGTGGTTTCCGAACCCAAAACAAGCGAGTTTGAAGAATTGCTCGAACGCCGTGGCGTTTTTTACCCGCAACCGCAGGGCGTGGGCGACTTTGTGCGCTTCTTTCTCGGTCAGCGCCCCACGATCACCAAGGAATTTCAGACAGACGACTCGGTGACCGCGCAATTGAAGAAATATCTTGCCGATCAGCACATCGACGTTACCGACCAGCAGATCCAGGACAATCTCCCGTGGCTCAAGTGGGAAATCAAGCGGGAGGTCTTCACGACCGTTTTCGGGCTGAACGATGGGTACAAAGTGGCTCTCGAAAACGATCCGCAACTCGACAAAGCGATCGCGTCGATTCCACAGGCGAAGGCGCTGTACGCCAGCGCGCGAAAGATCGTTGCCGAGCGCGAGGGCGGAACGCGGCCGTAATTCCTTCCCAAAATAGATTGGTGAATTGCCTTCGCGCGACAGGGTGTCGTGTGTTTATTGGGGCGCGGATGCGGATTTTGCCGGTGCCGGTGGGTTTTCCAGTTGCTTCAGAACCAAACGCGCCTGCGGAGCGTCAGGGGAGTTCGCAGCCTCTTTGAGATAGTCCTTCAGCTCTGCGATTTCGGAGCGCGAATCGCCCTTCGCTTCGTAGATGTGCGCCAGCAGCAAATGCAGCTGCGGCATCTTGTGCCAGGGATCAAGTTGAACAGCGGCGCGGGCACTGGTTTCAGCGTCTGCGATATGCTTCAAATGAAAGTTGGCGTCGGCTGAATAGTAGAGAGCATAGGCGTTGCTGACGGGATCGATTGCGAGAGCTTCGTCGGATAACTTGGAGAGCTGATCCCAGTTCTCATCCTTCGCGGCAAATCCCGCAAGACACAAATAAGAAGCGATGTATTGCGGATCAAGTGTGGCGGCCTGCGAGCAGGCTTTATCCGCCTCGTCGCGGTTATGCTCCGCATCGAGGACCTGCCCCAACAAGACCCAGCTTGCAGCGTAATTCGGGTAGATGCCGATGGCCTTGCGCGCGTGTTCCTCCGCCTGCGGCAATCTCTTGTCTTTATAGGACCCGCATGCTTTCTGGAATTCGCCAATCGCCTTGTCCGGTACCTGGAGACGCGAGACGCTCACGGTGGGGCTATGCACGCCGGATTCCGTCCAAGAATTGCAGGCCTCCGAGTCGACCATGCGGGAGGCGTCTGCCGGCACGATGATCACTCCGGGAATCGTACTGAAATTGGGGGACGCCGGAGAATCGGGATTGGCTGTAGGGCCGGTCGCGAGAATCGGACCCGGGGCCTCAGCGCTGTTGGGCATCGAAGAGTTGGTCGGCTGTCCATGCTGCGCGAGACAAGGCGCGCCTATACAGGCCAACGCAGTGGCGAAAAGGGCGGCGCGTCGAATCGCTGCCAGTAGGACCGCCGCGGATGCGCGTCCGGACAACATTAGAAGAATGATAACCCCAATTGGCCCTGGGGGTGCGAGGTCTTTTTGGGCCGCGATTGTGCAGACGGTCGAGGGCGCGCCGCGGATAGCGAGCGGGACTTATTGATTGGGAACACGTGCCGCAGCAACGAAGACACTGAGGGGGAGCTCGCTCCATACTGAACACCCCCGGTTCCCTCCCCGGCCCCACCAAGGAGAATCCTTGCAATGAGTGAAACGCTTCAAGCGCCTCCGAAGCCTGCTCCGGCGAATCCGGCGACGCCTGCCGTCGCCCCGACGGCACCAGCTGAACCGGTCGCAACGCCAACGATTATTGCGACGATGCTGAAGGCGCACCCGAAGACGAGTGACCTAATTTTTTCCCCGGGCCGCGCGCCGCAAGTGGAAACCGGCGGCCAATTGGTGCAACTGAAAATTGCCGGCGTTGGAGTGCTCGGATCTGAAGACACCGCTCGCATCGCCGCCGATTTGATTGGGCGCAACTCTCACGCGCTTGAAAAGCTGAAGCTCGAGGGATCGTGCGACATTTCGTACAGCCTGCCTAAGCTCTCGCGATTTCGCGTCAACATTTTCACGCAGCGCGGCAGTTGCGCGATCGTGATGAGAGTGATCGCGAGCAACGTGCCGGATTTTGTAAGCCTGCACCTTCCGGCGCAGTTGGCTGAGGCGGCCGAACTGCGACCGGGGATCGTGCTGGTGACGGGTCCAACGGGGAGCGGCAAATCGTCGACGCTTGCGGCGCTGGTCAACAAAATCAACGAAGAAAAGGCGTGCCACGTCATCACCATCGAAGACCCGATCGAATTTCTCCACTCGCACAAGCGGGCCACAATTCACCAGAGAGAGCTGCACACGGATGCGCCCAGTTTTGCGCTGGCGCTGCGCGCGGCGTTGCGACAGGCGCCGAAGCTGATCCTGGTCGGCGAGATGCGCGACCGCGAGACGATCGAGGTCGCGCTCGAAGCGGCGGAAACCGGGCACCTGGTCTATTCGACGCTGCATACGATCGATGCGTCGAAGACGGTTGAGCGCATCATTGGAGCGTTTCCGCTGGGCGATCAGAACGCCGTGCGCACACGTCTGGCGAAAACCTTCCGGTTCATCATCTCGCAGCGGCTGATTCCGAGGCAGGACGGCGTGGGCCGCGTGGCGGCGTTCGAGGTGCTCAAGGGGACGCTGCGCACTCGCGAATACGTACAACGCGGTGAAGGCGAGGGTAAGACGCTGCTCGACGCGATGCGCGACGGATCCACCGACGGAATGCAGTGCTTCGACGATGAAATCGAAAAGCTGATTCGCTCGGGAGTGATCGACATCCAGACCGGGCTTTCCTACGCCACAAATACCGGAAACCTGCGGCTCCACCTGGCGGATCTGCTCGAGCCGCAGGGCGAAGATCCCGCGATCGAACGCACTTCTGCGCCGAAATCAAATGGCGCGCCGGCGTCCACCCACGCGATGGATCCGGAATTCGAGCACACCTGATCGCAGGAAAGAATCGGGATTGGATTACCAACGAATTGGTGGACGTGGGGGGGCTCGAACCCCCGACCTCCTCGTTGCGAACGAGGCGCTCTCCCAGCTGAGCTACACGCCCACTGCGTTTTTTCATCTTAGCAAACCGACGAACAGCCGCCAATTACGTTTCCGATCCGCTTTTCGGTGGAAAGCCCGTCGCACGGTACAATACAGCTATGGGAATTCAACTGATCGCGATGGACATCGACGGGACACTGCTCGACAGCCAATCGCAGCTTTCGCCAGACAATGCACAGACGATTGCAGAGGCGGCGTCGCGCGGCATCGATATCGTGATCGTGACGGGGCGGCGGTATAACTCTGCGAGATTGATTGCCGAGCAGCTCCCTTGCGAAGTCGAGCTGATCGTGAGCAATGGCGCACTCGTCAAATCGAAGTCCGGGACGACGCATCTCCGGTCCCTGCTGCCGGCCGAAACGGCGCGCCGGGTCGTGGATGCAACTGAGGAATTTCGTCAGATGTCCGGAGTAATTTTCGACAGGCCCGCCGAGAATCAGGTGATCTTCGAACGGATCGATTGGGACGGGCCGTTCGTCGGGCCGTACCTGCGGAGGCACCGGACGCAGGTCGCCGAAGTCGCGCCGCTTGCGAATTGCCTGAATGGCGAGGACCCGGTCGAGGTGATGTTCATCGGGGAGTGCGCGCCGGTGAGCGCCGCTCGCGAGAGGCTCGAATCGCTTGAATTCCGCAGCGATTTCACGATTGCAGTTACAGAGTATCCGCGAACAGGATTTTCTTTCATGGACGTGCTGGGCCGCGGAGTGACGAAGGGCTCGGCGCTTGAGCAGTGGGCGCGACGAAAGGGCATTCCGCGCGAGAACGTGATGGCCATCGGAGACAATTGGAACGATCGCGAAATGTTAGAATACGCGGGCTTGCCGGTGGTCATGGGCAATAGCATTGCGGGATTGAAGTCGTTCGGGTGGGCGACAACACTCACCAACGACCAGAGCGGCGTGGCGGAAGCGATACGAACGCACATACTGCGAAACGGCTAGCCAGTGCGACGCGTCACAAGGCGAAGCAGGGCCGATTCGAAAAAAGGGGGAGCGATGAAGATTTCCATCGGGGTGGGAGTCGCACTGCTCGCATGTAGTTTCGGAGCGAGCACGGCATTAGCACAGCAAAATGCGCCGCAAGGGCCGCCACCGGGGCAGCTACCAACGCCTGCGACGCTTACAGCCGCACTGGATTTCCAATTGACGATCGAGGAGCGCGAGGTAGTTGGAGCCGCCGACGCGATGCCAGAAGACAAGTATTCGTTCGCGCCGACAAATGGCGAATTCAAAGGCGTGCGAACGTTTGCGCAACAGGTGAAGCACATTGCGACCGTGAACAACCGTTTCTTTGGCGCGATTCTCGGACAGCCCGCCGCAACGCCCGGCTCGCAGTTTGAAGCCGAGAACGGTCCCGACAACATTCAGACGAAGGCTCAAATCATTCAATATCTACGCGATTCGTTCACGCTCGGACACAAGGCGATCGCGACGATTACTGCCGACAATGCGTTCGTGGTGATGAAGACGCCGCCGACGCCATTCCTGCGCACTCCGGGATCCATCGTCATCTTCGATGTGGCGCATACGATGGACCACTACGGCCAAATAGTTGAATACCTGCGCGACAACGGAATCGTCCCGCCGGCGAGCCGGCAGCGGCCGCCAGCGAATCCAGCGCCGGCAAGCAAATAGGGTTTCACGACAACTGATGCGAAACCAGCCGATCGCAGCCGGAATACTGCTCGCAGCGATAACTGCGCTCACCGCTGCGATTCCAGTGCGAGCGGACTACGCTGTGCTGCGATCGGGCGGACGACTGCACGTAAGCGGTTACGCGATTGAGGGAGATCAAGTGCGGCTTACCGTGGCGGGTGGATCCGTGCTGATTTCAGCCGGCGATTTGATCACCATCGAACCGGAAGAGGTGTTCCCTGCTCCCCCGCCGCAGGAGGTCGACTTCGGCGTTCGCTATGCGAAGCTGATTCACGCGTCGGCGCAAAAACATGGTCTGGAGGAGAAGCTCATCACCAGCGTGATCGAGGCCGAGTCGAATTTCGACGCGAAGGCTGTCTCACGGAAGAAGGCGCTTGGATTGATGCAATTGCTGCCGATGACGGCGGCGCGATACGACGTCAAGAATATCCTCGATCCGGCGCAAAACATCGACGCCGGCACGCACTACCTGAAGGATCTCCTCGAGCGCTACCACGGCAATCTCACGTTCGCGCTCGCCGCATATAACGCCGGCCCCGAAATGGTCGACCGATACGGCGGCGTCCCCCCATTTGCCGAAACGCAGAATTACGTGAGGCAGATCGCGTCGATACTGGCCAAAGGCATCAACTAAGCCACCACAGCTGCTCAGCGTGAAAGCGGTCTGAGCTCGATGCCGGCCTGCCGTAACGCGTGAGCAACGGCGCGAGCGATTTCGGGCGCGCCGGGAGTGTCGCCGTGGATGCAGATGGTCTGAGCGTCGACGGCGACTTCTGCGCCGTTGCAGGCGACCACCTTTCCTCGCGCCGCGATGCTCGATGCTTGTCGTCCGGCTTCTGCGGGATCGCGGATCAGCGCATCGTCGAATTTGCGCGAACGCAAGGTGCCGTCCGGTTCGTAACGGCGGTCGGCGAAGGCTTCTGCCGCGGTTTGGAATCCGGCTTCTCGAAACGCGTCGAGCATCTTCGACCCAGCGAGACCCACGAGCACGACGTTGCGATTCCAGCGATCGACTCCATCGGCAATCGCGCGCGCCAATGCGCGATCCTTCACGGCCTGATTGTAAAGAGCGCCGTGCGGCTTGACGTGCGTGAGGCCCGCGCCGCAGCCAGTCGCGATGTCGGCGAGGGCTCGCACTTGCTCAAAAACAGAATCGACGACCGCTTCGGGCAGCAGGTGCAATTCGAGGCGGCCGAAATTCGCGCGGTCCGCATATCCGGGATGCGCGCCAATCGCGAGATGCCAGCGAAGCGCCTGCTCGACGGTTGCTTTCATCGTGTTCGCGTCGCCGGCGTGACCGCCGCAGGCGATGTTGACCGACGTGAGCGACGGCATGAGCGATTCCTGAGTGCCATCGAAGACAGCGCCGAGCATTTCGCCCATATCGCAATTGAGATCGATGTGCGTCATTCGATAATCGACTCCGGCGATGCCAACATTTTCTGTTGGTCGATCAGGAGCGCGCGAGCCGTTTCGAACGTGACCAGCTCGAACCGAATCTCATCGCGCGGCCGAAGCTGGCCTAAGCGATGCAGGTCCGCCGAGATCACGTTGGCGATCTTGGGATATCCGCCCGTTGTTTGCTGCTCGACAAACAGAATAATAGGCAAGCCGCCGGGCGGCATCTGAATTGCACCGAGTGACACGCCTTCCGTGATCATGGATGCTGTCTTCGATTGAGCAATCTGCCCGCCGTCCAGGCGAATCCCCATACGATTCGACTGCTCGCCGACACGATAGGTGGCCGCGAAGAATGCGCGAAACGATGACTCGTCGAACCAGTCGGCTTGTGGGCCGCGGGTGACGCGAAAAATGTTGCGTTGAGAGAGACTCGCCACGGCGCGAGGGGCAATTGTTCGCCTGCGAAATGGCACATTCGCAAGTCCGATCTGCAGCACGTCTCCTTTTCGCAGTGCCCTGCCCTCGAAGCCACCTAGGCCGCTCAAGAGGTGTGTCGACGCACTGCCCAGGAAGGGCGGGACCGCGATTCCGCCCTCAATGCACAGATAGCACCGCGCTCCTGACCGCGTTGGACCGATGCGAAGAGTCTGACCCGGGCGGACTTCCACCGAGGTTCCCGTATCAATCGCGGAATCGTCGAGTCGCGCGCCGAAATCGGAGCCTGCCAGGGCCACAATACCGCCATCGGGGAACGCAAAGGCTCCGCCGATCAGCGTCATCTCAAGCGCAGCGGCGCCTTCATTATTTGCGACCAGACGATTGCCGAGCCGCAGCGAAACGGAATCGGCAGCCCCCGAGGGGGAGACGCCGATCGTCCCAAAGCCTTGCCGTCCCAAATCCTGAACTGTCGTGAGCAGGCCCGGCGATTGGATCAGAATGGAGCTCATGCACTTTTCAGCGCGGCGAACTGTTCGACGGAGATTGGCGTGAAGCGAACGCGGTCGCCGATCGAGAGGAAGCTCATATTGCTGCGATCGGGGCGAAACATGGAGATCGGAGTGCGGCCGATCAGGCGCCAGCCGCCGGGCGTGTCGAAGGGGTAGACGCCGGTCTGGTCGTCCGCGATTCCGACGCTGCCGGGAGGGGTGTTGCGGCGCGGAGTTGCAAGCCGTGGAGTCGCGATCGCTTTGGGCAGCCCGCCGAGATAGGCGAAGCCGGGAACGAAACCCAGAAAGTAGACAACGTAGGTCGCCGACGCGTGCATTTCGATGACTTGTTCGGGCGTCAGGCCGTGGAGGCGCGCGACTTCTCTGAGATCTGGGCCGAAATCGCCACCGTAGCACGTGGGGATTTCGAGCTGTCTCCGTTCGGGCAGGGGGAACTCGTCGATGCGCGCGAGACGGGCGGACAAGGCACCTTGCAATTCGTCCTGCGTCATCTTCAGCGCGTCGAAATCAAGAAGAACGGAACAATACGCCGGATGAAAATTGCGGACGCCCGCGAATGGTTCTGATTCGAGCAAGCGCAGAAATTTTCGAACGCGCTCGTGCGCTTCCAGCGTGATGCTCTCGCCGAAGTAGATAAGCAGCGACTGATCGCTCGCGGGCTGGAATCGGACGTCGCCGGTGATCGAAGCGGACATTTCGCGGAAGTATATAGCAGATGCGAGTCGAACGACTGAAACGGGACCTGACACACCCGTGCTTCCCAACCGAGCCTCGCCTGTAGATACTAACGGCTGTGAGTTCACCGACCGCGACCGTCCTAGGAGAAATCGGATTGCCCGCCACGATCCGCGAGCTAACGGCGCGGCGGTGGGACGCCGTGATCGTGGGCGCGGGCCACAATGGGCTCGCGTGCGCGACATACCTCGCGCGGGCGGGCAAGCGAGTGATTGTGCTCGAGAGCCGCGCGCGCGTGGGCGGCGCCTGCACAATCGAAGAGCCCTTTCCCGGCGTGCGGGTGTCGCCCTGCGCGTACCTCGCCGGGCTGCTCCACCCTCTGGTCGTCTCCGAATTGGGGCTGCCTGCGCGCGGATTCCAGTGGACGCCTGCGGTGAACGGTCTTTTTGTCCCGTTTCTCGATGGGTCGAGCGTGCAACTGTGGGACGACGATCAAAAGTGCGCGGAGGAAATCCGCAAGCTCGCGCCGGGAGATGTGGAAGGTTGGCGCGCGATGAGCGACCTGTTGCGCCGATTGCGCGATGCGTTGCGACCGGAGGGGGAACGCGACCTGTGGATCGGCGATGCACCGACGCGAGGACAGATCGAAGCCCGGCTCGGAAATGATGACGAGGCAAAGCACGTTCTCTTCGATTGGTCGATGGCCGAATTCGTCGAGCACTACCTGTGCGACGAGCGATTGCAAATCGCGTATCTCGGGCAGGGGGTGATAGGCACGAATGCGAGTCCATTCGACCCTGGAACCGCGAGCATCCGCTTCCATCATGCGTCGGGGCGGCTGGGCGGAATGCCTGGAATGTGGGGCTACGTGCGGGGCGGGATGGGGATGGTCTCTTTCTATTTCTGCGATGCCGCGCAGGAAGCGGGAGCGGTGGTGGCGACGGGCGTACCCGTGGCGCAGATATTGCCGGGCGAAGGCGTGATTCTCGAAGCGGGCGGGCTGATCGAGGCGCCAATCGTGGTCTCGAATGCTGATCCACGGCAAACGCTGCGCCTATTGGGAAAGGCGGCCGATCTGGAGTGGAAGAAACGAGTCGAGGAGATTCCGATCGAGGGCTGCACGGTGAAGCTCAATGTGCTGCTGCGCGAACTGCCCAATTTCACTGCGCGGCCCGGGACCGACGAGCCGCACCACTACGGGCAGATCAACACTCCGCTCACAAAGGATGAGTGGAAGGCCGGATATGCCGCCGCACGTCGCGGCGAGCTGCCGGAGCATCTCTGGTGCGAGCTGTACTTCCAGAGCGCGCACGATCCGACGATTGCGCCGGCCGGGCAGCACACCATGAGCGTGTTCGCCCAGTACGTGCCGTACAAATTCGCGCGCGGTACGTGGGACGAGAGACGAGACGAAGTGCGGCGGCTGGCACTGCGATCGCTGGCGCGGTTCTGCTCGAATATTTATTCGGCCGTGATCGACGTCCAGGTGCTTGGCCCGCCGGACATCGAAGAGAAAGTCGGTCTCACCGGCGGCCACATTTTTCAGGGCGAGTGCTTGCCCGCTTACATGTGGTCGAACCGGATTTCGGCGCGCACGCCGATGGAGGGGGTTTACATGTGCGGCGCGTGCACCCATCCCGGCGGCAGCGTCATTGGCATCAATGGACGAAATGCTGCCATGGCGGTTCTCCGCGACACGGCCTAGCTTCGCGCTCGCGGCCAGCTAGGGTATCCTGCGCGCCTATGTCTTCCGATAGACCCGTTCTCAGGCGCGAGCTCGGGCTGCGCGACCTCGCGCTGTTCGCCATCGCCTGCGTCACGTCTGCGCGATGGATTCCGATCGCTGCGCACGCGGGGCCAAGTTCCGTCACGCTATGGATTTTGGCGGCCGTGTTCTTCATGGCGCCGCTCACGGTGGCCGTCTCAGTGCTCGTCGCGAAATACCCCGGCGCAGGAGGTCTTTATGTATGGACGCGGCAAGATTTCGGGCCGTGGTCCGGCTTTCTTAGCTTCTGGGTGTATTGGATGGGGACCGCGTTCTTGTTTCCGACGGCGTCCCTCCTCTACACGCGAGTGGGATTCTCGATGTTCGGTCCGTGGTCGGCACGGCTAGGAGAGAATCGGTTCTACCTTCTGGCCGCCACTGTAGCCGTGATTTGGATCGCGCTCGGTTCGAATCTCATAGGGATGAAGATTGGCAAGTGGACCGAGAATCTCGGAGGACTCGCCACATGGGCCGTAGGGCTGTTGCTGGTCGCGGTGGCGTGGATGGTGTGGGTTCGCCGGGGTTCGGCGACGCCGATGCACATCGCTCCGAAATGGAGCTGGGGGACCGTCAATTTCTGGGCCGCGATTGCGTACGCGATGTCCGGGATGGAGTGCCCCGGCATGATGGCCGGGGAGACGCGCGACCCCGAGCGCACGATGCGCTGGGCGGGTTGGATCGCTACCGCGTTCGCCGCTGCTTTCTATATCTCTGCGACAGTCGCGTTTCTAGTCGTGCTCCCGCCCGAGCAAATCAGCGAACTGAACGGATATGCGAACGTGGGAGACTCAGCGGGAGTGCTCCTGCACGCTCCGTGGCTTTCTGCGCTCCTCGCTTCGCTGGTGATTTTGGGTGGATTGGGATTCATCGGCGGGCTGGGCGCGTCGACGTCGCGGCTTCCGTTCGCCGCGGGAGCGGATCGATTGTTGCCCGAAGCTTTCGCGAAAATCCATCCGCGATGGGGAACGCCCTACATCTCGATCTTCGTGCTCGGAATCGTGTCCAGTTCCCTGCTCGTGGTCTATCAGCTTGGGGACACGATGCGCGTTGCATACGACGAGCTCGTCTCGCTGATGGTGATCGGCGGATTTCTGCCTTACCTCTACATTTTCGGAAGTGCCTGGAAAGCCGGCAGGCGCGTCAGCGCGCTTTCGGGAGGTGCGATGACGGCACTCGCTCTGTTTTGCACGGTCGTGCCGCCAGGGGAAGTTACGAACGTATGGCTGTTCGAGGGCAAGCTCGCTGCAGGAACGATTGCGATGGTGGGATCCGCGTGGCTTATTTATCGGCGGGGAGGACGCTCATGAATGGCATGAACGCCTGCGGAATTGCGCATGCCGGAGCCGATCGATAGAGCGTTTCGCACACGCACGCGAGGGATTCGTCGAGAAGAACCTGCGAATGGAGGCCTTCAGGCGTTCAAACTGGCCGGCCTTCGACCACACTCACCGCGGACGTCGTCGGAATCACCTTGCCGAGCCGGAAACCGGCTCGTTCGAGAAGGCAACTGTATTCAGCTTCCGTTCGCTCGAGCCCGCCCGGGAATACGAGCATGAGCATGTCTGCGTCCTTGCCCAGGCCTGCCTGATTGCCCGGCGGCACGGCGAATTCGACGATCAAGACCCTGCCGTGCGCGGGAACCGCTTTGCGCACGTTCTTCAGGATTTGAACGGACTGTTCGTCGGTCCAGTCGTGGATGATGTGGCGCAGTACGTAGGCGTCCGGCCCCGTGGGAACCGACTCGAAGAAGCTTCCCTCCACAATCGAGCAGCGATCGCCGAGACCTTCTGTGCGCAGGCGTTCGTTGGCCCGCGCGACGACGTGTCCCAAGTCGAACAGGATTCCCTTCATCTTCGGGTATCGGCGCAAGACAGCGCCGATCAACGACCCGTTGCCACCGCCAATATCCGCCAGCGTGTCAACGCCGCTGAAATCGTAGGCCTCAAGCATCGCCGGCGTCTCGTGCCCGTGGAAGGACGTCATTCCCGCGTCGAAGACTGCCGCTAGCTCCGGGTGCGTCCCGACATAGTCGAATAGGGGTCGGCCGTAGGCCTCATCGAAACCCGGCTTGGAAGTAAGCAGCGAATGATGAAGGCGCGGCCACGCGCCCCCCCAACGAGTGAAACATCCGGCCGGCAGCGCGGAAGGAACCGGGCGCATCGCTTCGGAGAACTGCAGAAAGCGGCGTGTGATCAAAATGACGGTTCTCGGTCTCGCGGAAAATCCCATGGGACGCCATGTACCGGAGGACCCGATAGAGCGATCGTTCGTGAGTTCCCGTGGCTTTGGCCAACCGCTCCACGGGTTGCGAGGTGCCGGCCTCGATCTGGTCAGCGACTCCGAGTTCGGCAATGCTGCAGATCGCATGGCTCAGAGCAGCGCCGGCGACCAATTCGCTCAGGCGTTCCGTCTCAGCTAGTCCCATCTCGTCTCCGCTTGTGCTTGAGTACAGGCTAGTGGCGTGCGCCAGCGGGCATGTTTTTCACGAGCCAGTCGAAAGTGAGCTTGGCGTAAGAGTCGGCAAGCGGGCCCGGCGTCAAATAATGGCTCGCGCCTTTGACCCAGACCAGATCGCGCTGCGGCGAAGCCGTCAGGCTGTCGAAAATCTTCTGCGCGTTCGGAGGAAGGGCAAGCTCATCCGAATCGCCGTGTATCACGAGAGCCGGAACTTTGATCTGCGGTCCGTATTTGACCGAGCTCGGCGAACCGGCGTCGCTTGGCGCTCCAAAGTAGCTGAGAAGAACTTTCGCGGTTCCCATCACGGAAACGCCGCGGGGAAACCAGTTGTCGAACGCCACGGGTTCGTTCCCCTTGCCTTGCGCGACCAACTCGCGCGCGTGCTTGAGCGTGTCTTCCAGGCGGCGTTTGTCCGCTTCGCTGCTTCGCACTTGAAACTCGAGATACGGCGACGGGATCGACGCGATAAAGCCGACCGCCTTGATCGCGGGATCATTCCGCTCCACCACGTACTGCGCCATGCGAGCGCCGCCGAGGCTGATGCCCAGAATCGCAATCCGCGAATAGCCCTTCGATTTCGCGTATGCGACGAACGCGGCGATGTCCTTCACCGCCTCGCCATATTCGGCGTAGGGGTTGTTGTAGGACGCGCGCATGTTGGAAAGCAGGAATGCGTAGCCGTGTTCGATCAGCAGACGGGCAAGCGGCGTGTAGTCGTGCGCCGGAAACAGCGCCGCGCCCGTCGTGCCCCCGGGCACCATCAGGACGAGCGAGTCGGTTTTTCTTTGCGGCTCCCAGAACAGGCCGTTGAGCGCAGTTTTGTCTTCCGCCTCGATGTGAAGCAGTTCGAGGTGGCCTAGCGACTGTGGAATCGGCGTGGCTGCTGACATGGCGAGCACTATATTCCAATCGATCGCGAGCGATCAAGACGTGATTAACGCGCGCCCTTGCGTCGCCCGGGCCAAAGGTATCGATTCGCGACTGCTTACATCCACTTGTCGATCGATGCGCTGCGGCCGTGATTCATGTTCGCCACCTGGAAGAAGGCGTTCGCCTGACCGCCGCACACGACGAGATTGATATCGGCAGCTCGGGGGAAGAACGGGATCAAGGTGTCTTCGGGTACCTTGTACCAGGTGGCATACGGTTCCCTTCCCTGAAGCGCGAGTGGATACAAATGAAAGGGCGCCAGGAAGGACTCGCGAAAATCTTTGGCTGTGCGCACTGTGTTCTTCCACAGCCAGTCGATGAGCTTTTCCTTGGTGTCGTAGCCCTGATCGACGAGACGCCTCGCCACCAGCGGGTCGCAAATCACGAGCGCGCCAGACCCGCCGACCATCGACTGCATCATGTAACTGATCTGCTCGTCGAACATCGCGGGCTCGGCTCCCGCGCCCCTTGCGCCATGACCCTGGCGAACGTCCGGACCGCCGAAAATGCTGACGACGTTTTCCTCGGGTTTGAATCCAAACTGCACGTGGAGGGGAGTCCAAGGGCTGTTCTTCTCGTCCTCTGCAATCACGCAATTGTTGTAGTCCAGTTGATTGCCCTGCCCGCCCTGATACGTGTCGCCCGGTATCCCGCCGTTGGTGAGATTCTTGCCCATCAACGTCCACGCTCTCCCGATCGTGGCGTTGGACTGCGCGAAGGGACCGAGCGCACCGAGGCCGTAATTCATATCGAGCTTGTCGCGGATGGGGCCATTGATCACGATGGCGCTGCTCGACGATGTCGTCGAGCCGAAGAGCCCCAGCGGTCCCACAGATGCCATGGCCAGCACTACTGGAAAATACTCCGGCCTGCATCCTGCCATCACCGCGTTCACGGCAACCTGCCTCACGGTGTAACCCCAACGAGCGGACGTATAGCCCACGCCTTGCAGCGGCGTCCTGAGTACTTCTTCAGGCTTGTGGCTCGTCACCTTGAGCATGGCCTCCACTTTTTCTTCGGTCGGAATGATGATCGGCAGGTAATCCGTCATTCCGTTGTTCATGAAGATTTCTTGCAGGCCGTCGGCAGTATCCGGACCAAACGTGGGAGGTCCTGCCGCGATGGATTGCATGCCGGTCTTCATCTCGTCCGGCGTGAGCGGAGTGGTGAGGTCTTCAACGATCTCCTTCATGATCTGTTTCCCCGACACCGGGTCGGGATTCACCAGATAGGCTGCGAGTTGCTCGGAGGTCTTGCCGCCGACAGGATGAGGGGTGAACACTTCGCGTAGATGCGGCATGCCTTCCCTTGCCGCAGTTAGATTTGACAATTCCGTGTAGGCCTTGGTGCACATCGGAATTGCCGGGACGCCCATCTTTTCCATCGTTACGCAGTGACTCACGGTCGCTGGGGCGCAGCCTCCTCAATGCCCAATGGCCATGATGGTCGCGTACGCGTTTGCCTTGATTTCCGCCCAGAGCTTGGGATCATCTTCTGCGTAAACGCCGGCCTTTTTCCGGAAGACCGTCTTGACCGACGGCATGTTCTGCTGAAACCAAGCCTGCATGTTTTTCAGAAGCGTCTCGCTACCGTCGAAACTTGTGGCGTCGACGACGTAAATCGTCTTGCCATCGAGCGAGCTCGCGCGGGGAGCCATGGAATAGAGCTGGATCGGCGGCGGAGTTCCTTTGGGACTCACGGCCGTCAATTTCGGTTCACTTGCCGCGCTGCCCTGCGCGCCTTTTTTCTTTTGTTGCGTCTCGGCGCCCGTCAGTAGCGCCGGGGACATGCCCAGCAGCGACAGCAGCTTCCGTCGATTGACTTTCATAAAAGCAATTCTCCTCGACCGTTCCAATTTCGATTATGGCAAATCAAAAGCCACGAAACAATTTCCGGATGCCCCAATCAAATATTGTTTGCCGTCCACTTCATATGTAATGAGATTTGATTCCGAGCTCGTTCCACCGACTTTAAACTCCCACACCAATTTTCCGGTTGCGGCATCGAGCGCAAAGAAATTGCCTTCGTCGCTCGCGGAGAAAACAAGCCCGCCCGCCGTCGCAAGCGTGCTGACTTCGGCTGGCGCAAGCATCTTGTACTCCCATTTCAACTTGCCGGTCGTTGCTTCAAGTGCGCGAATCGCGCCGTAGGATTCGTCACCCGAAAGATTGATGCGCCCGCCTCCACCGAAATCGGGAAAGTGGACTTTCGCCTCGCCCGCGACCGTGTAGGCACCGGTTTCGCGCGCCGACACATAGAAGAGCTTCGTCTGCGGACTGTATGCCGGGCTATTCCAATTCGTGCCGCCGTGGCCATCGGGGTGAACGAGCCGCCCTTCCGGGGTTGGCTCGATATCAGGAAGCAGAATTGGCCGGCCCTTTGCGTCGAGGCCATTGGCCCACGTTTGGGTCACAAACGGGACCCCGGCGACGAACTCGCCCGTCACTCGATCGAGGACGTAATAAAATCCGTTGCGGTTCGCCTGCGCCAAGAGCTTTCTCGGCTTTCTGTCGACAACGCCATCGAAAAGCAGCGGCACTTGAATCGAATCCCAATCGTGGGTGTCGTGCGGCGTGAACTGGAAATACCATTTGATCTTTCCCGCATCGGGATCGATCGCGAGCACCGAGTCCGTGTAGAGGTTGTCTCCCACTCTATTTTCACCGTTGTAGTCGGGCGCTGGGTTACCGGTAGTCCAATACAAGAGATTTAGCTCTGGATCGTAGGATCCGGTTCCCCAGGTTCCGCCGCCGCCGGTGCCGGTCATGTCCTTGCCCCAGGTTTCGGAGCCGGGCTCGCCGGGCGCAGGGATTGTCCAGACGCGCCACATGCGCTTGCCTGTCGCCGCATCATAGGCATCGACGAAGCCGCGAATCCCGACATCTCCTCCGGAGATACCCACGATGATTTTGTCCTTCAGTACGCGAGGCGCGCCCGTCATGGCGTAGCCTTGATTGTTGTCGTCGATGTGCACGCTCCACTTCACGGCGCCGGTGATCGCATCGAGCGCCACCAAATGCGCGTCGAGCGTCTCCATGTAAACGGTGTTGTGGTAAACGGCGACTCCACGATTCGAGCGATGCACTCCAATCGTGTAAATCCGATCGGGCATCTTTGGAGACCAGCTCCAGAGCTTTGTGCCGTACCGCGCGTCGAGAGCCGTCACGGTGCTCAGCGGTTCGGTGACGTACATGATTCCGTTCACGACGACGGGCGAGGATTCGAACGGCTGCTGCGGACGATTCGGCTGGTAGATCCACGCGGCCTTGAGGCTTCCGACATTTTCTCGATTGATTTGCATGAGACGCGAATAGCGCTGCGAGGAATAGTCGCCGCCATACATCAGCCAGTCTTGAGGAGTCGCGTCAGCGTGCAGCAACTGTTCGTAGGACACATCCTGAGCACGCAACCGCGCCGCGGACGGCACAAGCGCGATCACGAGACCAGTTGCGACGAAAAGGCTTTTCATTGCGGGCTCTTCAATGTCATGAGATACGCGACCAAATCATTCATTTGCGCGTCGGACAAAGTGCCCTTGAAGGTCGGCATGATGCTCTTCCCCGGTTCCTTTTCCAGCGAACGCAGGTCGGGTTTCCGAAGCGCGTGAAACTTGCCGCCCGCGTCCTTGAGGACGATCGTGAACGAGTCTTCTTCGCCCACGCGCATGCCCTCGACGACGCGCCCGTCTTTGTCGACGGCGCGAAACATCAGGTATTGCGTCCAACTGGAGCCAAACGGATTCTCCTGCATCTTCGGGAGATTCGTTCCGGGATCCTGCAGGCGAGCTTTCAAGTTGGCGGCTCCGCGCATGGCACCGACACGCGTCAGCTCAGGGCCGATGCTGCCACCCCGGCCTGCGATCATGTGACACGTGGGGCAGCCGCTCGACTTATAGATCGCTTCGCCGCTCGCGGGATCGCCCGGCGCCTTTTCAGACGCTGTCGCGCTGCCCAGCTTGATCACGAAGGCCGCGACGTTTGCCACTTGCCTCTCGGACATAGTGGCCGATCCGGGCATCGCCGTTCCGGGAATCCCTCTGCGGATGATTCCCTGCAACTCCGGCGCACCAAACTGTGCGGAGACCCCGTGCAGGTCGGGCCCCTCTTCTCCTCCGCCGTTTACTCCGTGGCAGACCGAGCAGTTTTGTACGAAGAGGCGCTTGCCTTCTTCAACGTCAAGAGGAGCGGCCGCGGCAGCCGAAGAACTGGAGGTGCTCTGTGAGGCCGCTGCGGTAGAGGGCGGTGGGCCGGTTTGAGATTCCTGGCCGATGGCAGACGCCACGTGAAATGTCAGGGTCCACGCGAAGAATATCGGGGTGACAATCCGGATACGCCGCACCTTGCTCACGCACTCCCCCATAGACCCGCCCACGCAGGAATGAATAACACAGCAGCCGCGCGACCGCCAGCGCGGTCATCGCTGCGCTAGAAAAGAAAGCTGTCACGCCAGGGTTTTCACGGTTTGGTGGCGGCAGGGTGGCTGGCCAGGGCGAGTTCGCGCGCGAAGAGCGGATTCTCCGGGAATTCTGCGGCCAGCTCGGAGAGTAACTGGCGCGCGCGGTCGTATTGATGCTCACGCTCACAGGCCAGCGCCAGCCACGCCTTCGCGAACGCTTGCAGGTAATGACCGTGCTCGGCCGTGCGCTGCAACTGCTCCATTCCGCGCTGGCGATCGCCGTGAACGCCGCCGAACCATAGAAATGCGCGCTTGTAACCCGGCAGGCATCCGATGATGTAATTGGCGGCGCCAAGCGCCATATAGGCGTCTTCCGCGCTTGGATCGATCGCGAGCAATTTCAACGCTTCCGCGTCCGCTTGCTTCGTCAATCCCAGAGCGGCCATCTGCTTCTTGACGATGAGGGCGTCGTAGTCGGCTTCCATTCCGTCCGTTATGGTAAGAACAAGCAAAGCTTCCCGGTCGCGAGGATCGGATCGCAGGCGGTCAATTGCCATGTCATGCGCAACGCGGTTGGCCGAAAGGAACGCGTCGTTGCGGTTTTGCGCCGGAGTGCCCGATGCGCCGTTCAGGAATTTTTCATCGCTCAAGAAGAACTCCGACGTGAAAATCCCCTTTGCGTTGAACTGCTCGTAGAGATAGCTCGCCGCCTCAGCGGCTTTTCCCATCGGATCGTTTGGAGCAATCTTTTCGTAGGAGAGAAACTGTTCGCGCCCTCCCTTGAAGTTCAGCTGATAGAGATCGCGAAAACCTGCGTCGAGCAGCGCCGCAGACGGGGCCGGTTCCGCGCGCGGCGGAGCTGGCGTTTCAGTCCCTTCCGCGGCTGCTGGCTGCTCTGGAACGGTCTGTGCAGACGCCATTCGCGCCGGGCAAAGCGAGGAGGTTGCGAACGACGCAGCGATCCCGAAATGCAGTAGCGTTCGATAAGCTCGATAGGTCGGTCTGGCCATCGTCAGGGCAATTTCGTCCCGGTAGTGTACGCGCTAAAGAGTCCCATTTCCATACTCCTTCCTGCTGTATAATCCGCCCGGTTAACACCGTGTCCACCCAAATCTCGACAGCGCCCACGCAGGATGCGGCGAACATCCGCTTGCGGCGGCACATTCTCTGCAGCGCGCTCTGGCTCGCCGCAATCGCCAACATTCTTGTGCCAGCTGTCTTATTTTCGGTGACGCGGTTTTTCGGTCCGACCGATATCCGCTACCGCGCTCTCGTAGCCTTCGTCGTGCTGGCCGAATATTTGATTGCGTTCCTGTTGATATTGTTGCACGCAAACGTGGGATTTGCAGCGGGCTACACTGCCGCGACCGCCGCCACTGTCACGGTTGGCTCCGCCGTGCTCGCGTATATCACACTTTGGCCTGGGATCTGGGCTTGGAGAGCGCTCCCCGGCGAGATTCTCGTTGTCGCCGGATTCGCCTTCGCCGTCTTGTCCAATTTTGCTTTCCTGATCGCGAGCATTCGATACGGTCGCGCCATCCATCCGCGCCTGCACATCGGCGGATTTTCTCTCGGCATTGCCGCCTACGTCGCCCTTATTTTTGTGTACATGCACTTCTTTCACTAGCCCCGGCGTAGCCTCCGTCAAGAAACTTCCCACTGGATTCGCCGGTTTGGGGCCAAATCACCAATTTCGCCGGGGCTTTCCGTCAGAACCCTTCGCGCACAAAAATTTGAGCCACCCAGCGTAGATAGTCATACAATCCCCGGTGAAGTTTGTCCTTGGGGGTGGCGTCTAGGTAAGACCACATTTAAGGGAGGTAAACAACGTGGATAGACGAAAGATGTTGGCGTTTTTGGGCGTCAGTCCGACGCTCGTTGCAGGTTCACCGTCCTACGCACGAACCGCTCCGAAAGCCTCTGCGGCGGTCGCTTCAGCAGACGGCCAGGGGCTGATCACGGTCATGAATCCGGCGATAGAGGGTAAGCTGGCAACCCGCGTCCCTCTGGCTCCGCCGCTCGATAACCTGAACGGCAAGAAAATCTACATGGTTAATCTCTCCTGGGAAGGTCCGGATGCCGCGAATTATTTCTACGGTGCGATGACGGAGTGGTTCGACAAGCACTATTCCGGCGTCACGACGCAAGTGAAAGTGACCGCGGAAGGCATGTTCGGCAGCGATCCCTCGATCATCAAGGACATCATCGCCAGCAAAGCCGACGCGGCGATCGTCGGCGTCGCTGGTTGAAACGGCTGTTGCGCGGCCGTGAGCCGCTGGGCAATGCAGATCCAAACGCAGTGCAAGATTCCCGCAATCGGCGTCGCCTCTTCGAACATCGTGCATTATGCGACGGGCTACGTTCAGAAATATCAGACAGGCATGCCGATCCGTTACGTCTCCGTGCCGTTTCCTTTCACCGGTCAGCCGAAAGCCGTCGACGTCGGCTACGTATCCGGCAAGGACATGTTGACCGGTCAGCCGTTGATGACCGCGGTCGTCAACGCGCTGACGAGTCCTCTTACGGCCGAGGAGAAGCTTTCGGGGAAGCCTCCTGAAGAAGCGGCTGAGCCGAGACTGCTTCCGCCGAATACCGAAGAAAATCTGCGCGTGATGTTCGAGGATAAAGAGTGGACCGATTTCAACACGATCGTTCTTCCCACCGAAAGGCGCGTGGCCGAGATGCTCAAGGGCACCAGCCACAAGCCCGATGAGGTGATTAAAACGATCAACATCACGGGCGGCGCGAGACAACTCACGGTGGAGAAGGTCGCGATCAGCGCCGTGATGGCAGGGGCATCGCCTGAGCACTTGCCGGTGATTCTGGCCCTCGCCACGCAGGCGCCGTTCGGCAATTCGACCAGCTCGATGGCGAACATGGTCGTGATCAACGGCCCGATCCGCAACAAGCTCAACTTCAATTGCGGGACGAACGCGATGGGGCCGTACAACAGGTCGAACGCCGTGGTCGGCCGCGCGTTCACGATCATGTCCAAGACCGCCGGCGATCTCCGCAACAACGTGAACGCATGGGAAACTCTTGGCAACACGATGCAGTACAACAACCAGTGCTACGGCGAAAACGAAGAGGCCCTGCCTGAAGACTGGGCTCCGCTGCACGTCGAGATGGGCTTCAAGCCTACGGACAGCGTGGTCAGCGTCGGGACCGGCTGGAGCAGCATCGCCAGCGTCGGCGCGAGCCAGAGCATCTATCCGACTCACCACCTGATGCGCGACTACATAAGCTCGTTCTGCGCATCAGGATCAGCTGCAACGGTCGTGATCGATCCGACGGTCGCCGGCTTGCTGAAAGATGTGCACGGCTTCAAGACCAAGGCTCAGTTGAGCGAGTGGTTCTCGCAAAACGTGACCAAAGTAAACGCGTCTTACTGGGGTAACGGCGTCATTCAGTCGACCGCGGTGCCGTTTGCATTAGCGGGACTTGAGCCATACGCAAGCTGGCGAAAGCTGCCGGATGATGCGCTTATCAAGCCGTTCATCAACCCCAAGGCCATTCACGTCGTCGTATCGGGCGGAAAGGTCCAGACGATGTGGTTCGTCACCGACTTCGGCATCCGCCGAGGCGTGAAGATCGACGATTGGGCGTAGAATGAACCTAGCGGCGGCGCGGGGCGGAAGCTCCGCGCCTGTCGCGGGAGAAAAACGGATGAAACCTCGATTGATTCCCGCAATTTTGCCGGCCGCGTTCATACTGATTCTTGCGATTTCGTCCGGCGCCGTGCCAAGAGCCGCGCAGCAAGCCGGCAAGTCCGGCCAGGGCGCTTCCGCGTCCGCGAAGGATGCCATTCCCTTCCCGCAGGTGTCGCGCATCACTGCCGAAGAAGTCGAACGGCTGATGAAGGACAACGGCAACGTCGTCATCGTTGATACCGACGATCCGGAGGCTTACGCGGCCGAACACATTAAGGGAGCTGTGAACATCGCCTACGACCCGACGGTCGAAGCCCGCGAACAAGACCAGTTGCTAAGCGCACTCCCAGGCAACAAGATGATCGTCTTCTACTGCAATTGTTCCCACGAAGAAGATAGCGCGCCCATGGTGATGGAAATGTGGGAGCTCGGCTACGATCACGATAAAGTGAAGGCTCTCGCGGGCGGCCTCACGCGCTGGGAGCAACTGCACTATCCGCTCGTCGGCACCGACATCGATAAAGACACTCAGAAGGGCTACTAGTCCAACGCCTCGCAGCAGGATTTTTCAAGATCACTGTCACCCTCGGCTTAGAGCATCCCCTTGGAACAATTAGCAATTCAGGTCCAGCACCACAGCGCGACCCTGTTGCCGGCCTTTTAGCGCGTGTCAATTTTTGCTTCGTCGGCAAGGGCTTTTGGCGCGGATACAAACCCCTAATCGCCAAAATGCACCAAGTAGAGCACGGTCTAACGCGTTGAAAACAAACGATCGGAGACTGGTCTAATCGCCAAATATCAGGACGATGAGGACTGCGTGGTCGAACGGCGTTCGCGTCTCGAGTGCGGCTTACTGCGTGGCCGATTTTTCGCCAAGACGGCGCATGCGCTCCTGAAGTTTCTTCCGAAGCGGCGCAGGCGCATTCGGATTGAACGCGACAAGATACCACAGCGGCTGGCTGCGGTCGCGGCTCAGCCGGGCGAGTGTCGCAGCGTCGCTATTCGGATGGCGCGCGATATTCTCGCGGATCGCGGAATAGGGATGATGCGACAAGCGGCCGAGCGTCTTCGCGGCTACTTTCGGATGCTCGCTGATCAGGCGGAGCAGGTAATAGTCTTCCTTGGGCGCCTGGCGCGAGAGCTGATCCAGCGCTTCGGGCTTCACTTCCGCGCTCAGCACGGTACCGACCTTTTCGTCCCACCCGGGATTGATGCGATTGAGTTCCTGGGTGCGCGCGTGAATCAATTGCTCGATCACGCGGCGCTCCTGGTCCATGCGCGCCGCAGGCAAAGCGCTGCGCTCGACTGAATCGAGCACCCGCAGAAGATGCTGCCGTTCTCCGAATACAATCTGTGAAGTACGCAAAGCTTTCCCCTTGCTAGAATTTCGAACTAGGTCGGAACGTCTCATGTGTTGCTCACCCCGCCGATGCCGAGAACTTGGGAACTATCATGACGATTCATCGCAGAAATGCGGGCGCGCGTCTCACTCGAAGAAACGCGTGCCCCCCCCGGACGCGAAGGCGGCAGCATCTCGAAATCGATTATACGAGCAAAGATACCTCATCCTTATGAGAACTGCATCCCTTCGGCGCTGCCTGAACTAGCTCGCCAAGCAGACTTCTGGACGACCGCCACGATTATTCAGCGGCGACGCTATGTAGTCAAAGCAAGCGCGCGCCGGGTGTTCCTTGGCCCGCAATAGATGGTTCTAGAACTAGGTACTCTCGCAACCAAGCAAAGTGCGGGAGGAGGTTATTGCAGAAAGGGGTTGTATTCGCGCTCCTCGCCGATCGTGGTGGCCTCACCGTGACCCGGAATCACCAGAAGATCGTCCGGGAGGACGAGGAGTTTCTCATGAATCGAGCGAATGATTTGAGGGTACGAGCCGCCAGGTAGGTCGGTGCGGCCGATGCTTCCCTGGAATAGCGTGTCGCCCGCAATCAACCGCCGCGGAGCCGCGCGACCGTGGTTGGGCGCGCCAGCACCTTCCACAACGAGGCTGATGCTGCCCGGGGTGTGCCCGGGCGTGTGAAGCACGCGTGCGAGAAATCCGCCCCAGCGAAGTGTGTCGCCCTCTTTCACGAAGTCGCGAATTCGGACTGTCTCAGGTGTAGGGACTCCGAGCCATTGGGCCTGCATGTCGAGGGTGCGATAGAGGCCGAGGTCGGCGTCGTGGATCAACACAGGCGCATGCGTCGCACGATGAAGCGCTGCGAGGCCGCCAACATGGTCGATGTGCGTGTGCGTGCTGACAATGGCTCGAACTTTCAATTTGTGGCGACGAAGGACCTCCAGAATGCGGTGGACCTCGTCGCCGGGATCGACGACGATCGCCTCACCCGTTTCAGGATCGCCAAGGATCGAACAGTTGCATTGCAGTAATCCGACTGGGATAACCTCGTGAATGAGCTTTTGCGGCATCGCAAAGCAGTATAGCAGCCAGAAATCACATTCTGCCGCTACGCGGGCTGCTGGTCCGAGGGAAGACCCGCTGCAACAAGGGTCTCGACGCGCGCAATGAGCGCGCCTCTCTGGTCCATTGTGTAGGCAGACGCTTCGACCGAATGCCCGAAGCGAACGATCACCTCCCCCGGGTGGACAACCAAGCTACCCTTTCGCATTAGCTTGTGCGCCCCGACAATCGAGACCGGAACCACAGGAACACCCGCACTGATCGCCAATGTGAACGCGCCGCGCCTGAACGGCCGAAGCCTTCCATCCAAACTGCGAGTGCCCTCTGAGAAAAACATGTACGAGAGTCCACGCCTCAAATATTGCTCGGCGAGAGGGACTACGGCTGTGGTGGATTCCTTGTCCCCGCGATTTACCGGAACGAACTGAACGGCGCGCATCCCCGTGGCGAAAATTGGAACGCGAAAGAGCTCCTGTTTGACCACGATGCCAACGCGCTTCGGAATCGCGGGGAGCAATGCCATCGGATCGATTGTAGAAGTATGGTTTGCAACGAAGACGCATGGCTGGCGCGGCACATTTTCGAGTCCCTCGACACGCACGCGGACGCCGAGCCTTCGCGTCGCGAACCGCACGATTCTCATCGCTAGCCAGTACATGCTGTCGGGACTTCCCGTGATGACGACCCAGAGGATCAGCCAGGGCAGGACGAAAAGAACTGTGAGCGCCAACATCAGCGCGACGAGAACTGTGCGAATCATGGACACGGCGGCGAGAAGAGCATATCAGTCGTTCGAGCCGTGTAGTACGCCTTCGAGTATGCGGCGCTGCCGCTCGGTTGGATGGGCAACTTCCCCGATCGCGGCGCGGCCCGTGCCGATTTGGAGTTCAAGTCCCGCGATGGAAAGAAAATCGGCGTACGGGATTTCGTCCGTGCCTGAAACGTAGCGATTGAAGAAATCGGCAAAGCTCTTGCCTGTTACTTCTTCGACGACCGCGCGGATTCCAGCACTGTCGTCGTAGAACTTGCCCTTCTGGGCGTACTCCGCGTTCATCCGTCGCAGGACATCATCCAGCGATTTGTGATTGTCTGTCGCGTCTCGAATCGCCAAATCCAGCAAGAAGCCGACGATCTGCCCTTTGTTGTAGTAGGAGATACTGTGGTAGGGCGTGTTGTATCCGTCGTATTTTTCAAACCATGCGTCAAGGCTCGATTCCTCGACGCTCTGCCAGGCCCGAGCTGGACGAGATTGGAGCTCGCCGATCTGTTGGGCGAGATCGGAGAAGAACTGCGTTTTTGACCACAGCCCCGTGCGCGCGAGAGTGTAGGAGGCGTAGGCGCTCGTCACGCCTTCGGCGAACCACAACGCGCGCGTGTACTGCTCCTTGGTGTAATCGACCGGTTCCAGAGATTGCGGGCGAATGCGCTTCACGTTCCAGACGTGAAAAAACTCGTGAGCCGATACGGCCACGGCGCCTTCGGTGGTCGTTGCTGAAATTGCGGTGGAATTCCGGTGCTCCATACCGCCGCCTTCGACATCACCGTCGGGGCCGATATGAAAGAAGAAGGTGTATCGTTTATAAGGCGGGTCGAACGGCACATCACCCATCAGTTTCAGCTCGTATCCCGTGATCCGATGAAGCGCTTCCTCGAGAATCGCCTTGTTCCATGAGTGTGAATCCACCACGACGCGAAATTCAGCGCCTGATTCAGTGAATTCAAACTCATCAAACTTCCCGGCCTCAACCGGCGCATCCACCAGGCCGTCGTAGCTCTGAGCGATGTATTCGTTCGGGACATGAACGGCGACCGATTCCGCGGCTGTCCGCCACCCGGATGGAAGATCGACGAACTGAACGGACACATCCTCCTTGCGGCGATCCGGGACGTACATCAGGATCTCCGCCAAGTTCATGAAGGCGTGGTGGGCGTCAATCTGCGAATTGAACGGACCGAGATCGTTCCACTCGATTGCGTACTGAATCTCGAACGTGTTGTGATCGCCCGGTTGGCACGCGCCATCAAGCGAGAACCGCCACGTCTGCTTGTCGATCTGGTGCTTGGCAAGCGGCACACCGATCATCGCAGGGCAAATACCGTGCAAGCCTTCCATGCGAAGGGCGAAATCTCGCACGCGGTAGAGCGCGTTCCATGCGGGCATGGCCGTGACGACTTCTCTGCCCTCGACCGGAATGGTCATCGTCACGCGGAAGAGGTGCTGAGCGGGTTCCTCAAGCGATACCCGATATTGGATCGTTGCGGCGGCAGGGCGAGGTGCGAGGAACGCAGAGATAAGGAAAAGCGTCGCGGTTATCCAACGGAGCCCCCGATTGAAATGGTTCATGCGCGAACACCGGCCCGCGCGTTGAGCTTTTCCAGCAATTTGGAGGTAAGGCCATCAAAGCTGCCGTTGGACATGATGAGAACGATGTCACTCGGCCCCGCCTTTTCGGCCAGGAGCTCGGAAATCTCGTCCGACGACGCGAAAGCGGCAGCGAACCGCCCGCGTGCCCGGATTGAGTCCGCAATGGCCTCTGGCGCCAATCGCTCGCCCTCTTCAAGCAACTGCGCGCGATTCACCGGGCCGAAAAGCACCGCGTCAGCAAGCGCCAACGCGTCGGGCAGTGCCGCCTGAAAGACCTTGCGGCGCATCGTATTGGAGCGCGGCTCGACCGCCGCCCAGATCTTGCGGCCGGGCCAGCGCGTACGAGCAGCTTCGAGAGTCAGGCGAATCGCCGTGGGATGGTGCGCGAAATCCTCAACGACTAGAACGCCTCCGGCTTCGCCTTTGATCTCCATCCGGCGGCGCACGCTCTGAAAGGTGGCGAGGGCGTGCGCGATCGCGTCGCACTCGATTCCCCGACCGTGCGCGAGCGCCAGAGCTGCGAGCGCGTCGAGTACATTGTGGCGACCGGCGACAGGAATCCGGATGCGCGCGACTTCTTTGTCACGGTAGGCGACGCGGAATTCGGTCGCAGCGTCGTGCCAGACGATGTCACCGGCGCACCAATCGCATTCCGGCGTAAGTCCGAAGGTTTCGAAGGGGCAGTATGCTTTCGAGACAATGCTGCGCAATTCAGGGCTCTCGCCCCATATCACGATGCGGCCGCGCCGCGGCACCAGATTCACGAGGCGGCGAAACTGTAGCGCGATGGAAGCGAAATCGGGATAAATATCTGCGTGATCGAATTCCAGTGAAGTGAGAATGAGCTCGTCCGGATGGTAGTGGAGAAATTTGGGCGCTTTGTCGAAAAACGCGGTATCGTATTCATCGCCCTCAATGATGAACTCCTCGCCGCCGCCCAGGCCATAGCTGCGATCTCCGAAATTCGGCGCCACGCCGCCGATCAAGAAGTCAGGACGCCGGCTGGCGGTTTGAAAAATCCAAGCGAGCATCGCTGTGGTGGTGGTTTTGCCGTGGGTGCCCGCAACGACGATCGAAGTCTTTCCCGGCAGGAAATGCTCCTCGAGGAGCTGCGGCATTGAGCAGTATGGAATTTTTTCGTCGAGGATGTATTCGAGCTCTGCGTTGCCCCGTGATATGGCGTTGCCGATTACTGCCAGATCGGGAGCGGGCTGCAAGTTCTCCGTCCGGTATCCATCGTTCCAGCGAATGCCGAGGGAATCGAGCAACGTCGAGGCAGGCGGATAGACGTTGACGTCGGTGCCGGTGACGTGAAATCCGCGTTCCTTAAGCATTCCCGCCACGGGGGACATCGCCGATCCCGCGATGCCAAGCAGATGGACGTGGCTAACCACTGATTTGGAAAGGCCCGAACTCATTTCACCCTATCTCAATCATAAACAGATGAGCTTCCGCGCAGAACGGAAAATGAAATTGCTTGTGATGACGAGAATCCTATCGCTCAAGCTACACAAGCCGGCTCCAAGATTTCGAGCTTCGTTGACCCGCTTCCCCCGGCCGCGGCGGTCATCCGGGCGTAAACGCCGAGCGGCAGCGTCAACATTGGGCGCGCCGTGTGCCCAATCGGCGCGCCCCAAATGATGGGGAAGCCACCCTGTTTGTCGCGCAGGGGCAACAGAATTCGACGCACGACGTCGCGCACGGTTTCAGTGCCGGCTGGACCTTCGCTGTCCGGAAAATCGCCGAGAATGATTCCGCGAACCGATTGGAGCTTTCCGGCCTGCTTCAGGTGCATTAGCGCGCGATCGACTTGATACGGCTTCATGCCGCGGTCTTCGAGGGCCAAAACCGCGCCGGCCGTGTCGATCTCCCACGGAGTTCCCAATGTCGACTCGACAAGAGTCAAACACCCGCCGAGGAGGACTCCCTCCGCGATGCCCGAAACGATTGACTCGCCCCGAAGGTTGAGGGTCCAGCCCCGGGTGGCTTCTGTGAGAGCGCTCAACAGGCTCGCCCGGTCGTAACCATGGGGCGCGCCCGCTCCACGGTCGAAATTCATCGACACCATGGGGCCGTAGAAAGTCACCCAGCGAAATTTTTGCCACAAGTAAATCTGTAGCGAGGTGATATCGCTCGCGCCCAATAGGATCTTCGGTGCGGAAGGCGCGACGGGCGCGGCGGAAAGGCAGTCGACCAGATAATTCGAGCCATAGCCTCCCCGGGCGCAGAAAATCGCGCGCGTGGCGGGTTCGGCGAGAGCTTCCCGAAGCGAAGCGACGCGATCAATTGTTGGCCCGGCGAAAAAGCCGTCGCGAGCCAGCACCTTCTCCGGATCGAATGTTGGCGTAAAGCCGAGGGCCGAGAGCTCGTCGCAACCCTTTCGCAGGTGGTCTTCCTCGACAGGGCTCGCGAGCGCAAGCACCCGAATTTGATCGTCGGCACGGAGTGCAGGTGGTTTGAGCGGTTCTAACATGTGGCGCAATCGAGAATAAGGAAATTCAGCGACTGAGTCCACATAGAGCGATGCAACCGCAAGTTAAGAGTTAAGGCATACAAGTGACAGTTTGGCGGCGATGACTCGGCGTCGGGGGCTCAATTGACCTTGAATGTCAGCGTCTTCGACGTACCGCCGCCTGGGGCCGGCGTCGACACATCGATGGTCGCATTTGTGCCGCTTGCCGTCAGGTCGGCTGCCGGAATCAGCACTATCAACTGCGAAGAGGAAATGAAAGCCGTCGCGAGCGGCGTGGCGTTCCACTCGGCAAACGAGCTCTGCGCGAAACCGGACCCCGAGATTCGGACTTCGATATCGGGCGAGCCCGCGGAAACGCTTGAAGGCGAGAGCGACGAGATGGTGGGCACTGGATTGTCGGGACCTGTGATCGGGAAATTTGTCGAAGTGGAGCCGACGACGAACCCGGGCGTATAGACGGCGACGCTGGCAGAACCAGCGTTTGCAATATCCAAAGCCGTAATCGATGCCGTGACCTGAGTCGAATTGACGAACGTCGTCGTTCGAACGGAGCCATTCCACGTGACGCCGTCGTTTGCGGCGAAATTGCTGCCATTGACGGTCAACGTGAAAGCGGTGCCGCCAGCCTTGGCGCTCGTCGGCGAAAATCCGGTCACTATCGGCGCGCCCGCTTGCACCGGTTCAATTGTGAAAGTGGATGGCGCGGACAAGCCTCCGCCAGGCCCAGGATTAACCACCGTCACGTTGACCACATTAGCTGCAACGACATCCGAGGCGGGGACTTGCACGTGAAGCTGGCCGGTGATCTGGTCGAACGACGTGGACCGAGGAAAGCCGTTCCAATACACAAAGGAGACGCCCTTGGCGCCCGATATGAATCCAGTCCCTACGACGGACAACGTGAAGGAGTCGCTGCCGGCGGTGATGAGCGAGGGGAAAAGGTTTGTGATCGCCGGAGTGGCGTTGAACGGAGGCGCACTGCTGCCGCCACAACTGCCGAGCAGCAGACTCCCGACCATCGACACCAGCGCAGCCCACCGCGAGCGTGTCAAACCTTACCTCCTCAAAAGTTTCTGCGGGATCCCGAAGCCGCTCGCGACCGGCGGCCGGGAATGCGGACCGAGGGAAAGGTCAAGCTGCCTGCAAATCCCCCTGCCAAACCGCAACGATTGATAGCATCCCCGCGAGCGGCACGTCAACTCGGATTCGATTCACGGCGCAAGGGTTGGCCCGCAGGAAATCCTCTGGCGCCGCTGCGATAATGAGCGCTAGAGCTTGAATGTCGTGATGCGAGCAAACTGGCGCGCGCGGGCCGCGATTTCCTTGCGCGTGACCTTGGCCAGACGCTCGACGCCGAATTTTTCGACCGTAAAGCTCGCCAGGACCGAACCATAAACCATCGCCGAGCGCAGCGTCTGCTCGTTGACGCGTCCCTTGCTGGCCAGGTAGCCCATAAAACCGCCAGCGAAGGTGTCTCCAGCACCCGTGGGATCGTGGACCTCCTCGAGTGGAAACGCCGGAACGGCGAACACAAAGCTGTCGTGAACCATGATTGCGCCGTGCTCGCCGCGTTTGATGATGAGCGTCTTCGGTCCCATCTTGAAAACGTGCTTGGCCGCGCGAAACAGGTTGTGCTCGCCGGTGAGCTGGCGCGTCTCGTCGTCGTTAATGGTCAGAATCTGAACGTGTTTCAGAGTCTCGCGCAGCTCCGCAGGTGTCCCGCCGATCCAGTAGTTCATCGTATCGAGGCCGACGGCCTTAGGCTTGCGGACAACTTGCTTTAGCACCGATCGCTGAAGCGTGGGGTCGATATTGCCGAGGAAAATGTATTGCGAATCGAGATAACTTTGCGGCAGCGCCGGACGGAAAGCAGCGAAAACGTTGAGTTCGGTCGCAAGCGTGGTGCGCTCGTTCATGTTCTGGCTGTAGCGGCCGGACCAAAAGAACGATTTTCCGGGAACGCGTTCGAGGCCGGTGAGGTCAATCTTGCGGCCGCGAAACACCGCTTCGTCCTGCGGCGTGAAATCTTCGCCTACGATTCCTACGAGGCGCACCGGGGCAAAGTGACTTGCGGCCAGAGCGAAATACGTGGCGGCGCCGCCAAGCGTGCGATCGACCTTTCCGTGAGGCGTCTCGATGGCGTCGAATGCGACCGAACCAACTACGAGAAGTGACATGGGCGGTCCGTGTTTGGCGACGCGGCAGAATTGTGCCGCACCGAATTTGAATGCATGGTGAACTTGTTTATGATTCCGTGCGGCACGAAAAGAAGCATCTTCAAATGTATTTTCCGATGATCGGCGAGAGGCGCTTCCTGGCCGCCGCCGAAATTTTCTTGCGATCGGTCAGGATCGCATGTGCGACGGCCGAACCGCACTTGCAATTCCGCTCCTCGCCCAGCGTGCGGACCACTTCGCGGATGGCGCGCTGCACGTTTTCCGCATTCTTGTTGAGATAGCCGATGATCATATCGACCGTCACCGAATCATGCTCGGGATGCCAGCAGTCGTAATCGGTGATCATGGCGAACGTAGCGTAGCAAAGTTCCGCTTCGCGCGCGAGTTTGGCCTCGGTCAGGTTGGTCATGCCGATCACATCGAAGCGAAGCTGGCGATAGGTGTGCGATTCCGCGAGCGTGGAGAAGGCGGGGCCCTCCATGCAAACGTAGATGCCGCCGTTGTGAGCCTTCACGCCGGTGCGGTCGCAGGCTTCCGCGAGCAGCTTCGAAAGACTCCGGCAGGTCGGCTTATCAAAAGCGATGTGCGCGACAACTCCTTCTCCAAAGAAGGTGGCTCTGCGACCGCGCGTTCGATCGAAGAACTGGTCCGGAATCAGGAAATCCATCGGCGGGAGATCTTCGCGGAGCGAGCCGACGGCACTTACGGAGATGATTTGCTCAACGCCGAGCATTTTCATCGCGCAGATGTTGGCTCGGTAGTTGATTTCGCTCGGCGAATAGAGATGGCCCCGCCCGTGGCGCGCGAGAAAGGCCACGCGGCGCCCCTCAAGCGTGCCGATGACGAGAGCGTCGGAGGGATCGCCAAATGGAGTCTTCACGCGAACTTCGCGCGTGTTCGTAAGTCCCGCCATCTGGTAAAGGCCGCTGCCGCCGATGATCCCGATCTTGACAGGCTCTTTCTTCGCGCTCGTTCTAGACTTATTCGCCGGCATTCCAGCTCCTAGAATCGGTTTCCCGTTCCGGATGAATCGTTGGTCGGACGTCTAATCGACGCGGACGGGTTCTGCTTCCCACTCGCCGTCGCGGCTGCGGAGATAGGCGGCGGGGATTTTCGGGTCGTGGGCGAACAGGGCAATCCAGCCCTCTCGAATCGCTTCCGGAACCCACCGCTTCTTGTTCTCAAGCGTCGTCATGGGGAAAAGATCGTACCCCATAATCCAAGGAAGCGGGAGATGGGCAGTGGTCGGCACGAGATCGGCAAAGAAGAACGCTACCTTGTCGCCGCCCGTCAACTTGACGCACTGCATGTGCTCGGTATGGCCGGGGACGTGAATCAGTTCGACGCCGGGCGTAACGATATGCTCGCCTTCCAACGGGTGCAACCTCCCTGACGCGCCAACGGGCGCGAAATTCTCGGGCAGATAACTTGCTTTGTCGCGCACAGTCGGGTGCATCGCGTGGTCGAGCTCTCCCACTTGCACCAAATAGTGGGCGTTCGGGAACGTCGGAATCACCTGATCCTGCTCGATGTGCGTGTTGCCACCGCAATGATCGAAGTGGAGGTGCGTGTTGATGACGAGGTCGATGTCTTCCGGACGCAGATCGAGCGCGCGCAGTCCATCCAACAAAAATGGTCCATCAAGGCCGTAGATGTCGCGCAGTTTCGGGCTCATTTTGTCGCCCGCGCCGGTTTCAACCAGGATGCGCTTTCCGTTTGCGCGGATCACCAGACAGTTCATGGAGAGTGTGATGCGATTGCGCGCGTCGGCCGGCATTTTCTTTTCCCACATCGCCTTAGGAATGACGCCAAACATCCCGCCGCCATCGAGCAAGACGTTGCCTGCAGAAATTATGTGAAATTCAAGATCGCCCAGCTTCACGAACGGCTCCTCGACAGAATTTCGTTTACCGCGGCGTACGGATCTTTCTTTCGCGCCGCAACTTGTGATGCGATGGCGTCAAAATCGGATTCGGTCATCCTGTTTTTGAGCGCGCGCTCGACAAGCCGCCTTTCGAGCAGGCGCAATAGCCAATCCTTCCAGTACGCGAGTTCCCGCTTAGGCCGATCCTTAGATTCGTCAAAATGTTTGTGAAAGAGCTCGATCTGGCTTGCGAGTTCGTTGACGCCGTGGCCTTCCGTCGCGACAGTGCGGACGATGGGAGGTCTCCAGCCGTCGCGTTCAGGGACGAGTTGCAAAATCGCGCGCAACTGTTCCTCAAACCGCCCAGCGTTTTCGCGGTCGGATTTGTTGATCACGAAGATGTCGGCAATCTCCATGAGGCCAGCTTTGAGATTTTGAACGTCGTCGCCCATTCCGGGCACGAGAACGACAAGCGTGCAATCCGCGAGGCGAACGATTTCGATTTCGCCCTGGCCCACGCCAACTGTCTCGACCAAGATTATGTCCTTGCCCGCAGCATCGAGTAGCAACACGGCATCGCCCGTCGCCTGTGCCAGCCCTCCGAGGTAACCGCGTGTGGCCATCGAGCGAATAAAAATTCCTTCGTCGGCTGCGTGGCCCTGCAT
This sequence comes from Candidatus Acidiferrales bacterium, assembly GCA_035622875.1. GTDB lineage: Bacteria > Acidobacteriota > Terriglobia > Acidiferrales > UBA7541 > Palsa-295. Next base: position 44,225 of record DASPUN010000004.1, read on the forward strand.
TCGAATGCGATCGCCGAGAATTGCGCCGCCGGTGAATGGGCTTGACGGGTCAACTGCAATGATGCCGACGCTTTTTTTCTCCGTTCGGTAGTCCGCCGCGAGCTTATCGACCAGCGTGCTCTTACCCGTGCCAGGAGCGCCCGTGACGCCTATGCGCAAGGCCCGCCCGGTATAAGGGAAAAGCTCCTTCAGAAGTAATTCCGCCTTCTCGCTGCGATTTTCGATCGCGGAGACGGCGCGCGAGATGGCGCGAGTGTCTCCCGCGCGGATTTGCGCAGCCCAGTTTTCAAGCGCGGCTGTCATGGGAGAGTGTGGTGATCTCTTGCGGCTATGCGGAGCGCCCGGGACCTTGGGGCCCCGGCTTGCCGCCGGAATATTCGTCGTAGGCCTTAATAATGCGCTGAACCAAGCTATGCCGGACTACGTCGCGCTCATCGAAATACACCAGAGCGATACCCTCAATCTTCCCAACGACTTCGATTGCCTCGACGAGGCCCGATCGCCGCGCGTCCGGCAAATCGATTTGCGTAATGTCGCCCGTGATCACGGCTTTCGAATTAAAGCCAAGGCGCGTAAGGAACATCTTCATCTGCTCACTCGTCGTGTTTTGCGCCTCGTCGAGGATCACGAAGGAATCGTTGAGAGTGCGGCCGCGCATGAAGGCGAGCGGCGCGACCTCGATGATGTCCTTTTCGAGAAAACTTTCCAACTTGTCGGCTTCGAGCAGGTCGTGCAGCGCGTCGTAGAGCGGGCGCATGTACGGATCGACCTTTTCCTGCAGCGTACCGGGAAGAAAGCCGAGGCGTTCACCGGCCTCGACTGCGGGACGCGCCAGGATGATTCGGTTCACCTGTTTGGCAAGCAGCGCGGAGACAGCCATCGCGACGGCGAGATACGTTTTGCCCGTGCCGCCCGGGCCAATTGCGAAAACCATGTCGTAGGTTTCAAGGGCTTCGATGTAGCGCTTCTGATTGGCGCTCTTCGGAGCAATGCTCTTCCGGCCGACCGGACGGACTCGCGAGGGAGAGAAGGCGCCGTGTAACGCGGAGGTCGGTTCCTCAGCCGCCACGCGGAGCAGGGCTTTTACCTCGCGGCTATCGGGAACGCGCCCTTCGCGCACGCGTTCGTTATACGCGCCGAAGATGCGCGCCGCACGCTCGACCTGCGCCGGCTCGCCCTCGATTTCGATGTTGTTGTTTTGCAGGTGCGTCCGGACGTTCAAAGTGGATTCAAGAAATTTCAGGTTCTCATCGAGGGGGCCGAAGAGCTCGCTGATGCCTCCGGCGATTCGGACGGTTTGTTTCATTAAGTTTTTGAACGCAAAAGTAGCGTAGCGCGGCGCGCGCGCTCGGTCAAGTTAAGGCCTCGTGCCGGTTTAGTGAGTTACCGGAGCCGGAAACTGCACTTTCGGCACCTCGCGCGCGGCCTCCGGTGCGGCGAAATACGCGTCGTTGCGCTTGAAGCCGGCCATTCCCGCGATGACGTTGTTCGGAAATAGTCCGATGTACGTGTTGTAGGCCTGAATCGCGTCGTCGTAGCGCTTGCGCTCAACGGAGATGCGATTTTCCGTGCCGGCGAGCTCATCCTGCAAGCGCAGGAAGTTCTCGTTCGACTTGAGCTGGGGATAATTCTCGACGATAAGGAGCAGACGTCCGATGGCTCCGTCGAGCTGGCCATTAGCCGCGATCTTATCGGTCGGCGTCTTGGCGCTGAGCAGAGCCGAGCGCGCTTTGGCGATATCGTCGTACACGGTCACTTCTTGTGCCGCATAGCCCTTTACCGTCTCGACGAGATTGGGAATCAAATCCGCACGGCGCTGCAGGACCACGTCGACCTGCGCCCAATCGGATTTGACCGTCTCGTTTAGAGTGACCATTTGATTCCGACGAGAGATGTACATTCCAGCGCATGCCAGTGCGAGAATCACCAGAACCGCCACCACAGCAAGAAATGCTTTCATCACTGTCCTCCCGCCAGCAATCTGGCTCAACTAAACTAGAGCCTATCGAGACGCCGATCCACTTCGCTCGTGGCCACTTCTACAAACTCCAAATACGAATGCAGCGTGGCTTCTATATCAATCTGTCTTTCTTTACGTTTCCCTTCCCGGAATTCGAGCAGAGCATGAAATGCCGAAGGGTCGGCGCCCGTCAGCACCGCGATGCCGTCGACAGCAGCGCGTTTGCCGTGCGGCATCGGCTGACCGAGGGCAATCAGCGAGTGCTTGAAGAGGGCGCAGAAAACCGGCAACGACGCCACCATGATGCCGAAGTGCATCTTCTTCTTTTCCGGCGCGGCCAGAATCGCCTGCCGCAAGCGCAGCCAGTTGACGCGCAAATCGTGCTCGACCTGTGCGCGGTGCAGTCGCATCGGCACCTCGAGCTGCTCGAGAAAATCTTCGCCGAAGAGCATTCGATGATGGCGTTTCATGTCCAGCATCTCGATCGCAAAAACGTCGGCGGAGCGCGTCAGCTCCTCCATCGTGAAAACGAGCGGAGCGGCGTTTCCCTGACGCATCCACCATTCGGCAACCGAATGCAGTTGTTCAAGCTCCGCGTGGCCGGCTCGCTTCACGACGCACAGCACATTCAGATCGGAATGCTTTTCCTGGAACTCCCCGGTCACAGCGGAGCCGTAGAGCACGACGCCGGTCAGATTCTCTCCCGCTGCCGATTTCAGCCGATCAACGAGTTCCGTCAACTTTGCTTCCATAGGTTTGTCAGCCTCGCCTTACCAGCCACCACTCGCGCCGCCGCCCCCGAACGATCCTCCTCCGAAACCGCCGAATCCGCCACCACCTCCGCCACCAAGACCGCCTCCGCCCCAGCCTCCTCCGAATCCGCCACCTCCCCATCCGCCCAGCGGCGGACCGCCTACCCACCTGCCTCTACGGCCGGTGGACCCAGAGCGCCCAAAGATCGCCCATAGAATCGGTCCGAGGAATCCACCGAAAACGAAGATGAAAATGATCAACGTGAAAATCGATCCAAGCGCGTTTGGCAAACCCTGAGTGGGAGCTCTTGGGGCCGCGGGAGAGGTGCCGGACAGCGTGACGCCGCGGTCGGCAGCGATCACATCTGCGACGCGGCGCGTCATCAGAAGAATCGCCGCGTCGTAGTTGTTTTCTCGGAAATATGGGACTGCCTCGCGGCCGAATCCGCCGACCTTGCCGTCGGGCAGAATCGGCTCTAGGCCATAAGCGACCTGCGTCGAATATTTGTGCTCGTTCGGTGCAACGATGATCAAAACGCCGCGGTTCGTCGACTTCGGACCGATTCCGAGGCGTTGAGCAACATTGAAGGCGTAATCGCTGATGTTATCGCCTTCGAGCGACTTGACGGTGACGACAGCAATCTGGGCTTGAGCCTTCTGGTCTACCTCGGTGCACAGGCCTGTTAGTTGGTCCCTCGCCGGCTGGCTCAGAACACCAGCAAGGTCAGTAACGTAGCCACCTTTGGCCTGAGCGACCACCTGGTCGATGGATTGGGCGCTGGCGCCTGAAACGGCAGCCGCGATCACGCCCACGACCACGAGCAGGCGCATGATTCGGATCAGTCGGCAAAGATGAAGCCGGGTCTCTCGAGGAGAGAACGTATCCCGCGTCTGAGCTTGGCGGCGAGCGAACATGGGCATTGGGATCACGTGTGGGGATGGTAGGGCCGGTAGAGCGGTGTGTCAACGCGGGACCGGCCAACGAGGGCCCGCCACCGGCGAACGGCAGCTTGGTACCGGCAATTGTCACCCCCATGAGCCGATGCTACACTTTCGGGTCTGTCCGGTCGAAAGCGCGCCAGCTCCGCGGCACCGCCGGCCGGAGTGCCTGAACTCCCACCGAACAGCTGCGTGCCCGGGGGATCAATTGAGCCGCCGTCGTGGGCGACGGAACTCTTACTGAAACAAATCGCGCCTGTCGCACGTTTCAATGACTTGGGGTTACTGACAGATTTGAGAAGACTTGAACATTCAGAGAGGACGAAAATAATGAGTCGAAGACTTATGCATGCCGCGATGACGCTTGTGACGGCGGCATCTCTATTGGTATCCCCGATCTACGGTCAGGACCAGCCGGCGGCGCAGAGCGGCCAGAGTCAGACTCCTACGCAGGCGGGTCCACCGCCGCAGTACCAACCACCAGCCGCGACCGAAGGCCTGCCTCCCGCTCCGGCGCGCAGTCTCGGACTAACCAGCGGCCCGCATTACTCAAAGGGGAACTCGTGGTTCCCGACTCTTCTCGCCCCCTATACGCCGATGCGCATTCCGAAACCCGTCGTCACCAACGCTCCCCGCATCGACCAACTGATTTCCAACAGCAAGCTTATGTTGAGCCTCGAAGATGCGATCTCGCTCGGCCTTGAGAATAATCTCGCGATTGCTGTGGAGCGCTACGTGCCGTGGTTGGATGAAGCGAGCCTCCTCCTCGCGAAGTCGGGCGCGAACGGCAAGACTGTCTTCGACCCCTCGGTGACGTCCAGTCTGACGACGGAGGAACAAACGATCCCGATCAACAACCCGTTCTTCGCCGGAGTCAGCGCGGGTTCGGGAGTCGCCGCGATCATCGACCACAGCTTCGTCGCGAATTTCGGGTACACGCAGGGATTCCAGCCGGGTACGCAATTGCAAGTCACATTCGACAACACGCGGTCGTCAAGTACGTCCGTATTCAACTCCTTCAACCCCTCCGTGCAATCGACGTTACAGGTTCAGTTGACGCAGCCTTTACTGAACGGTTTTGGCCGGACGATCAACAATCGCTACATCATCGAAGCGAAGAACACGGTGAAAGTAGGCGAGTCGCAGTTCGCCCAACAAGTCATTACGACGGTCACTCAGGTTGCAACGGACTATTGGGAATTGGTGTACGCGAGGGAAAACGTCAAAGTGGAACAAGTCGCCGTCGCGGCCGATCAACAGCTCTACGAAAACAACAAGAAGCAACTTGAAATCGGGACGATGGCCCCGCTCGACGTGATCACAGCACAATCACAGCTGGCGACCGACCAGCAAGCGCTGGTACAAGCCCAAACCACAAAGCTGCTTGACGAAACCACCTTGCTCGTCGCGATAACAAAGAATCCCCTGGCAGCCTCGCTCCGGGGCGTCGAGATCATCCCCACGACAACGATCTTTAGTCCGGCTTCCGAGAGCATCGCGCTCGAGGATGCGGTGAAGGAGGCCTGGCAGAAGCGACCGGAACTTCAACAGGCCGAGCTCAACCTGAAAAACGCTGGCGTTGAAGTGAAGGCCACGAAGAATCTTTTGTTGCCGACGCTGAACCTTTTCGGTTTGTACTCCACTACCGGTCTGGATGGTGTGCGAATTCCGCTGTTGCCAAATGGACTGATCACCGCGACCACTCCCGTGTTCGCAACGAGCGGAACCTTTCCTGATACAACGACCCCGATCGGATTTGTGGGATCCACCGACGTTGCGCCGGGAACTCCAATCCCAGCAGGCCTCACGGATGCATGGGACCAGTTCATTCATAGCAAATTCCCCACGTTCGAGGGCGGTTTAAACCTGACGCTCCCGATCCGCAACCGCGCCGCACAGGCAGCAAACGCCACTGCGCAACTCAATGAAAGGCAGCAGGAAGTTCAGTACCTCCAAACGCAGAACACCATCGTCCTCAACGTGCGCCAGACGCTGATTACGCTCGAGCAGGACCGCGCAGCGATCGCCGCCGCTGAACAGGCTCGCATCTACGCGCAGCAGAGCTACGACGACGAAGTGAAGAAACTCCAATTGGGCACATCGACTGCCTTCACGGTCGTGCAAAAGCAACAGTTGCTCACCACGGCTCAGGGAGTCGAGCTGCGCGACCGCATCAATTTGATCGAAGCGGAGCTCAACTTTAACCAGGCGATGGGCCGCACGCTGGAAGTCAATAGCATCACGCTTGCGGACGCAATCAAAGGCGGCATCTCACGATCGCCCAACATTCCCGGCACCCCGGATGTAGATCGGCGCGCCGGACATTAGGTAAAATCGGGGCAAAGGGAGGCGAAGAGTGGCGTCTGACAAGAATCAGAAGACCGCCGCACCTCCCGCAATAACCGAAGCGCGGAAACCTTCCGTGGCCGAACGGGAGTGGGAGACGAAGATACTCGCCCCGACACTCTTGAATTCACCGGAGCGGCCTGCCGTATTCACAACCGTTTCTGGTCATCCGATTCGTCGGCTCTATACGCAAGCCGACCTCGGCGCGTGGAATCCCGAGCAGGATCTAGGCACACCGGGCGAACCTCCGTATACGCGCGGCATTCATTCGGCGATGTACCGCAACCGCCTCTGGACGATGCGGCAGTTCGCCGGGTACGGCACAGCTGAGGACACCAACCGGCGTTTTCGCTATCTCCTCTCACAGGGACAAACGGGTCTCTCGGTAGCCTTCGATTTGCCGACGCTGATGGGCTACGACTCCGACCACGCGCTGTCGGAAGGCGAAGTCGGCAAATGCGGAGTGGCCATTAGCTCGCTTGCGGACATGGAGACTCTCTTCGACCAGATTCCGCTGGCCGACGTCACGACGTCGATGACAATCAATTCGCCAGCGGCGCCAATCTGGGCGATGTACCTGGCCGTAGCCGAAAAGCAGGGAGCGAGCTGGGAGAAGATTTCCGGAACTCTTCAGAACGACATCCTGAAGGAATACATCGCGCAGAAGGAGTACATCTACGCGCCGGTTCCGTCGATGCGGCTGGTAACGGACACGATCGAATTCGCCGCCACGCGTACGCCGAAATTCAATCCGATTTCGATTAGCGGTTATCACATTCGTGAAGCAGGTTCGACGGCCATTCAGGAACTGGCCTTCACGCTGCGCGACGGAATTGAATATGTCGAGCATTGCCTCGCGCGTGGCATGGACGTGGATGCATTCGCGCCGCGGCTTTCCTTCTTCTTCAACGCGCACAACGATTTCTTCGAGGAGATCGCAAAATACCGAGCCGCCCGGCGATTGTGGTATCACGTCATGCGCGAGCGATTCGGCGCGAAGAATCCGCGTTCTTGGGCTATGCGATTCCACGCTCAGACTGCTGGCTGTTCTTTGACAGCGCAGCAGCCTTACAACAACGTGGTCCGCACGGCCGTTCAGGCGCTTGCCGCCGTAATGGGAGGAACGCAGTCGCTGCACACGAATTCGCTCGACGAAGCCTGGGCCCTCCCGACCGAAGCGGCTGCGACAATCGCCCTGCGAACGCAACAGATTCTGGCGTACGAAAGCGGCGTCACGAACACGGCAGATCCTTTAGGCGGATCCTTCTTCGTGGAATCTCTCACGAACGAAGTCGAGCGCGGGGCGGCTGACTACATCGAGAGGATCGACGCGCTCGGCGGTATGGTCGCCGCCATTGAGCGCGGATTCCCGCAGCGCGAAATCGCCGATGCGGCCTACCGATATCAAGTCTCGGTCGATCGCAAAGAGAAAATCATCGTAGGCGTGAACGACTACCTTACGGGAGAAAAGCCGATCGAGATATTGCAGATCGATGAGACGGTAGCGAGGCGCCAGGCGCAACGTCTCGCCACACTGCGGCGTGAGCGGTCAAACGGCGAAGTGCAGCGCCGGTTGACGGCGCTCCGCAAGGCAGCGGCGAGCACCGAGAACACGATGCCCTTCCTGTTCGAGGCCGTAAAAGCGTACGCGACGCTCGGCGAAATCTGCAACGCCTTCCGCGATGTCTTCGGGACCTACGAAGAAGTCAGCGTGACGTAGTTAATTCGGCCTGAAGTTGAGACTACCTGCCAACATCCATTTCGTGGGATTTTGAAGTATCCTTGCAGCAACATGTCAGAAAAGAAGATTCGCGTGCTGATAGCAAAGCCGGGGCTCGACGGACACGACCGCGGTGCCAAAGTGATCGCCCGTGCCTTGCGCGACGCCGGAATGGAGGTCATCTATACGGGCCTGCGCCAGACACCCGAGATGATTGCGTCGGCGGCCCTGCAGGAAGACGTGGATGTAATCGGTCTCTCCATTCTTTCCGGCGCGCACAACACGCTCTGCCCGCGCCTGATGGAGCTTTTGCGCGCAAAGGGAATGAACGACGTTACTGTCCTCATCGGAGGAATCATTCCAGAGGCGGACATTCCGAGACTGAAACAGGCGGGAATTGCCGAAGTCTTTCTCCCCGGTACACCGACTCAAGCCATTGTGGATTTCATCCGACAGCGCGTCGTCGCTACACGGCAGGGGGTCTGAGTTGGCCGCGAAAACAAAGAGCGAAGAGCCGCGGGCCTTGCCGGGGACGCCGATCGAGTCACATGTCGATACCAAGTCTCCAGCGTTTCAGAAAAATAGGCGCGAAATGGTTAGCCGCGTCTCCGAAATCAAGCACGAGGAAGAAGAAATCAAACAGGGCGGCGGACCCAAAGCAATTGAAGCGCAGCGCAAGAAAGGCCGCTTGACCGCGCGCGAGCGCGTCGCCAAGTTGATCGATCCGGGGACGGAATTTTTCGAGCTAGGAATTTACGCCGCTTTCGAGATGTACTCCGAGTGGGGCGGCGCGCCCTCGGCAAGCGTGGTTACCGGTTTGGGCTCTGTGACCGGGCGCCGCGTCATGATCATAGCCAACGACGCGACGGTGAAAGCCGGCGCATTTTTCCCGATGACCGCCAAGAAAGTGATTCGCGCGCAAAACATTTCTATCGAAAACCACATTCCGACAATTTATCTGGTCGATTCGGGCGGCGTATTTCTGCCCCTGCAAGATGAAGTATTTCCGGACACCGACGATTTTGGCAGAGTCTTCCGCAACAACGCGGTGATGAGCGCGATGGGTATTCCGCAGATCGCCGCGATCATGGGACTCTGCGTCGCAGGCGGGGCATATCTGCCGGTCATGTGCGACCACATTCTGATGACCGAAGGCAGCGGACTATTCCTAGCGGGCCCCGCGCTCGTACAAGCGGCGATAGGACAGCAGGCGTCCGCCGAAGAACTGGGCGGCGCGAAGATGCACGCGCAAATCAGCGGCACGGCAGACTTCCGCGAACCAACCGACGATGCTTGTATCAAGCGCATCCGCGCGATCGTCGAAAAGATCGGACACAAGCCTGGCGCACCGTTCGACCATAAACCCGCTGAGCCTCCGGCGCATCCCGGCGAGGAAATCTACGGTATCTATTCGGCCGAAGCGTCGAAGCAATACGACATGCGAGATATCATCGCGCGCATCGTAGATGGCAGCCGGTTCGAGGAGTACCGCGCCGAGTTCGGACAGACCGTGGTGTGTGGCTATGCGCGCGTTGGCGGCTGGGCCGTCGGCATCGTCGCAAATCAGAAGAAAAACGTCGTGATTTCTGCGCCGGGAACGGGCGAGAAGCGCGTCGAGTTCGGCAGCGTCATCTATACGGAGTCGGCGTCCAAGGCAGCGCGCTTCATTCTCGATTGCAACCAGAATCTCGTGCCGCTGATTTTCATGCACGACGTCAACGGCTTCATGGTCGGAAAAGAAGCGGAATGGAGCGGCATCATTGCCGCAGGAGCGCAGATGGTGAATGCCGTCGCCAATAGCGTCGTCCCCAAGATCGTCGTGATTTGCGGCGGCACGTTCGGCGCCGGACACTATGCGATGTGCGGCAAGGCTTACGATCCGCGTTTCGTCTTCGCCTGGCCGACGGCTCGCTATGCAGTCATGAGCGGAGATTCGGCCGCCGGCACGCTCGTGGAGCTGCGAATTCGTCAGCTCGAGCGCGAAGGAAAGAAACTGAGCGACGCCGATAAGAAGGAGCTATACAACTCCATTCGGTCAAAGTATGAGCATCAGACCGACCCGCGCTATGCTGCGGCACGGTTGTGGGTGGACGCCATTATCGATCCCGCGCGTACGCGCGAGGCCTTGAGCGAGGCTCTCGAATCCGCTGCGCTCAATCCTGAAGTCCGGGAATTCAAGACGGGGGTCTTGCAAACCTAGATGGACGCGCTTGCGGGGACCCAGCGCCCGAACGGACCCTACAGATTTGCGATTGTTCTGATGTGCATTGCTCCGTGCGCAGTCGCGCTGTTTGCCTCGTCCGCCCTTGCGCACCAAGCGCGATTTTCATATTCGGGACTTTGGTTCATGTATGAAATATCTTTCTTCGTCGGATGCATCGGGATCGCGATCGCGCTGGTCATGGCGATCGTCGAGGCAATGCGGCGGCAAATTCCAGCAATTTTCCCGTGGCTGATGGGAATTTTCGCGGCTGTAGGAATCTTCTTGCTCTGGTACGCTGGCCACATCTATCGAAATCCGTGGGCGCACAAGATATGACCGCCGACGTGACGATCATCGAGTGCCCGCGCGACGCATGGCAGGGTCTGTCGCAAATCATCCCCACGGGAGAGAAGATCCAATATCTTTCGCGGTTGGTGTCGCTCGGCTTTTCCCATATCGACGCGGTCAGCTTCGTCTCGCCCAAGCACGTCCCGCAGATGGCGGATAGCGAAGCCGTAATGCAGGAACTGAGCAGGGCAAAGCTGCCTTCGGGCGAGGCGCCCGAAATTATCGGAATCGTTGTCAACGCACAGGGGCTCGAGCGGGCGCTCGCCGCGCCCGGCGTTACGACGATCGGCTATCCGTACTCGATCTCGGCCTACTTTCGTCGAGCCAACGCGAATATGACGCGCGCCGAATCACGTTCACTCGTCGAACAGATCCAGCGGCAAACGAAGACCGCCAAAAGAAATCTTGTCGTTTACATCTCGATGGCGTTCGGCAATCCTTATGACGAGCCGTGGGGCCCGGAAATCGTCGAAGAAACGCTGGTGTGGCTCAAGGACATCGGGGTGCGCACGGTCTCGCTCGCAGACACCGTGGGCCGCGCATCGGCGCATGATGTCGCGAATCTGTATCGTGCGGTGAAAAATTGCATCGCCGGAGTTGAAATCGGCGTACATCTGCACAGCCGACCAGACGGCGCCGCCGAAAAGGTTCTCGCGGCTTATGAAGCAGGCTGCAGGCACTTTGATGGCGCGCTCACTGGGCTCGGCGGCTGCCCGTTCGCGGGCGATGAACTCGTGGGCAACATTCCGACTGAAACAGTGCTCACAACCCTCGCGGCCCGCGGCGTGGCGACCGGAATCGACGCCAAATCGCTCGCCATCGCCTGTGCGCTGACTGGCGAGTTGCGCGAAAAATATGCGCACAGCGCCGAGGCTGCCAAACCAAATTAGACGCCGGAGTTCGTAAACGATGGGCTATCAGACGCTGACGTATCAGCAGGACGAATCCGGAATCGCCACCGTCGCTTTGACCGTCCCAGAGAAGCGTAACGCCATCTCCGCGCAGATGATCACGGATTTGCTGCGGGCGCTAGAACACGCAGAGGAAAATCGCGCGCGCGTCGTGATCCTCAGTGGTGCCGGCAAGGCTTTTTGCGCCGGAATGGATCTCGACGAGCTTCAGCACACCGTTCGGCAGACTTTGCCGAAAAATCTCGAGGACGCCAGGCGATTTACGAAGCTGCTCTACCGCCTCTACAGTTTTCCGAGACCCGTGATCGCCGCGGTGAATGGCGCCGCCATTGCAGGGGGATGCGGGATCGCAACGGTTACCGATTTCACGATCGCTGTGCCCGAAGCCAAGTTCGGCTATACGGAAGTGAAGCTTGGATTCATGCCCGCGCTCGTTTCCGTTTTCTTGCGGCGGCGAATCGGAGACCGGCACGTGCGCGACCTGCTTCTGACCGGCCGCATCATCGACGCCGCCGAAGCTTACCGGATCGGCCTGATCACGGAAATCGTCCCGAGCGAATCGCTTATGGCGCGGGCGCGCGAAATCGCAGGCACGCTGCTCGCCGTCAGCCCGTCCGCCGTCGCACAGACGAAGAAGCTTCTGCTCAATTTCGACAAGGCCGCCATCCGCGCGGAGCTCGAAGTCGCAATCGAGGCGAATGCGGATATTCGCTCCACTCCCGACTTTCGCGAGGGTCTCACCGCATTCCTCGAAAAGCGCACGCCGAAATGGGGCGACGGATAATCGCCCACTCGATGCCGATGCCGGACTTTGCCGATACCACGATTCGCGTCCGCTACGCCGAGACGGACCAGATGGGCGTGGCCTATCATTCGAACTACTTCATATGGTTCGAAGTCGGTCGCGTCGAGCTCTGCCGCCAGCTTGGCTTCGAGTACAAGCAGATGGAGGCCGAGGACGACAGCTTCATAGTTGTGGCCGAGGCGTATTGTCGCTTCAAGCGTCCAGCGCGGTTCGATGACACGCTCACGGTTCGCACGCGAGTCGCCGGCTCGCAACGTCGTACGGTTCGTTTCAGCTACGAGGTTTTCAATCAGTCGTCGGGAGAGCTGATCGCAACCGGCGAAACGAACCACGTGATTTGCGATCGTCTGGGCCGTCCGAAATCGTTGCCCGTGAAGTATCGAAAATACTTCCCGGCCAACAACCGCGACAGATCTGCGAATCCAAGCAACGAATCCAAGCGAGAAACGGAGACACTACAGTGAGCGCAGCCGATCCCGTCAAGATCGAAAGATACCGCGAAAGATTGCGCGAGGAATGCACCGAGGACGCCACAGTCGCCGCCTGGCGGAAATGGCAGGCCAAGCTCTCCGCCTATACGCGCGGCGCCACCGACGCGATTCTCGAAGCCGCGCAACTTCGCCCGGGAATGCACGCCCTTGATCTCGCGAGCGGCGTCGGCGATCCGGCGCTCGCGGTAGCCGAGGCCGTCGGGCCCTCAGGGCACGTTATCGCCACCGATCTCGGTCCCGGAATGATCGGCCTCGCCGAAGAGCTCGCGCACGCGCGCGGCCTGCGCAACATCGAGTTCCGGGTCGCCAATGTGGAGGCGCTTCCCTTCCCGGACGAATCCTTCGACGTCGTCACTTGCCGCTTCGGCGTGATGTTTTTTCCAGATCAGCTGAAAGCGTTTCGCGAATGTCGGCGCGTCTTGAAACAAGGCGGGCGCGTCGCGTTCTTGGTTTGGGGCAAGAGAGAACAGCCATTTCTGGGCACAACGGTCGGTGTCCTCACAAAGTATGTCGACGTTCCGCCGCCGGATCCCGATGCGCCTCATGCGTTCATGTTTGGCGAGCGCGGCCTGCTGAAAAGCCGGCTTGAAGCAGCCGGATTCACACAGGTTCACGAAGAGGTTCGCACCGTTACCGCACGTTGGCACGGCTCGCCCGAAGAATATTGGCAGCAGTTCACCGAAGTCGCCGCCCCGTTCCGGCCGCTCGTGGCAAAACTGACGGCTGAGACGCGCGCTAAGGCCCAAGCCGAGATAATCGCCGGCCTGCAAAAGCTTTCCGACGGCACGACAATCACCATGCCTCTCGAGATCGTCATCGGCACGGGCGTTCGCGCGTGACACCTATCCAAATCGACGGCGATCACCTCACCCTCGAAGACCTCTACCGCATCGTCTTCGAAGGCGCGCAGGCGGAACTCGCACCGGCCGCGCGCGAGCGGATGAACGCCTCTCGGGCCGTGATTGATCGCCTCACAGAAACTGAATCGACTGTCTACGGCGTCAACACCGGCTTCGGCAAAATGGCGACGACGCGTATCTCGCACGACGAGATCCGTCACTTGCAACTTAATCTCGTCCGCAGCCATGCCTGCGGCGTCGGCCCGCCGCTCAGCGAGCTGGCCACTCGCGCCATGCTCGCGTTGCGCGCCAACGCCATCGCCAAGGGATTTTCGGGAGTGCGCCCGCTCGTCGCGGAAACTTTGCTCGCGATGCTCAACCGCGGCGTCCATCCCGTGATTCCCTCGCAAGGCAGCGTCGGCGCTTCCGGCGACCTCGCGCCGCTCGCACACCTTGCGCAGGCAGCTATCGGCGAGGGCGAGGCCATCCTCCAAGGCCGCCTCATGTCCGGCGCCGAAGCGCTACGCGCAGCTGGAATCGCTCCGCTCGTGCTCGGAGCAAAGGAAGGTCTCGCGCTACTCAACGGCACCCAGGCAATGCTCGCGCTCCTGACGCTCGCGTTGCGCGAAGCCGAGAACGGCGCCGAAACGGCCGACGTCGCGACAGCACTTTCACTCGACGCGCTTCGCGGTAGCCCGTCGGCATACGATCCGCGCATTTCTCAGGTGCGCCCGCATCCCGGACAATCAATAACGGCACGGAATATCGAGCGACTGAATCGCGGCAGCGAGATTCGCGAATCGCATCGTTCACCGGCCAACGATCCCCGCGTGCAGGATCCCTACAGCCTGCGCTGCGCTCCCCAAGTTCACGGCGCCGTTCGCGACGCGCTGGCGCACATTCGCACGACGCTCACCATCGAGATGAATAGCGCCACGGACAATCCGCTTGTCTTCGCAGGCTCGGGCGCGGATTCCGGAGAAGTGATCAGCGGCGGCAATTTTCACGGGCAATCGCTCGCGATGGCCGCGGACCAGATGGCCATCGCGATCACCACTCTCGGCGGCATCTCCGAGCGCCGCATCGAGCAGATGACGAACCCTCAGACCAGCCAACTTCCGGCGTTCCTCGTGCGCGAGGCCGGGCTGAACTCCGGATTTATGATCTTGCAGGTCACTGCCGCGGCGCTCGCAAGCGAAATGAAGACGCTCGCCGTGCCGCACTCTGTCGACTCGATCCCCACTTCGGCCAATCAGGAGGACTACGTCTCGATGGGAATGGGCGCGGCGCGCAGGCTCGATCCGCTTCTCGCCAACTTGCGGCATATCCTCGCGATCGAGCTCCTCGCGGCGTGCCAGGGCATCGACTTCCTCGAGCCGCTCAAGCCGGGACCCGAAACGCTGAAGGCTTATAACATCGTGCGCGCGATTTCCCCGCGTGTGGATGTAGACCGCTCGCTGGCACCGGATATCGAGGCGGTCTCGCGAGAGGTTGCTGAAGGAAATTTCGCAGCGCTTCTTCGCTGATTCACACCTTCATTTCGCCAGCGCGCGTTGCAGAAATTTCCCGAAGCGATGTCCCGCAATGTAGCTGAACGGCGGTTCTCCCATCGAGTAATGCCCGCACGGAAGCGATAGGTGCTCGAATTCAACCTGCGCTTGACGCATCTTAATGACAAGCTGATCGGTCAATTCGGGCCAAAACGTCGGATCATACTTTCCCGTGATGAGCAGAATTTTCTTCCCCGCCCCGCGCAGCTTCGAAATGTAAGGATATGGACTGATCGGCGACCAGAATTCGCGAAGCTCATCTGGCTTGACGCCCGCCGCTCCGATCGGTTCCCAGACGTTCATCGTCGTCAGTCCGCTCGCTACGACATCGCCGAAATATGTCGACGCATGGAGATACGCCGCTGCCCGGATTGCAGGCTCGTGGCACATCGTGATGAACCCTATCGCCGAGCCGATGCTGGTGCCAAGCACGCCCAGCCGGTCGTAACTTTCTTGTTCGAGCCAGCGCAGCGTTCGGCGCACGTCGAGAACGGCCTGCCGCGCCGCCTGCATCGTCAACCCGATATTTGGCCCGACCATGTGATCGGCGCGAGGATGGTTCGGAATTGCTCGGCGGTCGTGGTACGGCAGGCTCATCTTCACGGCCGTAATGCCGAGCCGCTGCAACCAGCGGCAGACGTTTTGCTGTTGCTCCCACCGCGCGTTCCATTGTGCGAGCACGACAACGGCAGGGCCTTTGCGCTTCGCGCGGAAAATCTGGCCGTACACGCGATTGTTTTCTTCCCAGCGCGAGGCGATGGCGCTGGTGAATGAGAGCACGTCGCCATCGAGCGAGTAATCTCGCGCCGGTGTCGCCGCGAACCATTCGTCGCTCTGCGCAACCGTGCGTGCCGCAAAGCGCGAGAGAAATTCGCGGGGACTCGCCCCATCCCCGTTCGCGCCGATGTGCTCGAGCCCCCAAGCGAACGGAAGTGTGCGCCGATTGGGCTCCTGCGCCCATCGCTTGTGCTCGTATCGGCGGATTCTTTGCTCGAACCAGGTAGCCATGAAACAAGATTACCTGCTGCGGGCTAATCGGTGAAGCTTGGCGCCGGTGAGGCGCGTTAGCACCCATTCCTTATCGAGACGCGCACCGAGGCCTTCGTAGAATTTGATCGAGGGAGTGTTCCAATCGAGAACGAGCCACTCCATCTGACCGCAACCTTCGCGGACCGCGATGCATGCCAATTCTTTCATCATCGCTTTGCCCGCGCCTTTGCCTCGCTCTTCCGGCAACACGAGAATGTCTTCGACAAACAGCACTGGACCGCAAGTAAAGGTCGAATACGCGAAATAGTAGACCGCGTAGCCGACAGTGTGCCCCGCGCGCGTGCAGATCAGGGATTCAAAATAGCGCCGCCTTTCGAAACCATGCCGGCGAAGTCGCTTGGCATCAAGGTGAATGTAGCTCGAAAGTCGTTCATATTTGGCGAGCTCGCGGATCAACGAGATGATTGTTGGAATATCGCGCGCCGTTCCGGGTCGGATTCGTAGCGCCTCGCGCCCCTGGCTCTTGTTCGTCTGTACCATCGATCAGGTGGCCGCGAGGTGGCCCACGGCCGGACCAGAAGTATAACCGCCATCATCGCAACTCCGAGGCTTGGCTTTCCACAGCAGCCGCGGTCTGGGGAGCGAAATGTCCCGCGAAGGCACCTCCGCTAACTTTCGATGGTGCCATTCGGCTTTCGTAACTGATCGGCATGGGACACTCGCCGGAGTGGGCGGCTCGCTCGAGCCCAGAGAATAGCGAGAGAGAGAGCGCAAGTAAGCCACCGAAGGAGATCCCCGCCGCCAAGAAAACACTCTGGTGCTCCGTCCACACGACGCAACACGTGCCGATCAGAAACCAGCGGTGGGCTTTCCAGACCAGTCTACGCAGATGACGAAGGCGGCTCGTCTCGATCCGTGACAACATCGAGGCCTGGAACCGCAGATGTTCGGTTTCTTCGCGCAGGATTCGGTCGCTGATCGAGCGGAGCAGTTCGGATCGCGTAGCGCGGCCAAGCGCACGATAGTACGGAACTGCGATCACTTCAGCAGTGACGAGCACTCGCAATTCAAGCTCAAGTCCTGCGAGGACGCGAACGCGGCGAAATACGCTGTCCACCCAATGCTTCGCGACCGAAGGGATTCCCTGCGCGCGCATGAACCGCAAAAGCTGCCCGCTGTGTCGCTGTTCCTCGCGAATGAACAGCCTCAGGGCCTCCGGAAACAGCGCGTCGCCTGTAGCCTTGGCAAAAGCGCGGGCGCGCGCCATCAGTCGCCTGCCTTGCGCGCCTTCCCCCAACTGGAACTGTTGAACGGACTTCTCTATCGCCCGCCACTCGGACGGCGTGAGACGGTACGTGTCATCCCACGGCAATCCGTCCGCCGCTCCGAGGTTAGCCTCAAACTGCTCTTTCCACGCCCTGGAAACCACAGGGGACTTGCTCGGCCGCCGTTCTCTGGACATCGCGCCCTCCGTGCGTAGAGTACTTTACATTACAAAGTACTCTAAAACAAGCCCGATTTCCTGACCTGCTCCTTGAAAAGCACTGGCGACGCCGCGCACCGCGATCTCTGTGCGTCAAACCTGTTAGTAGTCAGGCACGATCGCCCGTGGCCGTGTTGAGGCGCCTCGCGCTATGTGGCAGATTCAAGGGGTGATCCCCAAGCTGGCCATCGACATATTCGTTTTCTGTTTCGGCTTGATCATCGGCAGTTTCCTGAACGTCTGCATCTTGCGCATCCCGGAGCACAAATCGATCGTCTTTCCGTCGTCGGCCTGTCCGAAATGTGGTGCGAAGATTCGGCCATACGACAACATTCCGGTCCTTAGCTGGCTCTTTCTTGGCGGCAAATGCCGGGATTGCAAATCGCAGATTTCGCCGATGTATCCGCTCGTGGAACTTCTGACCGGTGTGCTTTTGTGGGGATGCTACCGATCGTTCGGTCTCACTGTCGAAGCGCTCAAATGGGCGACTTTTTCGGCCATCGTCGTCGTGCTGGTATTTACGGATTTGCGGGAACGAATCTTGCCGGACGTGGTCAATTTCACCGGGTTTGCGGTCGGCGTGGCTTTCAGTCTGGCTATCAAGCCGGCTGATGGCACAGCCGCATGGATCGCTACTCACGCCTTCAATACTCTTCCCCCGATATGGCTGGTGTCGCTTGCCGATGCCCTGCTGGGCGCGGCGATCGGCGCCGCGCTCTTGTGGGTCGTCTCGGAGCTTTATTTCAGGCTTCGCAGGCGCGAAGGGATGGGGATGGGTGATGTGAAAATGATGCTGATGGTCGGCGCCTTCCTGGGCATCAAGCGGACGCTGCTGACGATTTTCGCCGGCTCGCTGCTCGGCAGCGTCCTGGGCATCGCCTTCATATTGTCGCGTCGAAAGAACCCGACCTACGAGCTGCCGTTTGGCACTTTTCTCGGCATGGCCGCATTGTTGGTCGCGTTCTTTGGAACACCGGTCGTGAATTGGTATCAATCGCTGGTGATGGGACGTTGATGGCGCACACATTGCGAGACACGGATTCTCACGGAGATCGTCGATGAATCCGCCGATCCCCGCCCATCACATGCCTGTGATTCCGACGAACGTCCTCTTCTCATGGGGCATCGCGTTCATTGTCCTGATCGGAGCCGTCGTCGCCTTGATTCTCATGGCGCGGAAAGTGATTCGCAGCCAATCCGCTGAGTTTCAAAAGGATTGGTCCAGTCCGAAAGCTGATACCGACAACGCCTCGGCCTTCATGGCGGCGTCGATGCAGGGCGTGATCGAAAAGCTCCGCGCGCAAGAGAAAGAGCTCGCGCGGTTGCACATGCTGGCGCAAGAGCGGGCTCAGGAGTCGGAACGCCTTACCGAAGAAGTGACCCGCAACATGCCTACCGGGCTGCTGCTCGTCAACGCGAATGGTGCAATCAGCTCAACGAATCCCGCCGCGGAAGACGCGTTGGGCATGCGCCCCTTGCGCTACCGTTCGTACAAAGAGCTGCTGGGAAGCGATTCCGGTCTCGCACAAATGCTGACGGAATGTCTGCAAATCGGGGAGACCTTCCAGCGCAACGAAGTCGAACATGTCACGCCGGAAGGCGAAGTTCGGCGTCTGGGCGTCACCATCTCCCCGATCTTTCAATCCGCGCGGCCGGCCTTGCGGACCCACGTCACCGACCCGCCGAGGAAAATGGAATCGAAAGTAAGCGGCGCTCTCTGCCTCATGAGCGACCTCACTGAATTGACAGCGCTTCAGAAACAAATCCGCTGGAAGGAAAATTTGGCAGCGCTGGGCGAGATGTCCGCCGGCATCGCGCACGAGTTCAAGAACGCCCTTGCGACGATCTCAGGATACGCGCAGATGATCCGAAGCGAAGCCCAGCCGGGCGATGTTCGCGATTCGGCCGAGCGCATTCTCGATCAGACCCGCGCCCTCACGCACGTAGTGACCGAGTTTCTGAAGTTTGCCAAACCGCTCGACATCTCGTACGAAACGGTGTCAATGCAGTCGTTGATCGAACGCGTCGCGCGAGAGCTGCATGAAGTCGATCCCAACTGCGAAGTGACCTGCGGCGGAGATTTTTCGGAATTGCCAGGGGACGAAGCCTTGATCAGGCAGGCGCTGGTCAATCTCACGCGCAACGGCATCGAAGCCGCGCGCGCGGCGGGAGCCTTGCCTCGCGTCACAATCACGGGATCCATCGAGGAGCTGGGCGGAAAACGCTGGCAGCGCATCTGTGTCGCCGACAATGGTCCCGGAATTCCCGAGCACGACCTGCCCAAGATCTTTCTTCCGTTCTACACAACCAAGTCCGAAGGCACCGGTCTAGGTCTGGCCGTAGTCCAAAAAGTGGCCCTACAGCATGGCGGCAGCATCGAGGCCCGGAATCGCCCGGGCGGCGGTGCTGAGTTTCTGCTGTGGTTACCTTTGCGGCAGGCGCGGTCAGGCTCGCTATTCCCGTCGCGGGTAGCCAGCATCTAAACTGGTGTATGGCGCATATCAGATTGCGCGCCTAGGAGGCGTAGCCATGCGCAGAATCGTATGGTTGGCTGCAACAGCGATGCTCGCGGTTCCCGTCAGCGCATTGTGCCAGCAGGCCGATCAACCGCCCGCTGCGGCTCCCCAGGATCAGAGCCAGGCGCAATCAGCGGCAGCGCCTCAGCAGGAGTCTCTCGCCGAGGCAGCTCGCAAGGCACGCGACCAGAAGAAAGAAGCCGCCAAAAGCGCCAAGTCCTTCGACAACGACAACATTCCTACCCAAGGGGGCATTTCGAGCGTCGGCGAAGGAACCGCTGCGCCGGCCGGTGGCAACGAAGTTGCCCAAGGAGGCGCGGCGAAACCCGCCAGCGACGAGAAATCTTGGCGCGCGAAGTTTGCAGAACTCCGGCACCAGCTCGAACAGGACCAAGCCAAACTGGACGTGGCACAGCGCGAGCTCGGGGTCCTGAACACGCAGTTCTACACCGATCCGACGAAGGCCATGCAACAGCAACTGACGCGCAGCGACATCAACAACAAGATTGCGGAAATTGACAAAATAAAGGCCCAGATCCAAGCCGATCAGCAAGCCATCTCGGACGCGGAAGACGACCTCCGAAAATCCGGCGGCGATCCCGGCTGGGCTCGCTGATAACCGTGCACGATGGAACCCGTCCTACTGGTCGAGGACAAAGTCGAGCTGCGAGCGATGCTCCGCAAGGCGCTTGAGCGCGCCGATTACTCGGTTGAAGAGGCTCCCGACGGCCGGGCGGCAATCGATAAAGTCCGCAACCGCCGCTACCTGCTTGTTCTCTCCGATCTGAAGCTTCCCGGCAATTCCGGTCTCGATGTCCTGCGCGAAGCGCGCCGCGCCGAGCCCACGCTTCCCGTGATTATCATGACGGCGTACGGGTCGGTGGATGAAGCTGTGACCGCCATGAAAGAGGGCGCGTTTGATTTCATCCAGAAACCGGTCGATCTGGACCACTTGAAGCTGCTTCTCGAGCGGGCGGCGCGGCAACAGGAGCTGCTGCGAGAAAATCTGCTGCTGCGCGAAGAATATACAGAGCGTTACGGCTTCCCGCGCATCGTCGGCGAACACCCGACGATGAAGGAAGCGAGCCAGATGGTGCAGCGCGTCGCCGCTACGGACTCGACGGTTCTTCTGCTCGGTGAAAGTGGAAGCGGCAAGGAACTTTTCGCGCGAGCGATTCATCACTTGAGTCCTCGCGCCGAGCAAGCGTTCGTCGCGCTCAACTGCGCTGCGATTCCCGAAGGCCTGATCGAGAACGAACTTTTTGGGCACGAACGAGGGGCGTACACAGGTGCAGGTGCACGAAAGATGGGCAAGCTCGAGCTTGCTCATCGCGGCACGCTATTTCTCGACGAAATTGGCGAGCTGCCTCTTTCGATGCAGACCAAGCTATTGCGCGTGCTCGAAGAAAAGCGGTTCGAGCGCGTCGGCGGCACGCAGTCGATCGAAGTGAACGTGCGGATCGTCACGGCAACAAACAAGGATTTGCAAGCTGCCGTCGCAGCGAAAACGTTTCGCGAGGACCTGTATTTCCGTATTTCGGCAGTTCCGATCACGATTCCGCCACTGCGCGAGCGTGGAGATGACGTGCTTTTGTTGGCCGACCATTTTCTCGAGCGCTTTCGCCGAGAATTTCACAAGCCGTCGCTCGAATTGACCCCGGAGGCGCGCACGCGCCTGACGACTTATTCGTGGCCGGGAAACGTCCGCGAGCTTCAAAACGCAATCGAGCGGGCCGCAATCCTAGCGAGCGGCATGGAGATCGATCCCGACGCGCTTCAACTGCCGGCAGCACGGCCGGAGCCAGCGGAATTGCCAATGGGGATGCTGGAAGAGCAATTCATTTGGGAAGGGCCGCTTGAAGAAGTGTCGCAGCGGGCCGTGGCTCACGTCGAGCGGTTCAAGATCGAGAACGCGCTGCGAGAAACGAAGTGGAACAAGACACGCGCCGCGGAAAAGCTCGGCGTCTCCTACAAGACTCTCCTCACCAAGATTCGCGCGCTGGGTCTAGAAAACTAGCGCAGATCTCCATCCAGTCATCCGAGCAGCTGCACAAACACTTCGTTGGAAACCGTTAGTCGGTCAGGCGTGAGCCGAATCCGTCCGCCGTCGTGCTCGATGAAGCCAAGAGACTCCAGGCGGTCGATTCGCTCTCGCAATGCGGCCATCCGCGCCGGAAGCTCTGCCGAAAACTCGCGCTCGATTCTGGCGAGGTCGATACCTTCCAGCAGCCGCAGGCCCACGAAAAACTCCTCGTCCAGGATCTGAAACGGCGTGAGTCCCTCGAACTGTTCGGCCGGCGAACTTCCCTGCTCGACGCACGCCACATAACGCGCCGGGTCATGCGCGTTCGCCCAGCGCATCATACCGTCAAACGAATGCGCACCTGCGCCGAAACCGAGATAGGGTTCGCGGAGCCAGTATTTGAGATTGTGGCGCGAGCGATAGCCCGGGAGGCCCCAATTCGAGATTTCGTAATGCTCGTAGCCAGCCGCCGCCAGCCGGTGGCGCGCTGATTCGTAGAGATCGGCAATCGTGTCGTCGTCTGGTATCGCCTGCGCGGAATAGCGACTGCCTCCTGCCAGCGATTCCCGGCCGAGACGGCTTCCCTCGTCGAGTTCCAACATGTAGACCGAGACGTGCTCGGGCCTGATGCCGAGCAGCTCGTCCGGCGATTTTTCCCAGCTTTCCGACGTCTGGTGTGGCAGGCCTGCAATGAGGTCCATGCTGATGTTGCGAATTCCGGCCCCGCGAAGCGATTCAACCGCTTTGAAAATATCGGCGCGCCGGTGCATGCGGCCGGCGGCCTGCAATTCGCGGTCGTCGAACGATTGCGAACCAAGGCTGATGCGGTTGAAACCTGCCGCGGCCCAGGCGGCTGCCTTTTCAGGCGTGATCGTCTCGGGATCAGCTTCGAGTGTGACTTCGAGCAACTCCGTGCGAAACGATCCGCGGAGCGTGTCCATGATCTTGGCCAGATGGGCGGGATCGAGCAGGCTCGGCGTGCCGCCGCCGATGTACACGGTGTCCACCGTCGCGTGCGGCGATTCGCCCGCCTTTGCGATCTCGCGACACACGGCTTCGGCATAGGGCCGATGCCGATCAATCGAAACGACACCCGTGTGAAAGTTGCAGTAGGTACACTTCGTCTGGCAGAAAGGTACCTGGATGTAAATGCCAAGCGACATGGCTATACAAAAAATCTAGCACACGCACGGGTTTCGCGCACCCGCGTGGAACTCCAGGCTGCGCTGGAGCCGCTCGCAAAAGTGTCCCACTTTGTGCGCACCGCTTTCGTTTGTTTTCAGCGAGTTATGCGGAAACTTAAGTGCGATGGTGTCCCACTTAATTTCTGGATTGATTTATGGCGGGATGCTGAGAGAAGGGAGGTCTTCGTTGCCACCCCGTCCTATTCAATTGTCAAAGAATCATCCGACCCTGGCCAGCAGGGCGGCCGCACAGGCTCGCGCAGCGGCGTGGCCGAAGGCCACGCCCAACTCACCATAACTCGTTTCATCAATCAAAGGCACCAAAAAACGGGGGGGTGGGTAGTGGGTCACCTTCCGATTTGCCCGTGACTCGGGAGTTAGGAGCGGGGAGCTACCTGTTCTCGGCGGCCTGCTGTGGCGGCAGATTCGTTGTGTCAAGAGCGGTGAAATTGTATGATCCACGAGCCAGAGGTCCAAATCGCGAATTCCGGTTGGATGGACTCCCCTTTGAGCCAAGAAAAAGAAACCGATCACCACGACCCATCGCGATTTCTTGACGGTCGCGTGACAGCTGGGGAACTGCTGTGACTTCCGATCCCTCCCACCCGCACGCGCACGATCACAAACACGAACATCAGGCTGTTCTTTCCGACCCAGCCCTGCGCGTGAAGGCGCTCGAATCGCTTCTGGTTGAAAAGGGGCTAGTCGATCGCGCGGCGCTCGACGCGCTGATCGACACCTACGAGCACAAAGTTGGCCCGCGCAACGGCGCGCGCATCGTCGCCCGCGCATGGACCGATCCCGCGTATCGTCAACGCCTGCTGACCAACCCGGACGCCGCCATCGCCGAACTCGGCTACGGCGGCATGCAAGGCGAGCACATGGTTCTCGTCGAGAACACGCCACAGGTGCACAACCTGGTCGTTTGCACGCTGTGCTCGTGCTATCCCTGGGCTGTGCTCGGCTTGCCGCCGGTGTGGTACAAGTCCGCGCCCTATCGCTCGCGCGCCGTGATCGATCCGCGCGGCGTGCTGCGCGAATTCGGGCTCGAGCTTCCCGAAAGTGTGGAAGTGCGCGTCTGGGACAGCACAGCCGAAATTCGTTACCTCGTGCTTCCGGAGCGTCCAGCGGGTACCGAACACCTGAGCGAAGACGAACTCGCCGCGCTCGTCACTCGCGATGCGATGGTCGGCGTGGCGAAGGCTACGCCCGCGGGAAAGGGAGCCGCCGCATGAACAGCATGCACGACATGGGCGGCATGCACGGCATGGGCCCCATCGAATACGAGCGCAACGAGCCTGTGTTCCATGCTCCCTGGGAAGCGCGCACGTTCGGACTTCTCTCCGCCATGAATTGTTGGGGGAAGTGGACGCTCGACGCCCTGCGCCACCAGATCGAAAAAATTCCGGCGGCGGACTATCTCCGCATGATGTATTACGAGAAATGGATCGCGGCCATGGTCGAGCTGGCGGTCAGCTCCGGCCTGGCCACGCGCGCGGAGATGGAAAGCGGCATTCCCGCGCCCGGCTCGCCCAGACTCACGCCGCCCCTCACGGGCGCGATGGTCGCCGACATGATCTCGCAGGGCGCTCCCTCGACTCGAAACGTGCCGATCGCTCCACGATTCAAAACAGGCCAGCGCGTGCGCGCCCGCAACATTAATCCGATCGGCCACACGCGGCTTCCGCGCTACGCGCGCGGCAAGGTTGGCACGATCGAGCGCGATCATGGCGTCCACCTGTTCCCGGATACGAACGCTCACTCTCTCGGCGAAAAGCCGCAGCACGTCTATTCGATTCGCTTCACCGCGCGCGAGCTCTGGGGCGACGCGGCCTCGCCGCGCGACGCGGTGTATGTCGATTTGTGGGACGACTACCTTGAGCCAGCCTGATCGAGATTCGCAAACCGAACGCTTCGCCGCGCTGCCGAGCCTGCCGCGCGACGCGGGCGGGTCCGTGTTTGCTGAACCGTGGCAAGCGCAGGCGTTCGCGCTCGCAGTCAAGCTCTCTCAAGAGGGATATTTCACGTGGAAAGAATGGGCTGCCGCGCTCGCCGACGAAATCAAGAACGCCGCGGATCGCGGCGAGCCCGATGACGGCTCACACTATTATGAGCATTGGCTCGCGGCGCTCGAGCGTCTGGTGACTGCTAAAGGCTTGTCCGATCCAGCGTCTCTGCTCCAGCGCAAGGAGGCGTGGGCAGACGCCTATCGACACACGCCGCACGGCAAGCCCGTCGAGTTGGGAACCTCCCATCACGACTGATTTCAGCGTTTGACGCAGACGCCTACCTTATAGATCGAATTGCGGGCCCCGGATGGCGGCTGTGTCACACCCTCGTAATCTGTCGCGCGGGATGCAAGTGTGACCGTGCCTGCCACATCCGGTTTCCATTGGTATGTGAACTTCTGCCATGACCAACCCTGGCGCGCCGCCAGGTTGGCGCGAGCGTATGTCGCGCCGCCGTCGGTACTGACCTCCACGCGCGCAACACCTCTGGCCGCCCATGTCCATCCCCAGATCTCGATCGGCTCCTTCGCTCGTATTTCACTTCCTGGCGCAGGCGCGACAATGATCGACTCCGGCGCGATTTCCCAGACCGGCCGCAGCGCTGAATCCCTGCCGGCGCTCCGCGAACGAGGGGGCGGGTCGTTATAGAGGACGGTGGTTAGCGGGCCGTCCGCACGGCGATCGGCGATTGTCATCCGGCACAGCCATTTCACGCTGTTCGTGCCGTAATAACCTGGAATGAAGAGCCGCACCGGCGCGCCGTGCTCGACCGTCAACGGCTCGCCGTTCATCTCATAGGCCAGAATCACGTCGCCCGCCGCCACGCGCTCCAGCGGCAAATCCTTCAGATAAGACTCGCACCGGAGGCCGCCGAATTCGCCGTGATCGACGCCGTAGGACCAAATGAAGCATGCGGCTGGATTGATACCTGCTTCATCAAGAATTTCCCGGAGGTCGGCTCCGCCCCAAACGAGATTGGCGATTGCGCGAACGGCCTGCTTCGGCTTCAGTGGATTTCCCGCGCATTCATGGACCGAACGCACGGTTCGCTTCGGCCGGCGCATCAGATCGTCGAGCGTAAGTCTGATCGGCCGGGAGACCATGCCATCTACCTCGATCGTCCATCCGCTGGGCGGCCCATTTGGGTCGATATCCGGTATGCCGAAGTGGGCCAGTGTAAAAATCCCGTCGAGCGGCGTGATCGATTCGGTCAACTGATGGGCCTTGCGAGGAAATTTGAGCACCAGCCCCGTGCGCATTTTGGGACGGTTTGCCCTCTCATCCATGATCTCGAATCGCTCCCGCCAGATTTCAACCTGGAGCTCGATTCTACCCCACCGAGTCCCGAGAATCGGGCTTTCCGAGTAGTGATGGAAAGGATTCCGGAAGGTTTGTCGGTTAGTCGGAAACTGACCCACTACCGGGGCGCGGGTGGGCGAGCGCTCGGAGCAGGCGGGGGGACATCTGCTAAGATTGGGCGTTACCGGCGCACTCCGTGGACACGCCTTTGATTGACGCACACCGCGCGGCAGGCGCGCAGCTGGCAGAGTTTCAAGGCTGCACGCTGCCCGAGCGATTCTCCGATTTTGAAAAAGAATATCGCGCCGCCAAACAGAGCGTCGGGCTGATCGACTCGAACTGGCACGCGATTCTCGTGCTTGCCGGGCGCGACCGCGTGCAGTACCTGCACAACATTTCCTCGGGCGACATCAAGTCGCTTGCGGAGGGGCGCGGGACGCTCGCATTGCTCCTCAATCCCCAAGGGCACATCCTCGCGGAGCTCGAAGTCTACGCGCTGCCGGAAAAGCTGCTGGTGCTCTCGCACGTTTCGCAGCGCGAGCGCACCGTCGCGACGCTAAAGAAGTACGTCATCGGCTCGCACGTCCAAATCGACGACCAAACCGATCGCATGGGAAGCGTCGCCGTCGAGGGACCGCGGGCGATGGAAGTGATCGCAGATCTCTGCGGCGTGTCTGTCGCCGATCTGCCGGAAATGTCGGCACAGG
Organism: Candidatus Acidiferrales bacterium; assembly: GCA_035622875.1. GTDB lineage: Bacteria > Acidobacteriota > Terriglobia > Acidiferrales > UBA7541 > Palsa-295. The sequence goes on from DASPUN010000004.1 coordinate 71,300, forward strand.
AAACTGCCGTCGAGGGCGTATCCGGATTCCTGGTCAAGCGCTCTCACTTCGCCGAGCCGGGAGCCGAGATCGTCGCACCGCGCGAAAACCTCCCTGCCTTGTGGAGCAAGTTGCTCGCCGCCGTTCGCGCCAGTGGAGGGGAGCCCATCGGCATGGCTGCGCTCAACGCGCTGCGGCTCGAGGCGGGTGTGCCGTGGTTCCCTGTCGATTTCAATGAGGCGCACATCCCGCACGAAGCGGCCGTTGAAAACACGCACATCAGCTTCAACAAGGGCTGCTACACGGGACAGGAGATCGTCGAGCGCGTCCGATCGCGCGGGCACGTGAATCGCAAGCGCGTGCTCCTGAAATTTTCGACAGCCACGCCACCCACGTCAGGAACGAAGCTCTACGCGGGCGGAGCGGAGGTCGGCTATGTTACGAGCGCTGCGTTTTCGCCGGCAACTGGGACGTCCATCGGCATGGGTTACGTGCGGCAAGCGCAGTTTGCGCCGGGAAGCATCCTGGAGGTCCATGGTGGAACCGCAAAGGTCCGGTGAAGTGTCTATCCCTGCAATCTTCGGCGCGTTGAACTCCGCTAGGTATTTCTACCTTCGCCAACTAACGGAGCCCAGAGACAATTCATTGCTTCTTCTCGTCGAGGAGGCAGTACTGAACGAATCGCCCCCGTTGAACCGTCCGGAGACTCCCGAATCAAGTCAGATTGTCACGCGCTACTCGCCGATCGAGTCCGTGAAGGGCTGCAAGAAGTTCGAACTATTCTGGAAACACTACGCGGCATATCTCGTCACCGAGGAGCTGGTCGGGTCATGCGGAAAAAATGACGACGAGGCATTCACAGGAAACGTCTTTCGCATCTACACTAAGTCACACTTCCTGGACCACCTTTCGCGAGACACTGGCGGCCACCCGGAAGACTTGCAACACTACAAGCTAATCTGCCTAAACCATAAGATTGATGTCGCTTCCTACGCGCCTCCAGAGATTCGACTGATGGAGCCGACGGCAGCCCCACCCCATTGAATTCAATGGGCGCAGAACTGCTTGTAAGTGACTAGACGATTGCGAGTGGTGCGGTCCGGATCAGCTCTTGCTGAGATTGAGAGAGCGCAGGAAGCTCCCGCGATCGTTGTCGATCTTCTTCTGGATTTGAAATACGGCGTAGAGCAGAGCTTCCGGCCGAGGCGGGCAGCCGGGAACGTAGACATCGATTGGAATCACTTGATTGACGCCCTGCACCACGGCGTAGTTATTGAAGACGCCGCCAGACGTCGCGCACGCGCCCATCGAAATCGCCCACTTCGGCTCCGGCATCTGTGCGTAAAGCTGCTTGATCACCGGCGCCATTTTCTGAGAAACGCGGCCAGCGATAATCATCATGTCCGACTGGCGCGGCGATCCCCGAAATACCTCGGCGCCGAAACGCGAAATATCGTAGCGAGAGGCAGCCATCGACATCATCTCGATCGCACAGCACGCGAGCCCAAACGACATGGGCCAGATCGAGCTGCGGCGCGCCCAGTTGACCACCTTGTCGAGCGACGTAAAGAGAATGCCCTCGTCCTTCAGAAAATTCTCGTCTTCGCCCGGCTTTTCCAGCGTCACGCCTCTAGCGATTTCGACGGCCATCGGTGCCTCCGACGCGCGACTCGATACACAACATCTGGCTGCAGCTCCATTTTGCCCCGCCGACGCAGAATTTGCAAAGCATTGCCGCAGTTGCGCTAATCCTGCTGTATCAAGGGCTGGTCCGGCGGATTCTGCGGCGGCACCGGCAATGGAGATTGGGGCGGCTGGGCCTCTGGACCGTTACCCGCCGGAGGATTTGCACTCGGATTCGCCGGCGCATTCGAAGTGCCACCGAATGGATTGGCGATTGGCAGACCAACGCCCGGCTGCTGCCCCTGAGGCGAAAGACCGTTCTGAAGGGCGCGGGCCTGATCTTCGAGTGGATTCCAGATGAACTCCCATTGCTGATACGTCTTGCCACCCTTGTAAACCTTAACTGACGGGCTGTCGATCTTGCTGGCGACTCCCGTAACGAACCCGCCGAGCACCGGGCCATCGACGGGACCTGTCGGCTTGAGCTGAGCGATGGCAGCTAGCGATTGGTTAGACCCGCCAAGCAGCCCGGTACCCTGGCTGAGCCCGCTCGCTCCACCTTGCGGCGATGAACTAAACGGCGAGGAACCCAGACTCAGTCCCGACGTTCCGGATTGCAGCATTGACGATCCAAGTATTCCACCGGCCTGCTGGCCCTGCGCAGAGCTCGGCTGAGCCGCAGTCGATTGGCCAGTGCCGCTTGAGAGTTCGCTGGACGAGCTTGACTGGCCTCCTGAATCGGCCGAGCTCCCCTGCTGGCCTGAAGGGATCACGCCGCCGTTTAGATCCAGCAGCGCCATTTGCTGCAGAGTCGCATAGCGCACGCTGCCGATGATCTGGCCCGCTGCGTTGACGTAGATCAACCTCCACGCTCCGTCGTCCTTATTCATCGGGTCGTTGTAAGCCTCGATCCGCAGGAAATGCAAACCGGGAAGGCCCTTTTGCAGATCATCCGCCGACTGCGGATAATGCCCCGTTTTCCGGTAGTACAGCCGGATTGCGCGAATGTATTGATTGCCGCGCCAGATCATCTCGCGCTCGCGCTGGCGGCGCCCCTGGGTAGCAAGATTGCTCAGCACGACTTGCGAGCCGATCAGCATCGCCATCATTAGAAAAAGCGCCATCAGGTAGGCGTAGCCGGATTCTCCGGAGCGCCCCGGCGCCATGCCCGCTTGTTGGCAATGCGTCTTCATGGGTTCTGCCCCGCCTGCCCGGGTAGCCCCGGCGTTCCAGAGGAAGGAGCCAGACCGGCGTCCGGCGACTGAACCATTTGAACCGTTGCATGACGCCCGGAGGAGATTTCTTCGATATCCGCCGAGTCATTGTTTATCCGGTTGAGGCGAAAACCGTTCATGATCGTGTCACCCTCAGCCACGACCAATACATCATCGCCGCTGGTAAAGAATCCCACGCGCCGGCCACCGTGCGGCTGCGTCGCGTAACCAAAAAACTCGCCCGGAAATTGCAACGGGGGCGGAGGCGGAGGAGGCTGCGGTCCAATCGGACGAATCACGGGACCACTGGGTATAGCGGACTTCGGCGGGGGAGGCGGCGCAGCGACGAAAATATTCTTGTGCGAGCCGGTATACTCGAGCTTGCGAATTTTCGCGAGCAAATCCATTCGCAGTGCAGGCTCGCGCACATCGAGCGGCTGAAACTTCGTATCGGCCGCGAATACGCCAGGCAGGCCGGTGCTCCCGCTGCGGCTCGTGAAGAAGTAATAGGCGGCGCCGGCAAGCAGAATCAGCAATCCCGCCATGACGTATATTTCGGTGCGGCGGCTCATTCGTCAGGTCCTGAAATACGTGTGCAATTCGAGATCGAGCTTGATTCCGCCCGTCGCCGCGGTCCCGAGCCTCAGGCTATCAAGCAGATAGAACTTTTTCGATCGCTCGAGGCCGTTTACAAACCGGACCACAGCGGGATAGTCGGCGTCGACACTCGTATTGATCGTGATCTCCGTCACGCCGCGGTCTTTGATCGCCGTCCGCTTAAACGTAAGGTCCGAAGTTCGAACGCCCGATTGCATGGCGATGGCGCTCAAGTCGGACTCGATTTGCGAATATCCCGTTGCGCCATCGAGAAACGACTGGCGATAAAATGCATCACAATCTTTGCCCGCCTGGGGCAGCGACTCCCGGATCTTCTCGCCCCGTTCGACGTCGGCCCGCAGCAGCTTTGCTTGCAAAGCCATGCGGTCGCGCTCCATGCGCATCGCCGCCGGGTCCTGCCGCGACCCCTGCCACAGGAAAACCGCAAGCGCTACGTCGACCAGCAGCAGCAGGCCGAGCGCGGCGCTCGACCACAGTTTCCAAGGTGGCCATCCGCCGGGCGAAATCATGTCGTTGAGTACCACACAGTGAGATTCAGAACAATTCTATCCGCTTGAGTCATTTGGTCGGCGTGTTTCTCGTCTTTCACGACCATGCCAGAAAACACTTTCGATCTCTCGATTGCCTCCAAAAACTCGATTTTGCTCGCATCGGATTGAGCGCCGATTTCAAGCGTCACTTCGGCGCGGCCGTTCACCAGTTTCGGCGAAATGCTCACCACGCGGACGCCCGGCGGAAGAGTTTGCTCGAGGTCCATGAATATCTTCGTCCAGGGAAAGCTGCGTTCATCGATCAACGAATTCAAGAACGCGGACCGATCGAGAATCTGCTGCGCAGCCTGACCGTGAAAATAATTTTCAAGTTCCTGCCGTCTTTGCCGGTCGTGCCGGATTTGGCTTTCCCAACGAGACGTCTCGGCGCGGAGATCCCTGCTCGCGCGCCACGAAGCGTACGCCGCATGAGACAGCAATCCGCCTGCGAGAAGGCCCAGCACACCGATAAGCGCCGCTCCGGCAACGAACGGCCGGTTATTTTCTTGCGGCGTCGTGGCGAGATTGAGCCGAAGTTTCATGGGGCGGCGTCCTTACGATCTTCCGTTCAGCATCCATCCGGCCAGTGCATCGAGGCCGTGAGGAATCAGATCCTTCGCCGCGGCGTCGAGCGAATGCGCGGATTCCGCGTCGCCGAGCGAGCCGACGGGGATCCTCAGTTCCTCCGACAGCGCCTGCCGAAATATTTCTTCTCTCGCGCCGAAACCGGTCAGCCGCGCGCGATCCGGCGTGGAACCCCAGGAATCCTGATAGTACGCGACCGCCGGAAAGACCTCGTCCAACATCGCCTGAGGCTCGAGCGTTGCGGCGTCGGCTCGTACCTCGGTCGAGCGATAGACGCATAGATTCGTTCCCAAGACGATCACCGTCGAAAGGTTCTTGCCGCAAAGCCGGACCAGCAGAGTCGCCCCGCGCTCTTCGAGCAGAGGTACTGCGGCGAGCGTCGAACTGAGAACGACTCCCGGACGAGCTCCAAGCGGCTCGATGAGCGCTTCGTATTCGCGAATGATGGGTTGGCGCGCCACCGCTGTCACCACCTCCAAGCCACCGTCGCGCCCGACCTGGCGCATCCAGGAAATGACGGTATCGTCCACATCGAACGGTACGCTCTTCTTCAGCCGCCAGCGGAGCAAGGGAAGCGAATCGCTCGCTCTGCGCGGAAGCGTATCGAAGGGCAATATGAACACGCGCACAACGGGGTCGGGAATCAGCAAGGCAACTGGCGCACCACCCGGCTCGACTCGTCCGAAAATTCTCCGCAATACGGCCCGAACGGCATCCGGTTGTGTCACGTTGGTTTCCACCGGCGAAGGCATGACAGCCCCGGTGGGAAGCGGCTCTGCAGCGACTCCCTCCAAATGCCCGCTCTTTCCTGCCCAGCGAGCAACCGCGACGTGCGGACCGGCGATTTCCACTACGACGGAGGGATGCGGCATCGCCTGGAGCCAGTTCTCCAGGCGCTGCACAAGTCCGAGCTGAAAGAACTGGTTCGAAATACTGCTGTGGCTCGCGGTGCTACTCAATGAAGGTCACCTTGTTGATCTCGCGCAAGGTCGTGACGCCGGTGCGGACCTTGCGCAGGCCGGATTCTCGAAGAAAAATCATTCCCGCCTCGCGCGCTGCGCGCTTGATCTCGGAAGTCGGCCGCTGGTCTATGATCATTTCGCGGATGCGATCGGAAAGATCGAGCAGCTCGGTGATGGCGGTTCGCCCTCGAAATCCGGTCCCCGCGCATTCCAGACATCCCGTACCCTCGCTGAACTGAAACGAGCCCCATTCGGCGAGATCCAAACCCGACTCCTTCAGCACTTCGGGCGAGTAGGTGACTTTCCTCTTGCAGTTTTCGCAGATTACCCTGACCAGCCGCTGGGCGAGGATGCAGTTCAGCGCGGAGACGAAGTTGTATGGTTCGACGCCCATGTTGATGAACCGGCCGATCACGTCCGTCACGTTGTTCGCGTGCACTGTAGTGAAAACAAGGTGACCCGTAAGCGCCGAATTGATTGCGATTTGCGCCGTCTCCTGATCGCGGATTTCGCCGACCATGATCTTGTCTGGGTCGTGGCGAAGGATGGACCGCAGCCCGCGGGCGAACGTGAGGCCTTTTTTCTCGTTGACCGGAATCTGCGTGATGCCGCGCACCTGGTATTCGACCGGATCTTCGATGGTGATGATCTTGTCTTCGTCGTTCTTGATCTCATTGATCGCCGCGTAAAGAGTCGTGGTCTTCCCCGAGCCGGTCGGGCCCGTGACCAGGACCATGCCGTACGGCTCGTGAATGTACCGGCGAAACCGCGCGATCTCATCTTGATCGAAGCCGACCACGTCGAGCGTGAGGGTGCGGAATTTCTCACTCAAAGTCTCTTTGTCGAGTACGCGCAAAACGGCATCCTCGCCGTGCACGGAGGGCATGATCGACACGCGAAAATCCACGTCGCGGCCCCGGTAACGTACGCGGAAACGACCGTCCTGCGGCACGCGCCTCTCCGCGATATCGAGCTCGCTCATCACCTTGATGCGCGAAAGAATCGTCGCGTGCCAGTCTTTGTCGAGCGGCTTCATCGCGTACTGCAGTACGCCATCGATTCGATACTTGACCACAACTTCGGAATTGCGCGTCTCAATGTGGATGTCGCTAGCCCGGCGCTCCAGAGCGGTGAAAATCACGGTATCCACGAGCCGCACAACAGGGCTCACGCCCGTATCGGTGCGCGTGAGCTTTTCCATCGAGATGTTTTCTTCGCTCTCTTCTTCCTCGCTGACTACTTGTAGCGTGAATCCTTCGGTCGCCTGGTCGAGTACGCGCTGCGATTGCTCCGTGCGTTTCAGCAGATCTCCGATTTGCGACGCCGTTGCGACGCGGATCTGCAGGCGCTTGCCGAGCAAGAGCGCCAGCTCGTCGGTCAGATGCAACTGGCTCGGGTCGGCCAGCGCAATCACCAGAGTCGAATCGTGGGCCTCAAGCGGAACGAAGTTGTAACGAAACATCATTTCGGCGGGAATACTCCGGAACAGCTCCGGATCAATGCGCTGCTCCCTCAGGTCGATGAAAGGACACCGATAGCGTTCGGCCAGGCGCTGAGCCTGTTGTCGCTCCACGTTTTCATCGGGCAGCGGTGAAGCGTTCGTGACTGTTGCCATGCGGTCCTATCCCCCTGTGGTCCCGACCTGGAGAGAAAACATCGGCAGATAGAGGGCGATGAGAATGAAGCCTACCACAATCGCCATGACCACCAAAATCACGATCGGAATCCAGGTCAAAGTGCGCTGAAGTCGTATGTTTACTTCTTCCTCGTAAAACTCGGCCACGCTCGTCAGCATCGCGGCGAGCGATCCCGATGCTTCGCCGACCTCGATCATTTCCAGGGCTAGCCCGGGGACAAGCTGCGTGCTCGCAAGGCTCTCGTGAAGCGATTTCCCTTCCCTCACGCGATCTGCCGCTGAGTCCACCGACGTCGATATCAAAGCGCTGCCAATCGCTGCCGAGGCAGTGTGCAGAGCGGGAACCAGCGGCGTGCCTCCCGCGAGGAGCGTCGAAAGTGTCCGGGCGAACTGCGCGATTTGCGCCTTCAGCCACACCTCGCCGAGGATTGGCAGTCGCGGTTTTATCCTGTCGATCGCAATCGCTCCCCTCTGCGATCTCGTCCATAGCAATATCGCCACTGCAATGAGCGCGATCAAGCCGACGAAGGCAACGAAATAGGTGCGCAGAGGCAAGGCAATCGCGAGCAAGATTTGCGTCGGAGCGGGGAGCGGCACATTCAATTCATGATACAAGGCGGCGAACCGCGGCATCGCGTATGTAACCACGTACGTCACCACACTCAGCGCAGTGGCCACCAGGACGGCGGGGTAAATCAGCGTCGTGATCAGTCCGCTGCGAAAACCAGTGCTAACCCGCAGGTAGGCGATGTACTGCTCGAGGACCCCAGTCAGATTGCCGCTGCGCTCTCCCGCTGCAATGACGGTGACGTAGACGGGCGGAAACGAGCCTTGAGCGGCCAACGCCTCCGATAGAAGTGCGCCGTCGCGCACGCGTTGCCGCACCTCCGCCAGGATTGGGCGAAGCTGCGGGCTTGCCGCACGCTCGGAGAGAAGGTCGAGTGCCCTAAGAATCGGCAAACCCGCTTTGATCAGGGTATTAAACTGCTGATTGAAGACGAGAAAATCCTGCGGGCGGATTTTTCGCTCGCCTGCGGCGGTCCCGACCTGCGAAAAAAGGTCGAGGTGCTTGCGTACGGAAAAAACGTAATAGCCGCGGTCAGCCAGCTTTTGCCGGGCCTCGCCTTCCGACTGGGCCGTCTCAACCTGCTGGAAGACTTTGCCCGTCGTGTCTCCAACTTTGCATACAAATTCGGCCATCGTGGTCGATCCGAACCCCTGCTGGGCTGGCAATTACAGCCTAGCATACCCCTATCGGCTGGTGAGCGCGGTTGCGAAAATGCTCCATTAATAGGATGTGACAACGCCGAAAAGGCTGTATGAGAGCCGGAAAGTGACTGTGCTAAAGTCGCGCTTGCTTCTCTCGCACCCTGATTCAGAAGGACATCATGGAGCCGATTTCACACTTTTTCTATTCCGATCGTCTGAAGCTGCAGTTTTGGGACTACGGGCAGGACGGAAAGCCGTCTCTTGTGCTCATCCACGGCGGATTGGATCACGCGCGCAACTGGGACTGGGTGGCAAAAGCCCTCCGCGAGAGTTATCACGTATATGCACTCGATCTTCGCGGTCACGGGAATAGTGCATGGGCACCGGGCGCAATCTACAGCGTCGCCGAACATGTGCTCGATCTATCGGCGCTGCTCGACATCATTGACGATTTTCCGATTCGCCTTGTCGGTCATTCCCTCGGTGGAGTCATCGCGCTGAACTATTGCGGGGTCTATCCTGACCGCGTCCGCAAGGCCGTTTCGATCGAGGGCCTCGGCGCCCCACCGAATAGTCGCGCGCACAATCCGGCATCGGTGCGTCTACGGTATTGGATCGAGGCAGTCCGCAACGTCGAAAAGCGCCGGCCAAAAGCCTATCCCAGCCTCGCCGCGGCAGTCGCTCGAATGAAGGAGGCTAACCCGCACCTTTCCGATGAAGTCGCGCGGCACCTAACATTGCACGGCACGAACTGGGACCCGGATGGCTCGCTCGTCTGGAAATTTGACAATTACGCCCGCATCCTTCCCCCCTTCGGCCAGCGAATGGAAGACGCCGCCGAGTTATTCGGCCAGATCACTTGCCCGGTGCTTATGTTTTGGGGCGTCGAGAGTTTCTTGCCTATACCCGACGCCGATACACGCAGAGATGCAATTCCCAATTGCCGTTTGATCAAGGTAGCCAACGCCGGGCACTGGTTGCATCACGACCAGCTTGAACTGTTTCTGCGGGAGACTACTGCGTTCCTTCGCGACTGAAACGCCGTTGGGCGAGCGATCTGGGATCTGATGCCATCCGGCGGGAAACCCTAGTGAATGGCTGTGGCGAGGTCTTCTTGCGTGACGACAGAGACGCCGGGCGGCGGCTGGAAATGAAACTTGATCTCAGGGATCTCTAGATTTTCTTCCCAATTGCCGAAGCGAAATTCCGTCTCCACGTTTCCTACGTCGCGAATCACGACCCGCACAAGTCGCGACTCCGGATCCGCTTCGAGCAGGACGTACGGGAAAATGCCCTGCGGTCCGCTTGGGTTGTCGCGGGGAGTGCAACGCAACACGGAATCCTCCGCACCGAGCGGCTTATCGTCCGTTGAACTCTCCGATCCGGGCTCGAGTAGATCAAGCTTGCGGCACATTTGCGTCAGATCGGCTTTCTCTGCCAGCAACGCCAGCGGTGTTCTCCAGTCCGAACTTTCTTTCATCCTCGCGCGACTGGCCGTACGGTCCGCCGGAACGTAGAACCACGCATTCGTGCCGTCCACGAGGAATAGCTTCTTCTCAGGTGACTCGTACTCCCATCGCATGCGGCCGGGACGCGAGAAATACACTGTACCGGATTCCGCGACAACTCCGCCGTTCCCGTCGCTGTAGCGTTCGAAGAACTCAGCCTTCAGCGTGCGCGCGTGGTGGTAGCGATTCTCGAGAGAGCGACGCACCGAGTTGACGTCGGCCGCCGTGCCCGCCAGCATGGCCATAAGAAACGCACACAGAATTCCGCGCATCGCCGATTCAAGGTTAGCAGGAATCGCGATGGAGAGTGAATCGGAGACGCGGGCTGGATCGCTAGCCGATCTGAGAATTCGATCGCAAAGTCTTCGTGAGACCGAAGATGCTGATCACCAATGCCGCCAGCATGAGTGCAGCGATGCGGCCAAGCGTTTATTCGGCTTGGTCTTATTCCCAGCATTGTCCGCTGCGGCATTCATCGGCTGTGCGGACACTTCCACTCGAAGTCCGCATGTAGAAAACCTGAAATGCCGCGAACACCCAGACCGCGAGGCGAACGAAAGAATGAGGGCGAATGTCTACTCTAGAGATGAGGACTTACGGATGGGGATCTTTGCGGCAATTGTCGACGTGCCGATTTGGAGTGCCATGATTCCGCGCGAAGAAAGAAAGCCTATGTAAACCGCGCTACCCGAATTCGATCTGGAATCGCAGCCCGCCCGGCGCAGGAGACGTCCAGAGTTGGCGTCAGTTCTGTCCGATTGGCTCGGCGCTTGCGGGGCAACCGCCGGCGGCCGTCGGAGCAATTGCCGCGCTGTCCTGCCGAATTACTCCCGTGGCGTCCACACAATAGTAGATCGTTCCTGTCGGGTATCCAAAAGGTGTCGCTGTCACGGAGAACATGTCCAAGTACCCCGCCGCCGAACAACCATTCGGTATGGTCGAGACCGGGTCGACGCCGCCTAACCAAGCGAATTGGTAGCCCGACTTCTTGCCGGTTGCCAACACCTCGTCGATCATCCCGGACGAATCGCAAGATTGAACCCCTGCCGGTGCCAGCACTGCCAAACTGCCCGGGTATCCGTCCTGATAGGTATTGCGATATGTCGTTGCCGCGCTGTCCAGGGTTCGCAGCGATGCGACAGCCGACGATTGATTGGCTGCGATTCTCGCTCGAATCAAGTTTGGGATTGCAATCGCTGCGATGATTAGAATGATTGAGACAACGATTAGCAGTTCGATCAGCGAGAAACCCTTATCGATATTTTCTGTAGGTCTTCGCATGATCGTCACCGTTGTTGGTGTGGGTACAACGCCAGGGAGGAAGCTTGTCGCTTCCTCTCTGGGCGTTGAGTGATGGTTAGTTGCCGATCGGCGTGTCTGCTCCACCGACTGGGCATCCGGTAGCAGCAACCGGCGCAATCGCGGCGCTGCTCTGGTAGATGACGTTCGTCGCATCCACGCAGAAGTACTCCGTTCCGGT
>DASPUN010000005.1:0-53338 GCA_035622875.1 Candidatus Acidiferrales bacterium
AGGCTTTGATCATCAGAAGAATCCACAGCACGAAGACCGCGAGTCCAACCAGGCCATACAAGGCCCAGGCCATCGAGAAACCGCCGAGGCCGCCCATGAACAAGCTGAACCCAAAGAACATGCCGAGCACGATCTGAAGAATGTGCAGTCCCCCGAACACGACGATCGATTGCGCGGCGTGGAAACGAACGTACGGCCGCTTGTCGATGAAAAAGAAGATCAGTCCGGTGATCCAGCCCACGACGTAGCACAGCAGGCCCGCGACATTTTCCGCCATCTGAGTTTGGCCCGCCGAGCCAGCCGGCGGCGCATTGGGAGCAGCGCTCGGAGCGCCGCCGGGCGCCGACTGAGGCGAACCGCAACTCGCGCAAAACGAAGCGTTCTCGGCGATAACTGCTCCGCACTTCGTGCAATGTGCCATGACATCCTCCCCCGGGAAACGATTGCGGCGGAGCCTATCAAAACCGTTCGGGCTGGGCAAGCGCAATCAGGATAGCGATGCGGGGCGATGATATACTGAGACTCCCACGCGGAAGTGGCGGAATTGGCAGACGCGCCAGCCTTAGGAGCTGGTGGCCGAAAGGCCGTAGGGGTTCGAGTCCCTTCTTCCGCACCAGCATTTCCGACGAGGAATTGCCGTCCCGAGCGAACGCGGTGGGTCGAGGGACTTCCTTTCGTCTTCCCCGCGCGGTTGACGCATGCCGATTGATTGCCTATACTGACTTTTCTGTTGCGGCGCGGCTTGCCGCTCTCTCCTGCTCTCCTCCTCGTCGGATTCCAAAGAGGCGAAAGGCAGACTGAAACCGAGGTCGCTAGTCTTGGGCATTTGCCCTTCAGAGAACTTTCCCGATGACTGAAGCAACGTGCAGGCGCGAAATCGATCTGGAAATTCCCGCCGAGAACGTTCAGAAGGCGACTGAAAAAGTTGCGCGCGATATCGCGCGGATCGCCCGGATTCCGGGGTTCCGTCCTGGAAAAGCGCCCGTGACGCTCGTCCGGCGGCGCTTCGCCGAGGATATTCAGGGCGAAGTCGTGCAATCGCTCGTGCCCGAGTACCTCGAAAAAGCGCTCGACGAGAAGAAACTCGTTCCGGTCACGCGGCCCGAAGTCGACAAGATCGATTTCAAAGACGGCGAACCGCTGCGGGTGCACGCAGTTTTCGAAGTGCTTCCCGAATTCGAGGTGGGCGACTACAAGAATCTGCAAGTGCAGGTGGACGAGATCGAAATCGGCGACGCGCAGGTGGACAAAACGCTCGAAGAGATGCGCGAACGCGCCGCGACGTTTGTTCCGGTCGAGGGCCGACCGGCGAAGGACGGCGATTCCGTCCTGGTGAAATTGATGGGAACGCCAAGGGGCGGCGGCGATCCAGTAACGGCCGAGAATGTGATGGTCCCGCTGGGCGCCGAGGAGACCCTTGCGAGCTTCACCGAGAATTTGCGCGGGGTAACGTCGGGCGAGAAGAAACAATTCGAGGTGGCCTATCCGGCGGATTATCCCGATCCGAAGCTTGCAGGCAAGGCCTTCGACTACTCAGTCGAGGTGCATGGCATCAAAGAAAAGAAGCTGCCCGAGCTGAACGACGAATTTGCGAAGGATATGGCCGGAGAGAAGGGCGGCGTGACCACGCTCGACGAGTTGCGCAAGAAAATCCGCGAAAGCCTTGACCACGAGAAGGAACATCGGCAGTCGGATCAGGCGCACGAGCGAATCCTCGAACAGCTCGTGAAGATGCACGACTTTCCAGTTCCCGAGGCGCTCGTCGAGAGCCAAATGGACACGCGCCTGGAGCGAACCGTGCGGTCTCTTGCTGCGCAGGGCATCGATCCCCGGGCGGTGAATGTGGATTGGCCGGCGCTCCGGCGGCAGCAGCGTGACCGCGCAATCAGCGACGTGAAGGCCGAGCTGCTTCTCGACCGGATCGCTACGGCCGAAAAGATCGATGTGACCGACGAAGACGTCGACAAAGAGATTGCGGCGCTGGCCGAACGCAGTGGCGAGTCTGCAACGGCTCTGCGGGCTCGCTTGACAAAGCAAGGTGCGCTCGATAGGATGAAATCGAAGCTGCGAAGCGACAGAACGCTCGAGTGGCTCTACCGCACGGCTCGAATCGAAAAGACAGCCAAGGGCGAAAAGTAGATTCGATTCGGGATTCCTCAGCGCGCAAGATATTTTCCAGATGAGACAAACTGACGACGCGAGTCCGCGTGCCACGACTCTGGTTCCCATGGTCGTCGAACAGACGAACCGTGGCGAGCGGGCTTATGACATTTATTCACGGCTCCTGAAGGACCACATCATCTTCATCGGCACGCCGATCGACGATCATGTGGCCAACCTGGTGACCGCGCAGTTGCTTTTCCTCGAGTCCGAAGACCCGGAAAAGGACATTTCGCTGTACATCAATTCACCGGGCGGCTCGATTTCGGCGGGGATGGCGATCTATGACACGATGCAATTCGTCCGCCCCGATGTAGTGACGTATTGCATCGGCCAGTGCGCATCGATCGCGGCAGTTCTGCTGGCCGCCGGCACGTCCAAGAAGCGGTACGCATTGCCCAATTCCCGAGTCCTCATACATCAGCCCTGGATGTCCGGCCTTTCCGGCCAGGCCACCGACATCGATATTCATGCGAAAGAAATCATCCGGACGCGCGCGGCGCTCAATCTCCTGCTGGCCAAGCACACGGGCCAGCCGATCGAGAAAATTGAAAAAGATGTCGAGCGCGATTTCATCATGACGCCCGAGCAGGCCAAGGCCTACGGCATCGTCGATGAAATCATTACGAAGCATCGGTAGCGGCGTTCCAAATGGTTAGTAGTGAAAGCGATGAATCGCAGGACGGCAGGCGAATTCTGACTTACAATAAGTTTCAGATTCATCGCAGGGCTGGCTTCGTTCGAAAGGGGCATTGCCGGTGAAACGGTTCACCCCAGAAGAGCCGTTGCGCTGTTCCTTCTGCCATAAGACGCAGGAGCAGGTGGAGAAGCTGATCAGCTCCCCCTCGGAGTATCCGCGCTCCTACATCTGCAACGAATGTGTTGGCGTTTGCCAGCAGATTCTCGAGGATGAGAAGCGCGAGCAGTCGTCGCCGGCGAACCGGCGCTTGCCGCGACCGCCCGAAATCAAGGCGTTTCTCGACGGCTACGTGATCGGCCAGGAAAAGACGAAGAAAAAGCTGGCTGTGGCGGTTTACAACCACTACAAGCGGATTTTCCTGAATCGCCAGCCGGGGGATGTGGAACTGACGAAGTCAAATATCCTGCTGATCGGGCCGACCGGCACGGGCAAGACGCTTCTGGCGCAGACGCTTTCGCGGATGCTCGAAGTGCCGTTTGCGATCGTCGATGCCACCACCCTGACGGAGGCCGGATACGTCGGCGAAGACGTCGAAAATATCATCCTAAAGTTGTTGCAAGCTGCAGATGGTGACGTCCAAAAGGCCCAGCAAGGCATCATATATATAGACGAGATCGACAAGATTTCGAAGAAGGACGAGAACCCCTCGATCACTCGGGACGTTTCGGGCGAGGGCGTGCAGCAGGCGCTGCTGAAGATTCTCGAAGGCACGGTCGCCAACGTTCCGCCGCAAGGCGGACGCAAGCACCCGCACCAGGAGTTCACGCCGGTCGATACGACGAACATCCTGTTCATTTGCGGCGGCGCTTTCGTCGGACTGGAAAAGATCATTGAGCGGCGCGTGGGCCAGAAGTCGCTCGGTTTCCATGCCGACACGCAGCCGACCACGGCGACTCGGCGGAATATTGAAGTGCTAGAGCAGGCACAGCCGACCGACCTGATTCGCTACGGCCTGATTCCGGAGTTCGTGGGCCGGTTGCCGGTGGTAGGCGTGCTGAGCGATCTCGATAAGGGCGCTCTTGTGCGGATTCTGACGGAACCGAAGAACGCGCTGGTGCGTCAATATCAGCGACTCTTCGAATTTGAAAACGTCCGCCTGCGCTTCACCGATGATGCTCTTGAGACCGTTGCGGACCTGGCGCTTCAGCGCAAGGTCGGCGCGCGCGGCCTCCGCATGATCCTCGAAGATCTGATGCTGGAGATGATGTACCACATGCCGGCGCAGCGGAAACTCCGCGATTTCGTCGTGACCGCAGACATGGTGAAGGGCCACGAGATCAATTGGAGCCTGCTGGAGAAGGCAGGCTAACGCTACAGGTGACGTTGCGGCGGACGGGCGTGGCGTTCGCGATCTAAGGATTTCGATTCAAGGATTTCATGTTCAATAGAGAAAAAGTCGAAGTGAAGCGCGTGCCGATGATGCCGGTGCGGGATATGGTCATCTTCCCGGAGATGATGCACCCGTTCATCGTCGGGCGCGAGGCGTCCGTGCGCGCGCTGGAAGAAGCGCTGGCGGGCGACAAGAAGATTTTCCTCGTCACGCAGCACGACGCCTCGGTCGATGACCCGAAGCCTGAGGAAATCTACCAAGTCGGAACGCTTGCCAACATCGTGCAGAGCGTGAAGCTCCCCGACGGCAACATCAAGGTTCTGGTCGAAGGCACCGAGCGAGCACGGATCGTGCAAGTGGCAAATGACGAGGGCTTCTTCCGCGCCACGATTCGCCTGGTTCCTGTGAAGGCCGAGGCGGGCGCGCAGATCGAACAGGCCTCGAGCCGCGTCACGAATCTTTTCGAGCAGTATGTGAAGCTGTCGCAGAGCCTCAATTACGACACGATGATCGCAGCCGTCCGCGTTGAAGATCCAGGCAAGCTCTCCGACGCGATAGCGGCGAATTTGCAAATTCCAGTCGAGCAAAAGCAGGAGTTGCTCGAAATCTTCGAGCCGGTCGAGCGGCTGAACCGGATCGCCGACATCCTCGAAGTCGAAACCGAGAAGCTTAACGTCGATCGCTCGATCAATACGCGCGTGAAGCGGCAGATGGAGCGCGCGCAAAAAGAGTACTACCTTAACGAAAAGCTCAAAGCGATCCAGAAGGAGCTCGGCCGCGGCGAAGCGAACGAAATCGAACAACTGAAGAAGAAGATCGAGACGTCCGGCATGCTCGAAGGCCCGATGGAAAAGGCCATGCAGGAGCTAAAGCGGCTCGAGATGATGCCGCCGATGTCCGCCGAATCGACCGTGTCGCGCAACTACCTCGATTGGCTGCTCGCCGTGCCGTGGAAAAAGCGCTCGAAAGAAATTCGCGACATCAAGCGCGCCGAGCTGATTCTCAGCGAAGATCACTACGGGCTCGAGAAGATCAAAGAGCGCATCCTCGAATATCTTGCGGTGCGCCAGCTCGTGAAGAATCCAAAGGGCTCGATTCTCTGCTTCCTCGGACCTCCGGGAGTCGGCAAGACGTCGCTTGCGATGTCGATCGGTCGCGCCACGGGTCGCAAATTCGTTCGCGTATCGCTCGGCGGCGTACGCGACGAGGCGGAAATCCGCGGACATCGCCGTACCTATATTGGCGCGCTGCCCGGCCAGATCATTCAGATGATGCGCAAGGCCGGCACAATCAATCCGGTCTTCGTGCTCGATGAAGTCGACAAGATGTCGATGGACTTCCGCGGCGACCCGTCGGCGGCGCTGATGGAAGTGCTCGATCCCGAGCTCAACCATTCGTTCACCGACCACTATCTCGACGTCGAATACGATCTCTCGAAGGTGATGTTCATCTGCACGGCCAACGTGCTGCACACGATTCCGCAGCCGTTGCAGGACCGCATGGAAGTGCTGCGCTTGCCCGGCTACACCGAGCAGGAAAAGTATCAGATCGCCAAGCGCTACCTGATTCCGCGGCAGCTCGAGAAGACCGGCGTCAATAAAGAGAATGTGCAGTTTACGGACGAAGCGATCACGCACATCATTCGCCACTACACGCACGAGGCGGGCGTCCGCAACCTCGATCGCGAAATCGCCAACGTGTGCCGCAAAGTGGCGCGTAAAGTCGTGGCGGATGGCAAGAGCTTCCGCACCGAAATTACGGTCGCCAACGTCAACGACTACCTCGGTATCCTGAAATATCGCGACTTCTTCGCCGAGAAGAAAAACGAAGTCGGCCTGACGACCGGCCTCGCCTGGACCGAAGTCGGCGGCTCGGTGCTTGTCACGGAAGCCGCGATCATGCAGGGAAAAGGCCGGCTGACGCCGACGGGAAAGCTCGGCGAAGTGATGCAGGAGTCCGCGCAAGCGGCGATGAGCTACATCCGCTCGCGCACACATCTCTTCGGCCTGCCGAAGGATTTTTACCGCCACCTAGATATTCACGTGCACGTGCCCGAAGGCGCGATCCCGAAGGATGGCCCTTCGGCGGGAATCACGATCTGCACTTCGATCGTAAGCGCGCTGACGCGGATTCCAGTCCGCTGCGACGTTGCGATGACCGGCGAGATCACGCTGCGCGGCAAGGTGCTGCCCATCGGAGGCGTGAAAGAAAAGCTGCTCGCGGCGCACCGGCTCGGCTTGCACACGATCATTCTTCCCAAAGACAACGAAAAAGATCTGGCGGATATTCCGCCGGAAATCCAGGCGCAAATGTCGATCCACTTCGTCGAATCGATGGACGAGGTTTTGGGTCTTGCTCTGGAGCAGCCGCTGCCGATTCCCGGACACCCACCGGTGGCCGGAGTGGAGCCGAAATTCGGCGCGGATGTTGCGCAGGACAATGAACTGACGAACTGAAGCCTTCGGTCCTCCCACACCCTGCTCGGCAGGCCCTGCCTGCGGCAGGCAGGCCCGCGACCGAAGCCAACGAATTTTCGGGAAGTAAACCCGTTTGAAAATCTGGGATAGAGTGCCTCAATAGAACGCGCCCGCCCCGGATCGATCTCACAAAACAGTCGTGCCTGAAACCTAGGCTTGAGAAGGAAAGAACTACATGAGTGTTAGCCTTGCAGAACTGAAAGATAAGAACATCACCGATCTGGCCAAAATCGCCAAGGAGCTCAACATCCCCGGCTCTTCCGGCATGCGCAAGCAGGAGCTGATCTTCCAGATCCTGCGCGCCCAGACGGAAAAGAACGGCCTCATTTTCTCCGAGGGCGTGCTCGAATGCCTGCCGGACGGCTTCGGCTTCCTGCGCGCGCCGGAGTACAACTACCTGCCGGGGCCGGATGACATCTATGTCTCGCCGTCGCAAATTCGCAAGTTCGACCTGCGCACCGGCGACACGGTCTCGGGCCAGGTGCGCCCGCCCAAGGATGGCGAGCGCTATTTCGCGCTGATCAAAGTCGAAGCGGTCAACTTCGAAGATCCCGAAGTCGCGCGCAACAAGATCTTCTTCGACAACTTGACGCCGCTCTACCCGCAGGAGCGCATCCGCCTCGAAACGAGCAAAGAAAATCTCACGGGGCGCGTGCTGGACATGCTTTGCCCGATCGGCAAAGGACAGCGCGGATTGATCGTCGCGCCGCCGCGCACCGGAAAAACGATGATGCTGCAATCCGTCGCCAACTCGATCACGGCGAACCATCCGGAAATCGCGCTGATCGTGCTGCTGATCGACGAGCGGCCGGAAGAAGTCACGGACATGCAGCGCACCGTGAAGGGCGAAGTCATCAGCTCAACGTTCGATGAGCCGCCGCAGCGGCACATTCAGGTCGCCGAAATGGTGCTCGAAAAGGCCAAGCGCCTGGTGGAGCACAAGCGCGACGTCGTGATCCTGCTCGACTCGCTTACGCGTCTCGGGCGTGCTTACAACGCCGTCACGCCGCCTTCGGGCAAAGTGCTCTCCGGCGGTATTGACGCGAACGCTTTGCAGCGTCCGCGCCGCTTCTTCGCCGCTGCGCGAAACGTCGAAGAAGGCGGCTCTCTCACGATCATCGCCACCGCTTTGATCGACACCGGCAGCCGCATGGACGACGTGATCTTCGAAGAGTTCAAGGGCACCGGCAACATGGAAATCAACCTCGATCGCAGGCTGGTCGACAAGCGCGTCTTCCCCACGATCGACATCAACCGTTCCGGCACGCGAAAAGACGAGCTGCTTCTGCCAGCCGACGAGTTGAACCGCATCTGGGTGCTGCGCAAGGTGCTCAGCCCGCTGTCAACCGTCGAAGCGATGGAGCTTTTGCTCGGCCGCCTCTCGAAGACCAAGACGAACGCGGAGTTCCTCGCCTCGATGTCGAGCCCGAGTTAGCCAAGCCGACCCACGTCTGTTGACAGCCGTCCAGCAGGACGAGAGAATCTCCGCACATGAACGACTTTCCTCAGTTCATGAAGCGGGCCGCCAACCAAATCGCAACAAACAGCCAAGCCACTCCGGGAGTCGAAGGCTACGTGTTCGATGGAGCGGACGGCAGCCAGATGGCGTTTTGGACCTGCCACGAATCCGCCTCATCCGCGCCTCACGTGCATGACTTCGATGAGTACATGACCGTGGTGCAGGGTTGCTACACGCTTGTCATCGACGGCAACCGGATTCCAGTAAGAGCCGGGGAGGAATTCGTTATTCCGAGCGGGGTTTCGCATGGGGGAGAGGTGGTAGCGGGGACGCGCACCATTCACGCGTTCGGCGGGCACCGCGCGACTCGGGCGAATAACGGCTAGCGCTGCTCTTTCGCCAGCATGACCACGAGGCGGGCGACTTCTTCAGCTTCCATCGCCGTGCTGTCCACAACAACGGCATCCTGCGCGCGGACGAGAGGCGAAGTGCTGCGCTCGCGGTCGCGGCGGTCGCGCTCGCGAATTTCTTCGAGCGTCCGCGTGAGGTCGATTGCGTCGCCCTTCTGCTGATGCTCACGCCAGCGGCGCTCGGCGCGGATTTCGGGCGACGCGGTAAGAAAAATCTTGAGCTGCGCGTCAGGAAACACGACGCTGCCGATGTCGCGACCTTCCATCACGACTCCGCCGCGCTCGCCCGCGCGCCGCTGCTCGGCTACCAACACTTTCCGCACTCCCGGAACGACGGCTACCTTCGAGGCCGCCTGCGCAACCTCGGGAGTGCGGATCGCGGCGGTCACATCTTCGCCATCCAGAAAAACCTGTTGCGTGCCGTCGATGGCGCGCAGATCGATGCGCGTCGCACCGGCAAGTTCCGTGAGCTCCTCGGCGGCATCGAGCGAGACTTTCTGGCGCAGCGCCTTTAGTGCCACCGACCGGTACATCGCGCCCGTGTCGATGTAAATGTAGCCAAGCATCGCCGCCACGCGCCGCGCAAGCGTGCTCTTGCCTGATCCGACCGGGCCGTCGATGGCAATGATGAGGTGAGGCATCAGATGCGTTTGAACGCGCGCTCGATCTCGCGCACGGAATAGCGCAGCACGACGGGCCGCCCGTGCGGACAGCTCATCGGGTATTCCGTCTTCGCAAGCTCGCCGAGAAGCCATTCCATCTTCGTCGTATCGAGCGGCGTGTTGACCTTGATCGCCGCGTGGCAGGAGGTCGAAGCGGCGATTTTCGACTGCAGCGAATCGATCGAAATCGCCTGATTCTCGCGCGCAACGTCATCGAGAATTTCGAAGAGCAGCATTTCCGCGTCGCCGCTCGCAATTCCGGCCGGAGCGGCCTGGATCGCGACGCTGCGGCCGCCCATCAAATCCGCCTCGAAGCCATTCGCGCGCAGCTCTTCGCTGATTTGTTCAAACGTGGCGAGCTGGCGCGGATTGAGCTCCACAATGATCGGGACGAGCAGCCGCTGCCCGCCGAGCGTGCCTTCGCGCCGCGCCTGCAAATGCTGCTCGAAAAGGACACGCTCATGCGCCACGTGCTGGTCGATGATCCAAAGCCCTTCGCCATTCACCGCGACGATGAAGCTCGCATTCACTTGGCCGAGCGGCTTTAGTTCAGCAATCGACTCCGGGCTTGGCAACGAACCGACTTCGGAGATCGGCGCGGCCATCTCCGAGGGCAGCGGCCTGTCCGCCGTAGCCGAACTGTCGGCGAAGGCGGAAAAATTCATGGCGCCGTCGGTACCGAATCCCAGCCTTTGGGCAAAAGGTCGCTCGGGCGCACCACTCAACTCAAACCCTTCGGCGACCGCCGCGCCTGCCTCGCCGGCAGGCGGGCTCGATGCAAATGAGGTCGGAATCTCGGCTCGCGGCGGTCCGGGGAATGCGGCTGCGTCTGAGATCGGCGGGTAGCCGCGCAGCGCATCGGAACTGAAAGTCGCTCCCGGGGTCGGCGCCACGCCGGCGGCTGCGGCGCGCGCCGCCGGAAATCCCGGAATCGGCCGCGCGATCGACAGCGCGTGCCGGATCGCGTCCCGCGTGAAGTCGTGGATGAACTGCGGATGGCGGAACCGCACTTCGATCTTCGCCGGATGCACGTTCACGTCGACTTCCTCGTATGGCAGCTCGATGAAAAGCAGCACCACCGGAAACACTCCCGGCGGGGTCACGTTGCGGTACGCCTCGCCGATCGCGTGCAGCAGCAGCCGGTCGCGGACGAGCCGCCGATTGACGAAAATATAGATTCCGTTGCGGTTCGCGCGCTGCACTTCGGGACGCGACGTGAAGCCGGTCACGCGCAGCGTCGCTGCCTGCTCCTCGGATTCGACCTCCGGCTCGGTTATCGCCGAGCGCACCGGCCCTTCGCTCGCGGGGATTTCGACCAGCTCGTCCAACGCCTGGCGGCCGAAAACCTGATACACGCGATCCGAGAGTTTCTCGACCGGCGCACAGTCGATAATCACTTGCGACGGCGTCTTCAGCAGAAACTGCACTTCTGGATGCGCCAACGCGTAGTGCGTTACGAGTGACGCGATGTGACCCAGCTCGGTCGTCTCGGACTTCAGGAATTTCCGCCGCGCGGGGACGCAGTAAAAAATATCGGCCACGCTGATCGACGTTCCCGCTGGCAGGCCCGCTGGCTTGACCCCAACGAGTTTGCCACCGGCGAATTCGACGCGAGTTCCCTGCTCTTCTTCCGCCGTGCGCGTTTCGAGCAGTAGCCGCGAGACCGCTGCGATCGACGGCAGCGCCTCGCCTCGAAAGCCGAGGGTTGCGATCGAAAGCAGATCGTCGGCGGTTTGCAGTTTCGAGGTTGCGTGACGCTCGAAAGCCAGCAGCGCGTCGTCATGATTCATGCCGGAACCGTCGTCGATCACACGAATCATGCGCTTGCCGCCCGATTCGACTTCGACGCGAATCGACCGCGCGCCCGCGTCGAGCGCGTTCTCGAGCAGCTCTTTCACCACCGACGCTGGACGCTCGATCACCTCGCCCGCCGCGATCTTGTTCGCGACATTTTCAGCCAGTATGCGAATTCGGGACATCAAAACGCCCCATCTGTTGGGAATTTCTTTGGAAGCGTGCGATTGAGAAGTTTCAAGGCTGCGACAAAACCAAACGCAACTACGACGATCGCTGCAGGCAATGCGCACCAGATTGGCAAAACCCAAAGAGCCCAAACAGCGACCGCGACAGAAACCAATGCAATGGGGATCGTAATCAAATAGGCGAGGTCCCGATACTTAGCGTCTCGTTCAGGGTTCAGAGGTATGAAGAGAATCTGCATTGTCTCATCTCCCCTTCCTCTGGACGCGCCGTCAAGAGAGGCACGTCCCGCTCACTTTTCTCTCGTCTCTGGCTGAATTGCAATCCCCAATTCGTCGAGCTGATCTTGATCGACGGTCGAGGGTGCCTCGGACATCAGGTCCAGCGCCTTAGCGGTCTTCGGGAAAGCAATGACATCGCGCAAGGATTTTTCGCCAGCGAGAAGCATTGCGATGCGGTCGATGCCGAGTGCAATGCCACCATGCGGCGGTGTGCCGTAGGTCAGCGCATCGAGAAAGAATCCGAATCGATGCTTGGCCTGCTCATCGGAAAGGCCGAGCGCCTTGAACATGCGCGCCTGCACGTCCTGGCGGTGAATTCGAATGCTGCCCGAGCCAAGCTCGTTGCCGTTGAGCACCAAATCGTAGCCCTTCGACCGGCACTCCCACGGCGCGGTTTCGAGCTTGTCGATATCTTCCTCGACGATGCCCGTGAACGGATGCTGCGCGCTCACCCAGCGCTTTTCGGTATCGCTCCACTCGAAGAGCGCAAATCCCGTGATCCAGAGAAACTCCCACTTGCTGCGGTCTATCAGATTCAGTTTGTCGCCGAGATGCAGGCGAATCTGCCCGGCCACACCGAGCGACGTATCGCTGTGCTGGACCTGCTCCTTTGCGGCAGCGGCGACGATCAGGTCGCCAGCCTTCGCGCCAACAGCCTCGGCCAGCTTCTTGAGGCCCTCTGCGCCGAGATTCTTCTCGAGCGGCGACGAAATTCCCTCCGCTGTCACCTTCACTGCGTAAACTCCACGCGCGCCTGCTGATTTGGCGAATTCGGCGAGTTCGTCGAGCTGCTTGCGCGACCACACTGCAGCGCCCGGCGCAACTACTGCTTGCACGTTGCCTTCGAAATGGAGCGCGGGGCGCGCGGGCTCGAAGAATTTCGTGACTTCCTGTAGCTCCATCCCGAAGCGCAGATCGGGCTTGTCCGAGCCGTAGCGGCGCAAAGCATCTTTGTAGTCCATGTGGCGAAACGGCCGCTGCACCTTCACGCCGACCAGCGTGCAGACGCGTTCCATGACGCGCTCGATCGCGTCGAAAATATCCGCCTGGCGCGGAAACGACATCTCGAGATCGAGCTGCGTAAACTCGAGCTGGCGATCGGCGCGAAAGTCTTCGTCGCGAATGCACTTGCAAATCTGGAAATAGCGGTCCATGCCGGAAATCATCAGGATCTGCTTGAAGATCTGCGGCGATTGGGGCAGCGCGTAGAACTGCCCGTGATGGATGCGGCTAGGCACGAGGCAATCGCGCGCGCCCTCAGGCGTCGAGCGCGTGAGCAGCGGCGTCTCGATTTCGAAAAAGCCGAGTCCGTCGAGCGTCTTGCGAATCTCGAAGACGATGCGATGGCGCAGCTCGATATTGCTGTGCAGCTTCGGCCGGCGGAGATCGAGATAGCGGTAACGCAGGCGCGTCTCTTCCGTGGCCGTGACTTCATCCTCGATCGCGAACGGTGGCGTTTTTGAATTGTTCAGGATATGGAGGCGAGTTGCCATCACCTCGACTTCGCCCGTCGCAATCTCCGGATTTGCCTTTTGCCGACGTAGGACGCGCCCTTCGACGGCAACGACAAATTCCGAGCGCAGCTCTTCAGCCTTGGCGTGCGCTTCGGCATTGTGTTCTTTGTTGAACACGATTTGCGCGATTCCGGCGCGGTCGCGCAGATCGATGAAAATCAGCTGCCCGAGGTCCCGCCGCCGATGCACCCATCCCATCAGCACGACGTCCTGTTCGGCGTCGGCCGCTCTAAGATCGCCGCAGTATTTTGTGCGTTTCAAATCTCCAAGAGTGTCAAGCACCAGATCCTCTTCGTTCCGATTCGAGATATTCGAGCAGTTCGTCTTCGCTCAATTTCTTCTGTTCGGCGTCAGCGAGACGCTTCAAAGTGTACGTGCCGGAGGCAACTTCATCCTCGCCGATAATCAGCGCGTAGCGTGCGCCGAGCTTATCAGCCAAGCCAAGCGCCTTGCCGAATTTCATCTCCTGCGGAGGCAGCTCAACGGCCAATCCGCACGCACGCAGTTTCTTGGCGATGTTGACCGCCACCGGATACGCCTTCGCTCCCATCCGCGCGATGAACACGCTGAGCCCAGGCAAGTGCGGCAGCTTCCCGCCCTCTTGAATCGAAAGAATCGCGCGGTCGGTCCCGATCGCAAAACCGATTCCCTTCACGCCGGCCGGGCCACCGAGCAAGTCAACCAAGCCATCGTAGCGGCCTCCTCCACAGACTGCATTCTGCGAGCCGAGTCCCGTGGCAGTCACCTCGAAAGTGGTACGCGTGTAGTAGTCGAGGCCGCGAACCAGACGCCAGTTCTCGTCGTACGAAATATCGCGCAAATGGAGCTCATCCTTCAGCTCCGCAAAATGCTGACGGCAGGCTGCACACAGATGCTCGGAAATGCGCGGCAATTTTTCGATCACCGCTTGCTCTTCTGGCAGCTTCGAATCGAGAACGCGCAGCGGATTTGTCTCGATGCGCCGCTGGCTGTCCGGGCCGAGCTTGTCCACCACCTTTCGCAGCTCCTCGCGCAGCAGCTCGACATATTTTGGCCGGCATTCCTTGCAGCCGATTGAATTGATGTAGAGCGTCGTGTTCTCGAGGCCCGCGCGCTTGAAAAGCACGAGCAGCATTTCGAGGACTTCGGCGTCGATTGCAGGTGCGTCCGATGCGCCGAGCACCTCTGCGCCAACCTGATAAAACTGCCGGTAACGTCCTCTTTGCGGCCGCTCGCGACGAAACATCGGTCCGACG
The DNA here is from genome assembly GCA_035622875.1 of Candidatus Acidiferrales bacterium. Lineage (GTDB taxonomy): Bacteria > Acidobacteriota > Terriglobia > Acidiferrales > UBA7541 > Palsa-295. Next base: position 14,209 of record DASPUN010000005.1, read on the forward strand.
TAGTAAAGCTTCTGATTTCCAGGCAGCGTCTGCATTCCATGCTCAATATACGCGCGCGCGACACTCGCCGTAGCCTCCGGCCTCAGAGTCAGCGAGTCGCCCAGGGCCAGGTTGCGGACGGAATCGAGAAATCGGAGCACGGCAGGAGTACCTGCACGTTCGATATCCCGGCACGCCTCATGGAGCGTGAGCACCTCGGCTTCGTTTGCAGCCGTGCGCGGAATGGTACCGCGCTGCCAGGCTTCGGCAACCGCCTCGTCGAGCCGAATCACGTCAACCAGAGATAATGGATGCGCGACGTGAAACTGCTCACGATCTTCAAACGTGTACATTTCCTTCGACACAACGTCGGTATCAACCCCGATGGAACGCGCAAAAAGCTGCGTATCTTCGAAAATCGGCAGGCGAATCTCGCGAAAGTTGTAGGACTCAAGCGTTTCCCGCGCGATCTGCTCGAACCAATGCCAAAGCGCGGAATCGGCAGGCAAGATGTCTCGAGTACCTCTTATGGCCCTAAACTCTCGCTTTTCGGTCATTTCCAGAGGCGCAGCAACACAAATGTCATTCGAACATACTAGCAGGCGTGAATAATGATGCAAAGGAGCGCCGCAGCGAACCCGCAGGAGCGAGACGAAGGAATTAGCGATAGTTTTCGGCGAGAAACGCGTTCTTGAATCCGACGTAGTGCTCGGCGGAAGCAGCTATTTGCGCTCGCTCGGCTTGGGTGACTGACCGCCGTACCTTCCCCGGCACGCCCATCACGAGACTGCCCGGAGGAACTTCCATCCCTTCGGGAATCAGCGTGCCCGCCGCGACGATGCTACCCATACCGATCCTTGAGCCGTTGAGCAAGATCGCTCCCATGCCGATCAGACAGTTCGATTCGACCGTGCAGCCGTGCAAGATCACGCCGTGCCCGACCGTGACGTCGTCGCCGACAGAAATCGAGAAGCGTTCCCCCTGAATGTGGAGGACGCAGCCATCCTGAATGCTCGTCCGCACGCCGATGCGGATCGAGTGGTAGTCTCCGCGCAGCACGGCGCAGGGCCAGATGCTTGAATCCTCGCCGATCGAAACGTTGCCGATGACGACGGCTTGCGGATCGACGTAGGCGCTCGGCGCCGTCTGCGGCATTCGGCCCTGAAAACTGCGGATCATTTTTGCCTCCTTCGGCGCGTTTCAGATGTGCCAGATATTCGAAAGTATATATTGCGAATTCGCGAGAGCGCGTGACGATTCGTCAGATATCCGAGATAAACGGCAGATATCGTTTGGCTTAGACATGTATCACGTCATTTGAAACATATATATCCTCGATCAAAACGTTGCATTTTACGAAAATCATACTTCCGTATAACCTCTGGCCCTCGGGATCCACCCCCCAACACAAGGAGAGTGTTATGGCCGAACAGAAAACAACGGGTGAGATGAAGGCTACCTTAGGCTTAACCGGTCTTACGGTCAACGCGATGGCGCTGATCGCGCCGGGCGCCTTCCTTTGGCTCACCTTTTACGCGCAGGCGACGGAAGGCGCGACCTCGCCATCGATGTGGGCCGGAATCTTTTTTGCGCTGTTGCTGTGCCTGGCAACCGCTGTGTCGTATGCGGAGCTATCCAAGCTATATCCAGGTTCGGGCAGCTCGTACTACTTTGCGGAGCAAGCTTTCCTGAACCACGAGAAGGCGTGGAGATACGCCCGCTTGATGAAATTCATCGTGGGCTGGGGCTCGCATCTTTATTACTGGATCTATCCGGGTGTGATGCTCGTGGCAACTGGGCTGTTCATCGGGTACATCACCGGCACACTGTGGCCAAACTTCATGAGCGCATCGAATCCCGGGCCCGCCTTCATGATAGTGGTGGCGATCATGTTTTGCATTCTGGTTTGCTACATCGCGCATCGCGGCGTGACCGCCTCGACCGGAGCCAACTTGGTCATCAATATCATCCAGATTTCGGCCCTGCTTGTGTTCTCGGTAATGGCAATCGGCTACCGGCTGAACCACCAAGCTGGCAGTGTGGCGTGGCAGTGGGACGCAACTTCGGGAGACGCGTACAACTGCGAATTCCAAACGGATGCGCAGGGCAATCCGGTGCGCGACTCGAACATGGTCCCGCAGTGCAAGAAGGACGCGAGCGGCGCCGTCGTTCCCTATCACATCAGCTATCCTTGGAACGACTCGATGGGCAATTTCCTGACCCATCCGAGCGCGGCCTCCTCAATCGGAGTCCATAAATGGAGCTGGTTGTTCGTCCAGGCGACTGTGGCGATTCTCATCCTCGTCGGATTCGAATCGTGTACCGCGCTCGGCGGCGAGGCGAAAGACCCGAAACGGCACCTTCCAAAAGCCGTTATCACCTCCCTGCTGATACAAGGTGGTTTCTGCTATTTGTTCGAGTATTTCGCCACAAACTACTCGTTAAGTAGCGGCTATTCGATGCAAAGCGCTTCCGGTTCGGCGGCGCCCATCGGCGATTTGATGGTGATGTTCGGCGATGCCATCCTGGGTCCGGGCCACGGCCGCACGTTCATGCTGATCGAGGCCTTCACGGTGTTCCTGGCGCTCATCGGCACGACGCTCGCTTGCATCAATACGGGCGCACGCGTCACCTACGCGATGGGCAAAGACGAGGAAGTGCCGGAACACTTCGGTATCCTGCACGAAAAGAACCTCAGTCCGCACCGAGCCATCTGGATTCTGGCGATCGTGTCCATCGTCTTCGGCTGCATCGGACTTTCGGTGGTGTTCGGCGATGCCGGCGCTCCGACGGACGCCGCGATTCAGGCCCTCCCTCACGGCTTCTGGTCGAGTTTTGGCTATACGACCCACGACAAGATGGCCGCTCTGCCAAACACATTCACGCTGGTGACGCTGGCGTCCAACTTCGGCACGTTTTTGCTCTACGGCCTGAGCTGCGTGATCTGCATGGTGGCCTATCATAAGCACCCCAACTTCAGCTTCATCAAGCACTGGGCCATCCCGGCGTTCGGAATCGCGGCAAACCTGGTTTGCATGGGCGCTTACCTGGTCCTTCCGTTCATGGGTTACGGCACGAAGATGGAACCGTACGGCGCGCTGGGCATCGCGGCTATATGGGCGATCTACGGCGCGATCTACTTCACAATGGCCAGCAAGAAGAAGGGCAAGACGACACTCGTCACCAGCCGCGCGTAGCCTTCACACAAACCAACAGTCAGCCAGCGGGCCCGGACGTTTCGGGCCCGCTCTTTTTTTCCCTGAGCTTGGTATACGAATCATTTATGCGGCCCATTCAAAGGTTGCATCCCCACGCATGCCCTGCTCGCCTAATAATGAGATTGCTGCCCACGCGCTAAGGGAATGAGCACGAGCGGCGGCGTTGAATGATCGGTCGCAGTCGAAGTGTTGGCAAGCTCTGCGGCAAGTGAGATTAGGTTCTAATGTATAGAGGCCTTCAAGCAGCGGCTGCAGCGAGGATGGAGGTCGCCGAAGGCCATCGTCCGTTTCACGACTCCATGGATGTCGAGTTCGCGCAGCTTTCTGACCTTGGCCGAGTTCGTCAAGGCAACGAGGATTATTTCGGGCACGTCGCTCCGGCGACGCCGGACGATGCCCGCTCGCGCGGCTGGCTTTTTGCCGTGGCTGACGGAGTAGGCGGCCACGATCTCGGCGAAGTCGCCTCACACGCAGCGGTTGAGTGTGTGCTCGAAGGATTCCGCGAGGCCTCGCCTGCTGAACCGCATACCACGCTGCTCGAACGGCTGATCAAAACCGCGAACACGCGCGTGATTGACGCCGGCCACGCGGCGAGCCCAGGCGGCTCTCGCATGGCGACGACTTTCGTGGCCTGCGCTCTTCGATACGATCGCGCAGCCATCGCGCACGTAGGTGACTCGCGCTGTTATCTAATCCGCCGCGGCCACGCCAATCTGCTTACTCGGGATCACACGGTCGCGAATGAACAAGTCCGCCTCGGAATAATCTCCGCATCCGAAGCGTCCGGCTCCGGTACGCACCATCTGCTGATGCGCTCCCTTGGTTCGGAATTATTCGTCAATGTCGATGTCCAGGAACACCAGGTGCTGCCCGGTGACGTACTTGTGCTCTGTTCTGACGGGTTGCATGGCTCGGTAAGCGGATCAGAAATCGCGGCTGTTGTAGGCCATGGCGGGGACTTGGCGGCAGCCGCACGCCGGCTCGTGGATATTGCCAACCAGCGGGACGGCAGTGATAATATCACCCTGCAAATAATCCGCGTCCGAGGCGTCGAACGCGTCGGAATGTACCGTGGGCGCCCGTATCGTCTGCGCTGATCGGCGTACGCCGCGGATTCCAGCCTGACCGAGACACAAGAGGCTTCCAGTCCGCCCCGGCGACCAACTCGATCACTACAAGCTTGAGAGCGTGGCCGCCCGCAGCGGAATGGCCTCCATTTTCAAAGCTACCGACTTGCGAACTGGCAAGCCGGTCGCGATCAAGATTCCCCACCCTGAGATGGAAGCTGACCCGGTCCTCTTCGACCGTTTTCATCGCGAGATGGAAATCGGCAAGGCCCTCGATCACCCGGGGGTGATGAAAGTCTTCGACGACCCCGACCGAAGCCAGCTCTACATGGCGATGGAATGGGTCGACGGCCGCTTATTGCGCCAGATTCTCCACGAACGGAAAAAGCTTCCAGTCGAGCGCGCCATCAAGATCACTCTCGGGATTTGCGACGCGCTCAGTTATATCCACTCGCACGGAGTCGTTCATCGCGACCTGAAGCCCGAAAACATCATGGTGGACGCGGACGATCACATCAAACTGATCGACTTCGGCATTGCGGGGCGCGAGGGCGCGCGACGCCTGACATTCGCGAAACTCTCTCAGGTGATGGGCACTCCCGATTACATCTCGCCGGAGCAAGTGAAGGGTAAACGGGGAGACGGCCGAAGCGATGTCTATGCGCTCGGAGTGATGTTATACGAAATGCTGACTGGCAAGACGCCTTTCCAAGGCCCCAATCCGTTCGCGATCATGAACGACCGATTGCTCAACAATCCCATTCCTCCCCGCGAGGTCGACCCTACGATCTCACCTGAGCTCCAGGAAATCATCTACCGGGCCATCGAGCGCGATCCGAAAAACAGGTATGCCAACGCACACGAGATGGCTCTCGATCTTCAACACCCGGAGAAAATCGGGGTCTCGGAGCGGCCCGAGCTGCATGACTGGCGCAAGCGTCGTACGCCGTGGGTCCGACAAGTTCTGTTTTATATAATGCTCGCGCTCATTCCGGTTATCGTCTTCGGGCTGCTCTTCCTCTTCGTTAGGCACTAACCCGCCATCCAGAATCGCCCGGTGTCACGGCTGCAGCACGTGATCTCGTCGGCAGGCCCCCTATGTTTTTCCCGCCGACCAACGTGGAATTCCGCCAACTTATTGTAAACAAAATGGATAGAATCATGGAGAGATGGGCCGACGAGCCGTCGAGCTCCTGAGACTGGTTGCTGTGCGCTCAAGCTGCGTTGTACGGCTCGAGGCGTGTGTGGATCGGCGTCGCGGAGATACAAATTACATAAGTTTTGAGCACACAAATTCAAATATGAGCCATAGATTTAATGAGTTGGACCGCTTAGGCATCTGCCTGTACCTTACCTGCACCTTCGTTTATCCAGGCCAAAAAACGCGAACTCACACGCCACATCGTGAGCGCGATAGGGAGGGAAAGGAAACGACATGAATTGCATCAATAAACTAGCCATCGCCACGTTGGCTACCACGCTTGCGTTAGGTTGGGCAGGTGCGTCGAGGGCTGAGGACAAGCCGTCCGACAAGGAAGCGGCCCAGCCTGCTGCGACTTCGCAGCCGGCAGCAACGCAACCCACCGCGGCGCAACCGAGTTCGGATCAGCGTTTGGAAGAGTTGGAAAAGGAAGTTGCCGCGCTTCAGCAGGAAATCGCGGCGCTGAAGGAAGACAGTGCACCGGGTCTGAAAACCGCAGCGCTGGTGCAACCCGTTGCAGCGACAGGAGGCATCACGCCGAATGCACCCGCCGATGAGGCCCCCAAAGTGAATCTCGCAGGCCTGCTAGGGCCTGTGACCCTGAGCGGGTTCGGCGACGCGTACTACAGCTATGACCCGAACCACCCACCCGACAACCAGGCCGGGCTGCGCTCGTTTGAGGGGCCGACGAACGGCTTCAACTTCAACATGGCCGAGTTGATTTTGGACAAGCCGCCCGACGCGATGAGCGCGGAAGGCAGACTCGGGTATCACGTCTCCGCAGGGTACGGAACCGCCGCTAGGATCGTGAACGAATCCGACAATACTGGGTTTGGTGACGGCAGCAACTTCTTCCTGAAGGAAGCATACCTATCGTATCTGGCTCCTGTCGGGAAAGGTCTGACCGTCAGTGTCGGGAAGTTCGTCACACCGATGGGGGCGGAGGTAATCGAGAGCAACGCGAACTGGAACTATACCCGCGGTCTGCTTTTCGATTACGCCATCCCGTTCTTCCACTTCGGAGCGAGCGCCAAGTACGCGTTCAATTCCAAGGTGGCTGTCACCGGCTATCTTGTGAACGGTTGGAACAACACGATCATCAACCACGATTGCTGCGCTTTCGGTGTGAGTTCAGGCCTTACGTACGGTGCGAGCCTCGCTATCACGCCGAATATGAAGTGGTCCGTCACGGAGAACTATTTCGCCGGCCCGGTGGTCGATGCATTTAACGAGAACGGTTCCACGTTCAATGACTGGAAGCAGATTTCAGACACCGTGATTGGCTACACGCCAAACTCGAAGTGGGCCTTCCAGTTGAACGGCGACTATGGATTCGGACCAAGGGTGTTCGACCCGCGCGTGTGCGACTTCGCCATCGTGTCACCGGCTAGCCGTACCCCCGAGGGACTTCCTTCAAGTTGCCTCTCTTCGTCAGTCGATTGGTGGGGCGTGGCGGGATACGCAAAGTACACGCTCAGTCCCAAGACCAACTTCGCAGTTCGTTACGAGTACTACGACGATCCGGAGGGCTTTAGCGGGATAATTCCGGCCATCGATTCGGTCCCTCAACGAGGCTGGGCACAAGAAGTTACCGGAACCTACTCGTACAACGTCACGAGCTCTTTCCTGTTCCGTGCGGAGTACAGGTATGATTTCGCGAGCCAGCCGATATTCGAGCAGAGCTTTTCTGCCGACAGGTCAGTTAAGGAGCAGAACACGGCGACGCTCGGGTTTGTCTACACGTTCAGCAGCGCGAATCTAAAGTAACCTCAAGCTACCGGTTCCGCCTTCGCGAGGCGGAGCCGCAGCACTTCTTGACACAAGACCGCTTGGCGAATTATTCGCCAAGCGGTCTTTTCATACGCCTCCGAAATTTCGTTTCGTAGGAGCCTCGCGACGTGCTCGGAACAGGCGATCGACGCGCGCTAGGCAGTAGTCCGCGAGGATATGATATATGGAGCGACTTTACATTCGGGCGCTGGCCGACGATCCCTAGGTAATCGCCCAATCCTCCGCCAACGTCAGCCCTATCGCACGACGATGACGGGTGCCCCGTTGGCGTCCTGAATCAGAGCCAATCTTGCTTTCTGCGCGCCGCTGTTTTCCTGGTTGTGCGCCGCTTCGACAACCGTCTTCGGCGGATTGGCCAGAATGTCCCGTCCCGTGGCCAATGCCTTATCGTAGGCGAGGAAAGTCGACGGAGTGAAGTCTTGCAGCGAGCCGCTGACGCTGGCAACTCCAAATTGAGTGACCGGGTATTTGACCGGTCGCGATCCGCCTCCCGAGCTGAATCCACCGCCCGAGTATCCCGCGCCTCCGCCCGTGTTTGTGCTGTTGCTCGCCGTCATTCCGGCGACGCCGGCTCCGGACGTCCCACGCGACGTCTGTGCGTGCACAGGCAAGGCTAGGCCCGCTGTCAGGATCATCAGTCCAAGAAATCGATTCATTCTCGTCCCCTTCCCGCAAATGTGCGCACGGATTGAAACATTCAAGGAACGCAATCCGTGTGCCAGAATTGCGGCAAGCGATCTGCATGATGTGCAAAGGCTTATGCCTCCCATTCGGGGGTAAGTTTCGACAGCGGGCGAGTACTGCGGAATCGCACTTCCCATCTGTGAGAAAAAGCGGAGCGCCAAATTCAGTCGGTACCAGAACCGGGGACTAGAACGCGGCCCGAGCGTTCGACGGGCGAGAATTCCATCTCGAATGGGAAGCTTAAGAGCACAACCTTGACTTACAGTTTCTTCCAAGCGGCGTTCGCTGCGCCCTTTAGAGGGCATTCCTCATCTAAAACAACCTGAATGGGAATTTGCGCGAGAAAATCGGTCATCTTCTCTTTGTGTTGAACGGAAGCGACGAAGCGCCCGTCTTTCAACACAGGTAAGATCTTTACGGCAATTCCGCCTGCGACGTAGATGCCGCCGCGCGCTACGGTGCGAATTGCGAGATTCCCCGCCTCTGAGCCGTAAATTTCCACCCACAAATTCACGGCTTCGACGCACACCGGGCACTGCTTCGCCAGCGCCAGCTTCGTGATTTCCACGGCCGCGTCCGTCTTCGGATCGTCGAAGCTCGGATGCCGCACAGTCGCGCTCAGGAACTCGTGGACGGTGCGAAATCCCCTTCCCGAAAGGATCAGCTCGGCGCTCACAAACTCGCTTCGCGTCTTGATGAATTTCCACAATTCGGCATGTTGATCGGTATGGGGCGCAAAATCCGCGTGTCCGCCCTCAGTCGCAGTAGGGATGTGTTTGCTGCCGTCCCAGAAAAGAATCGCCTCTCCGAGGCCCGTTCCCGCGGCGATCACCACGCGCGGCGCCTGTGGCGCAGCGACACCTTGATGAAGTATCTCGAGGTCACCAGGCTTGAGCACAGCTATCCCGTGCGCCGTGGCTTCCAGGTCGTTCATCAGCCGGACGTGACCGAGCGCCAACTGCTTCGCCAACACGGCGCCATTCACGATCCACGGCAAATTGCCGGTGCGGACGCGGCCATCGACAACCGGCCCTGCGATACCAAATGCGGCGGAGGAAACCTTTGCTCCAGTGCCCTTGACGAAGTCGGCGACAATCTCTTCAAGACCCTTGTGCTCGCGGCTGGGGTAACGCTTGTCGGTTAGCTTGACGAGCGTGCCCTGCCTCTCTTCGAACAGCCCCAAGTTGGTTTTTGTTCCGCCAATGTCGCCGGCCAGAATCATGCAGTCTCCCGAGAATTCAAGGGTGAGATTCGCCTTACGGCTTCATGGTGTGGACGAATGCCTTAGAGGGAACGCCAGCGCCGACCCTCAGATGCTGTCAGATCGTCCGCGGCCCTGGGACCTTCGCTCCCCGCGGGATAATTGGGGAACGGCGGAGCCGACGCGCTCTGCCACGCTTTCAGAATCGGATCGACCAATCCCCATGCCGCTTCCACGCTGTCGGCTCGATCGAATAGCGTGGCGTCGCCGCGGATGCAGTCGTTAATGAGCGTGGCGTACGCTTCGCGCGAACCGCCTCCGAACGCCTGGCGGTATAGAAAGTCCATCGTCACCGGCCGGATCTCCATCTGCGATCCGGGCGATTTGGCGCCGAAGGAGAGAGAAATCCCTTCGTCCGGCTGAATGTTGAGCACCAGCGAATTCGGCTCGATGTTGTTGCCCTGAAAAACCATGTGCGGTGCCTGCTTGAAGCGAATCGCGATCTCGGTCGCCGGCCGTGGCATTCGCTTGCCGGAGCGCAGATAGAACGGCACGCCGCTCCACCGCCAGTTGTCGACCATAAGCTTCAGTGCAACGAAGGTTTCCGTCGCCGAATCCGGTTTCACGCCTGGCTCCTGCCGGTAGCCCGGAACGGCAGTGCCTTGCAAGTTTCCGGGCCCGTACTGTCCGCGCACGACCGACTTCCACACGCTGTCTGCTTCGAGCGGCCGAATCGACTGCAGGATCTTGATCTTCTCGTTGCGGACTGACGTGGCATCGAAGGTGGCCGGCGCCTCCATCGCGACCAGCGACATCAGTTGCAGCACGTGACTTTGAATCATGTCCCGGAGCGCGCCCGCTGTTTCGTAGAACGCTGCGCGTCGTTCGACTCCCAGCGCTTCTGCCGCCGTGATTTGGATGTGGTCGATGTAATTGCGATTCCACAGTGGCTCAAAAATCCCGTTGCCGAACCGAAAGACCAACAAGTTCTGCACCGTTTCCTTGCCGAGATAGTGGTCGATTCGGTAGACCTGCGACTCATCGAAAACGGAAAGAACCCTCGCGTTCAGCGCTTGTGCCGAAGCGCCGTCTCGCCCGAAGGGCTTTTCAATGATGATTCGGGTCCACGATCCGTTTCCCCTCGGCTTCGCCAGCCCTGCGCGCCCTAGTTGTTCGACGACCTGCGGATACACTTCCGGAGGCGTCGCCAAATAGAACAATCGGTTTCCCCCGAGCCGGCCTTCCCGATCGAGTTGCTCGAGCCGCTCGCCAAGGCGGCGGAAGGATTCCGGATTGTCGTAATCGCCCTGGAAATAGCCGAGTTGCTTTACGAAATCTTCGCGCTTCTGTTCGCTGGCGCCAGGCCCCTCTTTCTTCGTGATGGCCTGCGTTGTAATCGACCGGAATTGATCGTCGCTCATCTCGCTGCGCGCGAATCCAAGCAATCGAAATCGAGGGGCAAGGCACGCATGGACCGCGAGATCGTAGAGCGCAGGCAAGAGCTTCCGTTTTGCGAGATCGCCCGAGGCGCCGAACATGACCACGGCACATGGCTCGTGAGGAATTTCGCAGAAATAGCCGTCCGTTTTCACCGATTCCGCAACATCGGTTGCGCGCGTGTTCATGACATCTCTCCGGAAGGACGCTCTGAGAGTTCGTGCGGAAACCTGGCCGATAGCAGAGGTCGAGCCCGCCCCGCCAGCACCAGCCTACCATAATCCGGCGGCGCCTTTTTCGCGCGCGAACACCGATGTTCGCACGCCGTCCTCGCTGTTACGGCTCTGTAGGTTTCGGGCGAACACGGGGCGGATTGAACCTAATTCGCGCCTTCGCACGGGCCCGAAGTTGAAGAATCTCTCCTGTAGCCTTTTCGCTGCTACAGCAATGCGTAGTAGCGAAGCAAATTGCCATCTGCCTTTCGCTCGCCGACGCCGACGAACACGTACCGCATCAGCCAGTCATGTTTCCCTGTCTCAACCTCAAACGTCGGAAACGCCCGCAGATAATATTCTGACGCGTCGACCGTTGGACCGCCCGCGAACGCCATTTCTCGCAGCCGCTGCATCGTGTCCGGCCTTCGCCCCCACAAGTATCCCTTGTTGTAGAGCATGATCAGCGTGCCGTCGTCCTCCTGCAGCATGTAGCGGGCGTCGAAAGCCAACACGCCGTCGGGGCGAAAAAGCGAATAGTCGCCGCCGCTATTCGGCACGGCCTTTCCGCGCAATCGCGGCCCCTCGAATTCGCCACTGTCCACATAGACTGCGCCGCGCCCCGCGCCGCTAGGCATCGACACGATGTTTTGCACGCGCGTAAACCGCAAACGAACTTCAAACGCGAATTCGAGCTTCGGCTCTCGCAGCAGCGAGTGTGCGTCGCCAAATGGTTCCATTCCGGTCATCGATATCTCCGGCGGTGCGATGAAATGCGAAGGTGGTACAATCCCGCCGATCTTTGCGTCTGTCAATCGCGATCCGCGTCGCCACTGCGCCGCGCGTGGTCGTTGACATCGGGGAGCCCAATGAAAATCGCCCTCATCGGAGCTACGGGATTCGTCGGCTCGAAAATTCTCGCCGAGGCTTTGCGCCGCGGCCACCATGTGACGGCGATCGTTCGCCGCACGCAGCGGCTCGCTCCTCACCGCAATCTAAGAGTCATGCAAGCGGATGTTCTCCGTCGCGACGAGCTTGCACGGCTTCTCGCCGGGCACGACGTGGTCATCAACTCTTACAATCCCGCGCGTGGCGTCCCCGGCCCTGAAGTTTTCCATCGGCACGTTCGCGGACATCGCGCCATCATTGCCGCGGCGAAAAAGTCGGGCGTCAGGCGCTTTCTCGCCGTCGGCGGCGCGGCCAGCCTGAAAACGCCGGCGGGCATTGAATTTCTGGACTCGCCCGAATTCCCTGCGGCTTTCGAGCCGTTCAAGCCGGGCATTCGCGGCACGCGGGAACTTTACTATCTCTTGAAGAAGGAACCGGGACTCGATTGGGTTTTTCTCTCGCCTTCGGTGATGATTGTGCCCGGTCAGCGAACGGGCAGGTTTCGTCTCGGCAAGGACCACGTGCTGTACGACGAACAGGGCAGGAGCCATATCTCGCTCCAGGATTACGCTGTCGCGATGCTGAACGAGGCCGAGCACCCGAAACATCATCACCAGCGCTTCACTGTCGGTTACTGACGCGGTCCGCTCTGCCGTATCTTGCGAGGTCACGAAGGAGGCCGAATGAAACAACCGGCGCTTGGAGTCGCATCTTCCGTGCTCGTCATCGCCGTCTCGCTTGGCTTCATCGCCCTGTTCGCTTTCCCCATATTTGCGACGTGGGTCGCGTTTCTGACCATCTGCTTCATCCCTATGCAAATCGTCATTTCCGTGACCTGGGGCTGCAAACACCCTGAATTTGCGGCCAAGCGATCGCAACCGGCCAAGGGACTTTTGCTCACTCTGCTGGCGCTGGCCGTCGGAGCGATTGTTGCAGTTGTCCATTTCACGACGGTGGGCGGACGCGTCAATCCGCCACCGCCAATGCTCGCAATGTGCATCATTTCATCCGTGATCATCACGTTCTGGCTCGCGATCATGTGGGGCGGCTGGCCATTCACCAAGCTCATCAAGAGCCCTGTTGCCGCAGGGCTGGTCATGCTCGTGGCTTGCTACGCGATCAACTACCTCCTGTTCCGGTTGTTGTTTGATTATGGCTTCATGCGCGGAGCGCCGGTCTATGTCCCGTCGCTTGATCCGCACGGATTATTCAACGCCTGGGACGCGCTGGTGTTTTACTTGACCGTGATCGCGGTCATGTTTCTGTCGCTGAATTTCGATCTATGGCCTTTCACCGCCTCTCCCGCGCTTATGCGGCAGCCGGTTCTGGGAATCGTCTGGACGGCCACGATTCTCGCGAGTGGTGGCCTCGTGTTCTACCTCGTGGTGGGCGCGCTGAAGATGGACGTGGTCTCATTCATGGTTCGCGTTCCTATACCGTTCATCTTCGGCACGATAATCGTGCTCAACATGATGCATGGATCGCTTTTCGGTAGGCTGACCCAACCTCTAAAGGGCGCTTTGAACTCGATCGCCTCGGCTGCTATCGGGACGGCGCTCGCTCTTCTCTACGGGGCCCTGGCACCCGTGATTACGGGTGTTGTGAAGCCGGGCCCGCCGGGCTACGATTTCGAGATTTGGTTGGCATCGGCTCTGCTGGCTGTGACGTTCCCGTTCCTAATTCTCTACGCAGAGTTCTTCAAAATGTGGCCGCTACATAAGGAAAGCGGATCGACCCCACAAGCGTAGATCGGGTAATCCTCCAATGCCGAAAGCAAAACCTCTGACCGTTGCCGACCGCATCGCCATCAATGATCTCATCGCCGAGTACGCATGGGCGTTGGATACCGGTGACGTCGACTCGCTCGTCGCCTGCTTTACTCCCGACGCTGTCGTGCTCGAGGAAGTCTTTGAGGATCCCGATCGCTGGGAGGGCCGCGAAAATATTCGTCGATTCGCGGAACACTATCGCACCGTGCCGAATTTTCCGGGCCGCCAGCACCACGTCACTCAACTAGTCGTGAAGGGCAATTCAAAGAGCTGCAGCGCGCGATCATTTGCATTTGTCACCGAATGTCACGGCGAGCCGCCGTACACGCTGCGCTTCGCCGGCTACTACGAGGACAAGCTCGTCAAGGTTCGCAACCGCTGGCTTTTTCGCAAGCGCATCATCCGCCTCTGGGACGGCGAAATCCTCGCGCGTTTTCCGGGCCGGGGCCAGCGCGTGCCGCGCAAGCGCCCGCCCGAGCTCGTGATCCAGCACAAATGAATCGCCAAATTGCAGCATCCCACCGGCTCGAAAGCGCGTTAGAATGCCGCCGGTTTTGGGGGGCGGCTACCGAACTTTAGGTATTCGGTCCAGCGCCAGTCTTCACGTCGATCGGGACGCGCGTCAATGTTCTTCTCGAGGGGGGAGAACGATGAGAATCGTCAAAGGCCTTTCGTTGTGTGCGGCGTTGTTCATGCTCGTCGGCGTGGCGCTCGCGCAAGCGCCCACCCCGGTTCGCACGCAGGCCGGTCTCGTACAAGGCACCGTGGAAGACGGCATCAGGGTCTACAAGGGCATCCCATTTGCTGCTCCGCCTCTTGGTGATTTGCGCTGGCGCGCGCCGCAGCCGTCGGCGCGGTGGTCCGGCGTGAAAATCACGGACAAGTTTGCTCCCGCGTGCATGCAGACTTCCGTCGTAATGCCCGCGTTCGGGCTCGACGCACTCACCGTGAATGAGGATTGCCTCTATCTCAACGTTTGGACTGCCGCGAAAACGCCGAAGGACAAGATCCCTGTGATGGTCTGGATCTACGGCGGCGGATTTGCGATCGGTGGCACGTCGCTCGCGCAGTACGACGGCAAGAACCTCGCCAAGAAAGGTGTGATCCTCGTCAGCATCGCCTACCGCGTGGGTCAGCTCGGGTTTCTCGCCTCGCCTGAACTCAGCAAGGAACAGGGCGGCCATTCCGGCAACTACGGCCTGTTGGATCAAATCGCCGGGCTTCAGTGGGTGAAGAAGAACATCGCTGCATTCGGCGGCGATCCGCACCGTGTGACGATCTTCGGCGAATCGGCCGGCGGAATTTCGGTAAGCATGCTCTGTGCATCGCCGCTCGCGAAGGGTCTGTTCAGCGGCGCGATATCGGAAAGCGGCGGCAACTTCGGTCCCGAGCGCCACAGCGACGAGGGCGGCGCGAACATGCTCTCGCTCGCCGACGCGGAAAAGAACGGCACTGCGTTCCTTGACAAGGTCGGTGGGTCGGTCGCCGAGGCGCGCAAGAAGTCGGCGGACGACATTCTGAAAGCATCTCCCGCGGGTTTAGGTGGTGGCGCGTGGCCCATCTTCGACGGCTATGTTCTGCTCGGGGACCAATACAATTTGTACGAAGCCGGGAAATATAACGACACCCCAGTGCTAATCGGCACCAACGCCGACGAAGGCGCGCTGTTCGTCGCAACCACGACGGCTGCCGGTTATCAGAAACAGACTCAAACGGGATACGGCGAATACGCCGAGAAGGTTCTTGCCGCCTATCCCGGCGATACAGACGCGCATGCGCTGCGTTCGGCGCGCGACATGTCTCGCGACACCCTGTTCCGCTGGCCGACCTGGACTTGGGCGCGGCTGCAATCGAAGACCGGCAAGGGCGCGGTTTACGTCTATCACTTCAGCCATCGCCCGCCCTATCCCGATACGCCGCAGTACAAGGACTGGGGAGCGGCTCATGGCGGCGAGATTTCCTACGTCTTCGGCAATTTCACAAAAGCCATGCCGCCGAGCGCAGGGGATCAGAAGGTCTCTGACGAAATCTCAACCTACTGGACGAATTTCGCGAAAACGGGTGATCCGAATGGCGCGAACCTGCCTCGCTGGCCTAAGTTCACTGACGCCAACCAGCAGGTGATGGATCTGAACGATCCCTCGCATGCGATTCCCGTGCCCAGCGTCGACCAGCTGAAGGTTCTCGACGGCTATTTCGCCTGGCGCCGCAGCCAGGAAAGCGGCAAAAACTGATTCGGGCTCAATTTCTTGGCCCGCGTCAAGACGGCACCGACAATCTGAGCGAAGCGTCCCGAACAATTTTTTTTCTCCCGGAGACTCGCATTCCGTTCTCCGCGTCGGGACGCGTAGTCGAATAATCTCTCTTCGCCTCGACTGGGCTCTCCGCTTCCGCATCTAACGGAAGTGTATGGTTGCCTTATCCAGATCGGCCATCAACTCCGCATCCAGCTTCACATCGAGCGCCGCAATCGTCGCATCGAGCTGTTCCGTCCTACTCGCGCCGATGATCGGACCCGTGATTGTCGGATTGGCAAGCACCCACGCGACCGCCAGCGTCGTCAGTGGAATCCCCGCGCGCGACGCGATCTTGTTCAGCGTGTCCACTCCATCGAACACCTGATCCTGCCAGTAGCGGCTCCGGTATAGCTCCCCGATGCGTCCTGTATAGGCGAAGCGCGTGCCTTCCGCGGGTGGTCTTGATCGGTCGTATTTTCCAGTGAGCAATCCGCCCGCAATCGGATTGAACGGAATCACTCCGATTCCCTCCTCTCCGCACAGCGGCAGCAGTTCGCGCTCGATTTCGCGGTAGAGCAGGTTGTAGCGCGGCTGTACGCAGACGAATCGCGCCCATCCATGTACGTCGCTGCGTCCCAGCGCACGCGCCAGCTGATACGCGAGGTAGTTGGAGCAGCCGATGTAGCGAACTTTGCCCGCGCGCACGATCGCGTCGAGCGTGCTGAGCGTTTCATCCGCCGTCACGTTTGGATCGAATCCGTGAAGCTGGTAGACGTCGATGTAGTCCGTGCCAAGCCGCCGCAGCGAAGCATCGATCGCGTCGAAAATGTGCCGGCGATTGTTTCCGGAATGGAACGGCTGCGGCCCGGTCTGGCCGAAGCATTTCGTCGCGATGACGAAATCGTGCCTCTTGCCTCGAATCCATTTGCCGATGATCTCTTCCGTGCGGCCCGCCCGCTCAAGCCCACCGCCCAGCGGATACACATCCGACGTATCCATGAACGTAATTCTCGCGCTCGCGGCGCGGTCGAGAATTGAAAATGACGTTGGCTCATCGCACTGGAAGCCAAACGTCATCGTGCCCAGGCATAACCGCGACACCCTTAGTCCCGTATTTCCCAATCTCACGTGCTGCAATCCCGATCTCCTTCCGCCAGCGAGCGACTGCCGCTTCGAAAGCCTATCGATACTGGTTTCGCTCCAAAGCGTTGTCAAGTTGCTCCGCGAAAATGCTAAGATGCGCGGTCCCAGTTGCCGCATTCCAAGGATTTATTCTTGAAAACGATCATCACCGGAGCATCGGGCAGTTTCGGCCGTCAGGTTACGCAACTCGTTCTCGAAAAAATTCCTGCATCCGAACTGATTCTTGTCACCCGCAGTCCGGCTTCACTCGCGGAGTTCGCCTCTTGCGGCGCGCAAGTCCGTGCCGGAGATTTCGACAAACCCGAGACGCTCGCGAAGGCTTTCGCTGGCGGCGAAAAGATGCTCCTGATAAGCACGCTGGCCGTCGGCCCGCGCCGCCGGCGCCAGCACCAGGCGGCGATTGAAGCAGCGGTCGCGGCAGGTGTAAAGCACATCGCCTACACCTCCAGCGCCGGCATTCACCCGAAAAGCCCATCGCTTGCCGTGGGAGATCACTACGCAACCGAAGAATTCCTGCGCCGCTGTGGCCCGGCCTTTACGTTCCTGCGCGACAGCCAGTACGCCGAAGTGATTGCAACCATGATCGCCCCGATGGCGGTTAAGACCGGCAAATGGCTGATGAGCGCCGGCGAAGGCTGCATGGCTTTCGTATCGAAGAGAGATTGCGTCGCCTCTGCCGCTGCTGTCCTCACGACTCCCGGTCACGAAGGCGCCGTCTACGAAATCACCGGCCCTGAGCTTTACACTTTTCGCCAAGCCGCCGCGATCGCGTCGGAACTTACAGGCCGGCTCATCGAGTATGTCGTCATTAGCGACGACGAAAAGCGCGCAATTTTCGAAGCGGCCGGGTTCCCGCGCGAATACGTCGATGGCATGACCAACGAAGACGGTACCGGCGTGTGGGGCAGCGACGAAATGGTTTCCTACGAGCGCGCCGTCCGCGAAGGATATTTTTCCGTCTGCTCCCGCCACGTGCAGCTTCTTACGGGCCGCCCCGCGCGCTCGCTGCGTGACTTGTTCATCGAGAATCTCGACGCGCTGAAGCAAGCCTGAGGTCGCGCGCAGCCTCGCGGCCCGAGTTGCAGCCGCAGAGCGTCCGCTCGTAAGATAGAGCTTGTCTAGATTTCAAGGAGGACTTTCCCCGATGGCCGACGACAAGCAGGGCGCGCAACAGGTCCGTATGGTGAAGTGCGTAAAGCTTGGCCGCGAACTGCCCGGCCTCGACCGTGCGCCTTGGAAAGGCGAACTCGGCAAGCGCATCTACGAGAACGTCTCAAAAGAAGCCTGGGCCATGTGGGTCAACCATTCCAAGATGCTGCTCAACGAATACCGCCTGAATCCTCTTGATCCCAACGCCCAGAAAATAATGGAAGAACAGATGGAACTCTTCTTTTTCGGCGAAGGTGCGAAGGTCCCCGAAGGTTACGTCGCTCCCGATCACTAGCTCGCACGTGTGATAGAATTCCGCCCGTCGAGGCTTCTCTATCGCTCGTTAGGGGGGAACACGCCATGCGAAGTCGATATCTTCTTTTGGTTCCCGCGCTTCTCTGCTTCTCCGCTGTCGTCGCGCACGGCGACGCTGCGCCGAAATCGGCGCATGCGGACATCATGAACGCACAGGGCGCAAAGATCGGCACTGCCAAACTAACGGCCACCAAAGGCGGCGTGAAAATCGTGGTCAGCGTCTCCCAGTTGACGCCGGGAGAGCACGGCATCCACATCCACGCAGTCGGAAAGTGCGAAGCCCCTGCATTCACTTCAGCCGGCGGCCACTTCAATCCGACCAGCGCGCATCATGGCATTAACAATGCGCAAAGCCCTCATCCGCACGCGGGTGATCTGCTGAACCTCGTCGTGGCCAAGGACGGCAAAGCGAAAGCCACCTTCGTCGACACTGCTGTCACTCTCGGCGACGGCGCCAACTCGCTCTTCCACGAAGGCGGCACGGCTCTTGTCATCCACGCGAAGGCCGATGACTTGATGTCCGATCCATCGGGCAACTCCGGCGATCGTATCGCCTGCGGTGTGATTGAGAAATAAAGAGCTCGGTGCTTTGCACAAACTGCCCGCTCGATTGCGAGGTCTTCGGCGTGCTGTTGCTACAGATGAACAAGCCCGCCGGCGCCCTCGAGAAGTTCAGCAATGCGTTCGCTCGGGATCCCGCTGCACAATCCGTGCGCGCAACCCGCGATCACGCCGAGCACGAATTACCCGTCCTTTAGTGGTGGCGAACCGCTGCAACGCTTGAATTCAATATCGCTCTATTTCCCGCGACTGCTGCCACCGCCACTGCCTCCACTGCCCCCGCTGCTGCCTCCGCCGCCGCTGTAGCCGCCACCGCCCCCTCCACCGCCTCCTCCGCCGCTCCTGCCTCCGCCACCTCCCCCGCCTCCGCCGCTGTACCCGCCGCTGCGCGCCTCACTACCACCCGAGCTCCGACCGCTGTAACCACCAGTGCTTCCATTCGAGCGGCCGCTCGAACCACTGTAACCGCCGCCTTTGTACCCTCCGCCGCTTCGGCTTGCGCCATATTCAATTCTCGATCCGCTTCCGTTTGTGCGCTCGGCAAGCTGGCGAATGGCCCCCGTCCCCCCAACGTCGGGACGGAGTGTGGCGACTAGGACGGGCTTGCCAGCGTGCCCTCCGGAATTCGTCTTCGCCTCAACGAATCCCTGCCGCTTGTAGTCGTACGCGATTTTGAGCTGGCCATCCTTCGCAACGACGCCGGCTGCAGTTGCTGACTTCGCGTCCAGAAACTGCTGCGTAATGTCCGGCCGCTCAGCCTTCGGCATGCCGGTCGTAAAATCACGAAAACTTTTCGGCACCTCCGCCAGTAGCTTCACTTCCTTTTTCGGATCAACCGTCACCATCTCGAGGGGCCGATCCGCTTTTCCCGTCGGCACGAATAATCCGTATTTCAAATTGTGCGGTGGCTTGCCTTTCTCGTCCTTCGGACTCGTCGGCACAAAACCGACTTTGCCGCCCACGTTGACCCAGCGAACCGGGCGGTGATGGTGAATTTTCTTTCGGAGCACGAGCACATAGCCACGACCCTGATGCATCCATGTTCCGGCACCGCACAGCGCCCAATCCCAGTAGGGATGAAGCCAATTGGGACGAATCGGAACAGGTGGTCCGGTCCAGTTCGGCTGTGCGTAGTCGGTCTCGACCCATTTCTTCGCCTTCGGGTCCCACGTGTAGGCAACTATCGTTGTCCAGCAAGGTTGATAGTATTCGCGCGTGATCGTGATTGGCTTCTTCGTCGGGGCGTTCGCTGGTACGGGCGCGTTAGTTTGCGGCGTTTCTTGTGCCACAGGAGCAGCCGGTTCTTTCGTTTCCGTTTGTTGCGATTCTGACGGTGCCGTGCTCGGCTGCCAGCACGCCCCGTACGGCGCACAATCGAAAAACTCTCCGCTCTGATAGAGCTCCGCTAGTCCCGGGACAGGCGCGGAAAGGCCTGATGCCTTCAGCGCGGCATCCATTGTCGCCTGCCGCCTCGTGAGCCGGGCTTTGACCCAGCTATCCCATTCGTCAGGCGCTGACGAGCTTGCGGCGCTGACCGCGGTGATGTTCGGTCCTTGGTACGTGATCGTTTGCCCCGCGACGAGATGAACCCCCTCCAAGCGGTTGTGCGTCGCGAAAGTATCGTCCTGCAGCGTCACCTTCATGCCATCCAGAAAACTCTCGATGCGCAGAAAGGCGAAGTCGGGATTCGTAACCGCGATCGAGTTGAGGCTCGGCGTTTCCAGCCGGAAGGTCTCTCCCTTTGTCGGATGGACGTTGATCGTTGCCGTCCCGCTTAATAAGACAATGTCGGTGCTCGGGACGCCGTTGAGCACCGCGAGATATGGAAAAGAAAGCGCGGAATTATCGGCGAGATAGACGACGGACCCGGATTCAAACTCGATTTCCGCGCGGCCGGCTCCGGTCGAAAGATCAAACCCTTCTTCGATCGGAAGACCCGACTGCGCTTGGACCCAGTCCTGGCCAACTGCCGTCTTCCCTCCGCCGCCGCTCGAGATTCGTACGTCGCCTTCGACATAAGTCAGCCGAACAACCTGCGGCTCGATCGTCGTCGATTGCGCGAACGTAGTTTTGGGAAGAATCGAAACGGCGAATAAGAAAACAGGGGTGGCAACCCGCCAGAAAGCCCTCATCGGAAGCCTCCAGCTAGCAATCGGGGTCCCGCCTCTATGACGACCTCTGAATGCTTACCGTTTCAATGATTCACAGTTTCGCGAACCCAGTGTCGAAAACCCGGTAAATTTCTTCGCTGTCCACAGACTCCCACGCTTGACAACGACTTCGTCGCGCCTAACATGGATAGCGTGAGAAGCTTGACGAAGCCTGAGACGCTGCGTTGGCTGCTCAGCCAGCCGCGTGGGAGTTTGCCCTCGGTACCTTCCGCAGATCCGCGGATCCCTATGATTTTCTTAATCGCCAATATGAGCGAGAAGATTCGCCTCAACTCACTGAAAACACACGGTGGAATTTTTTCTAATCTCCAAATTTCTGGCGATACGCCAACCGCGTTAGAAAATGCGGTTCCAAAAACCGGAGATGCGCGCGTGCCGTGCGCTAGAATGATGCGTTCCACCAAAGGAGAATTCGTCCCCGCATGAGCGCAACCTCGAAGAATACGTTCTCATCTCGCGCAACGCTTCGCGTCGGCTCTGATTCGTTCGAGATCCACCGCCTCGACGCGCTCGCACGCGCGGGAGTCGGCAAAATCGACCGGCTTCCTTTTTCGCTCAAGGTGCTGCTCGAAAATCTTCTGCGCCACGAGGACGATCATTTCGTTCATGCGGCCGACATACGCGCCCTCGCAAGCTGGGACCCGTCGAAATCCGCTTTGGAAAAAGAAGTCTCCTTCATGCCCGCGCGCGTTTTGATGCAGGACTTCACGGGCGTGCCTGCGGTGGTCGATCTCGCCGCAATGCGCGACGCGATCAAGAATCTCGGCGGCAATCCGAAAAAAATCAATCCGCTGCTTCCTGCCGAGCTTGTGATCGATCACTCCGTGCAAGTCGATAAATTCGGCTCCGCCGATTCGTTCGCCTTTAATGCCGATCTCGAAATGCAGCGCAATATCGAGCGCTACGCTTTCCTCCGGTGGGGACAGAAGAGCCTGCAAAATTTCAAAGTCGTTCCACCGGACACCGGCATCTGTCATCAGGTCAACCTCGAGTACCTCGCGCGCGTCGTATTTCGCGAAAAGCGAGATGACACCTGGGTCGCGTTTCCCGATTCGCTGGTCGGCACCGACTCGCACACCACGATGGTCAACGGCCTCGGCGTCTTCGGCTGGGGCGTCGGAGGAATTGAGGCAGAGGCCGCCATGCTCGGGCAGCCGCTTTCGATGCTGATCCCCGAAGTCGTCGGCTTCAAGCTGCACG
Organism: Candidatus Acidiferrales bacterium; assembly: GCA_035622875.1. GTDB lineage: Bacteria > Acidobacteriota > Terriglobia > Acidiferrales > UBA7541 > Palsa-295. The sequence goes on from DASPUN010000005.1 coordinate 36,432, forward strand.
GCCGCCTGCCGGAAGGCGCTACGGCCACCGATCTCGTCCTCACCGTGACGCAAATGCTCCGCAAAAAAGGTGTCGTCGGAAAATTCGTCGAATTCTACGGCAGCGGCCTTTCGAGCCTCACGCTTCCCGACCGCGCCACGATCGCAAACATGGCGCCGGAATATGGCGCGACCATGGGCTTCTTTCCCGTCGATGCGGAAACGCTTGCCTACTTGCGTTTCACGGCGCGCAGCGAAGATCAGGTCAAGCTCGTCGAGGCGTACACGAAAGAGCAGGGTCTCTTCCGCACCGACCAAACGCCCGATCCGGTTTTCTCGGATCGCCTCGAGCTTGATCTTGCGACCGTCGTTCCGACGATGGCTGGGCCGAAGCGCCCGCAGGATAGCGTCCCGCTCACGCAGGCGAAGACCGCATTCGAGAAATCGCTCACCGAAGCGCCCAAGCATGCAAGCGTTCAAGACAACGGCGACAAATTCGATCTCGCCGACGGCTCCGTCGTCATCGCAGCAATCACGAGCTGCACCAACACTTCAAATCCATCGCTCATGCTTGGTGCAGGACTGCTCGCGAAAAAGGCTGTCGAGCGCGGCCTCACCACGAAGCCCTGGGTGAAGACAAGTTTCGCGCCCGGCTCGAAAGTAGTTACCGACTACATCGAAAGGGCCGGTCTCTGGCCCTATCTCAATTCGCTGCGCTTCAATCTTGTCGGCTACGGCTGCACGACTTGCATCGGCAATAGCGGACCGCTCTCCGATCCGATTGGCAAAGCGATCAAGGAAAATAGTCTCGTCGCAGTTTCTGTCTTGAGTGGCAACCGCAATTTCGAGGGGCGCATCAACCCTCTCTGCCGCGCGAACTATCTTGCATCGCCGCCGCTCGTCGTGGCCTACGCGCTTGCGGGCCGCATGGATTTCGACATCGTCAACGAGCCGCTTGGCAGGGACAAATCCGGCAAGCCCGTCTATCTGCGCGAAATTTGGCCGACGCCTCAAGAAGTCGAATCCACAATCCGTAGCGCTGTTTCGAAAGAAATGTTTTCCAAAGAATACGCAGACGTCTTCGCCGGCGACGAGCACTGGAAGTCGCTGCCGATTCCCGAAGGCGATCTTTACGCGTGGGACGCAAAATCCACTTACATCAAAAATCCACCGTATTTCGAAGGCATGAAGGTGAAGCCGGGAGAAATTTCCGATTTGCGCGGCCTGCGCGCGCTGGCCGTTTTGGGCGACAGCATCACGACCGATCACATTTCGCCGGCCGGCTCGATCCAGCCCGATGGCCCGGCGGGAAAGTATCTGATCGCGCACGGCGTCCAGCCGAAGGATTTCAATTCCTACGGTGCACGGCGCGGCAATCACGAAGTGATGATGCGCGGCACGTTCGCGAATATCCGCCTGCGCAATCAGCTCGCTCCCGGCACGGAGGGCGGCTGGACGATTCATCAGCCGAGCGGCGAGAAAATGGCGATCTACGACGCGGCCATGAAATATCGCGCCGAGGGCGTGCCACTGGTGGTGATCGCGGGCAAGGAATACGGCTCGGGCTCGTCGCGCGACTGGGCCGCGAAGGGCACAATTCTTCTGGGCGTCCGCGCCGTGCTCGCCGAAAGCTTCGAACGCATTCACCGCAGCAATCTGGTCGGCATGGGCGTGCTGCCGCTCGAATTCCTGCCCAGCGAATATTTCAAGTCGCTCGGGCTCACCGGCCTCGAGATTTTCGATTTCGAGGGACTCTCCCAAACTTTCGAGCCGCGCAAGCGGATCCGCGTCACCGCGCGCGATGCGAATGGTAAAGTGACGCTGCATTTCACCGCCGTTGCGCGCGTCGATACGCCGTTCGAGGTCGCCTACTACCAGCATGGCGGAATTTTGCAGTACGTCCTCCGCCAGATGCTGGCCAGCTGATTTCGTTCAACCGCATGCAACCTTTGGCCTGCCGTCCTAACGGTCCATTTGAAGACGTATCCTTGACGGCCCTTAATTGCTTTGGCAATATCGCGTCGGTCTTCAGGGATACTCGACGAACGAGCGGTTAGGCTTCCGGGCTCGGTGCCGTTCTCGACTAGGCTTCACGGGGCGGTCGAAGGACGGCAGTTCTCCCCTGGAAGCGCCACCAGCCGCGCAGAGGCACTATGAGAATCCAGTCCAAGTTTTCGGCCGGCCTGTGGCTGGCGGCTATCGCTTCGCTCGCATTTCCCATTCTCACTTCGGGGCAAGCGCCCCAGATCGCTTCGCGCATCACTCAAGCGATCGACGAAACCAAGCTCACGACACTTCGCGGCAACACACATCCGCTCGCACGCCCTGAGCTTGACCGCGGAACTGCGCCGTCGGAGCTTCCGATGGAACGGATGCGGCTCGTCCTGCGGCGCAGCGCGGATCAGGAAACGGCGCTCGAAACACTGCTCGAGCAACAGCAGGACGCGTCTTCGCCGAACTTCCAAAAGTGGCTCACCCCCGCGCAATTCGGCCAGCAATTCGGCCCGTCCGATCAAGACATCCAGACGGTCACCTCGTGGCTTCAATCTCACGGCTTTCAAATAAACAGAGTTTCAAGGGGACGCACAGTCATCGAACTTACCTCGGCACAACGACTTCCGTCTCGTCGTCAAGCAACACAATTTCGCAGGGATCCAATGTGACTTTCACGGCTACGGTTACACCCGTGCAAAATGGCGGCCCAACCGTAACCGGCACGGTGCAATTCGTGTCCAACGGGTCAAACATCGGAAACGCCGTCAACGTCTCAAACGGGCAGGCTCAGTTCCAGACGACAACTCTCCCGGTTGGTTCGGATCAGATCACAGCGGCTTACAGCGGCGACGGCAATTACTCGAGCTCGAGTTCCAGTGCGATCACCGAGACTGTCAACCCCGCGCCGTCGTTTACAATCTCGGCGAATCCGACGACGATTCCAGTCACCGCGCCCGGCGGATCCGGCTCCTCGACCTTCACATTCACCGGTCAGAACGGATTCAGCAGCGGTGGCAACGTCGCGATCTCTGCCTCCACTTCCGGCCTGCCGTTCGGAGCGAACTGCGGATTCACGACCAGCACCATCAACATCCCGACCAACGGCACTGCCATGGCTACATATAACTGCACCACAACCGCGGGATCTTCAGCAATTACGGCATCGCGCAATCGACCGGGTGTGTTTGGCCCGCGGACAGCCGTCCCGATCCTCGCGCTCGCGTGCGTTCTCGCTCTGGAACTCTTGGCGCTTGGCCAGCGGAAAGGACAATTGCGCTGGGCCGGTTTGGCTGCGTTCGCGCTCTTCCTGATCGTCGTGAGCGCAAGCTGCGGGGGCGGCAGCGGTGGGGGAGGTGGTGGCGGAAATCAGGGCGCACCGATAGCAGATACGCAGATGACGGCCATGGTGACCATCAACAACGTCACCGAAAACGTCACCGTCTTTCTAAACGTTGAGTAAGAGAAACGAACCGCGATTCTAAGGTCGCTAGTTCGACTTCTTCTTGCCGAAAAGGCCGCCGAGCGCGCTCGTCGCCGCACCCGCTGCACCTCCGGCAGTGCCCGTCGCACCACCGGCCAGGCCCTTCGCCATGCTGCCGGCCATCCCGGTCACATCGGGCAAGAAAATAGGATTCGAAGTCGTGCCGGTGATCTTGAACGGGATGCCGTTGCTCTGTGCGCCCTTACCGCCGAACGAAGTCATCGCCGAAGTCACCGTGCCCAGACCACCGGCGAGCTTGGCGTTCATTTTGCAATCGAGCTGACCGCTCGCGCTCACGTTGGCTGTACCCGTTACTGTGCCGATCGAGGGCACAACGACGACCAGATTGTTCGCCTGCGTTCCACTGGGATCCTGTCGCAAATCGGCACTGAGCTTCTGAATCTCCGTGTCCGATCCGCCTTTGCCGCCGAGGCCTGCGAACGAGCCCAGCGCACCGAGCTTCGACGAAAGGCTGAACCCAGCAACCTTACCATTCGCGAGATTCACAGGCCCGGTGATCACGAGCTTGTCGACGGGTCCGCTGATCGCGAGCGCGAGGTCGAGACTCCCGCTCTCCAGCTTCGCGCCGGTCGGCAGCGCGACGCCAACAGCCGGCAGAACGCCTTCGAGGTCTGCAACCGGCATGCCCTGGCCGTTCATTTTCATCTGAATCGCGGCCGTGGCCCCGGAGATGTTGTACGCGCCGGTGAGATGCGCGAGCGCTTTGCCGATGTGAATGTCGCCTTGCGTGAGATTGCCCTTCTGGCTCGCGAGTTCATACGCCGTCGCGTAATCGACGTTGACCGGAACACTCGCGGGCGACCCGTTCGCGACGAGTTTCGCTTTGTTCACTCCGACGGTGCCTTTCGATTTCATCTGGTGGCCATCAGACGAAAGATCGCCCGTGAAATCTACGATTCCGGCGATGCCTGTCGCGGGATCGACAAAACCCGTTTTCGCGAGATCCAGATTCTTCACGCCGACCTTGGCGTCAAGCGGCGTAAGGGACGCGTCAGTCGCATTGACCGGGCCGGCCTTACCATCGACGCTTATCGTTCCCCCGCCGGGCGTTTTCATGGAAACCTTAAACGGAAACTGCGAAGTAAAGGACAGATCGGAAGCCTCGATGTCAATGCCGGAGTAGGTTTGCGTCTTTCCGCGCGCCCCGGCAGTGCCAACATTAACAGTGGCGTTGGAAATCGTCAGTTTCTCGACCGAGATGTTCGTCGTGCTGGAGCCTCCCTTCGTGGGTGCTTTCGACGCGCTCCCGCCGAGACTCGAGAAATTCCACTTGCCCGACGCCGCGTGCAACAGCTGCACCTGCGGGTCGGTCACCGTAAACGAGCTCACCGCGAGCTTGCCCGAGAAAATCAAGGGAAGCAGTGCCACGCCCGCTGTCACTTCCTTCGCTTGCAGGAAAGGTGATTGGCTGAATACCGGGTCGTCGGCGATCGAGACGTCGCTCACCTTCACGCCGCCGGAGAGAATCGAGAGTTCGATGTTTCCAATTTGCACCTTGCGGCCAAGCGCCGTGGTCAGCTCGGTCTCGAGCGTCGGCTTGAATTTGTTCACGTTGATCACAAACGGCAGCGCGATCGCGATCAGGATCAGCACCACAACGATAATCCCGATAATCTTGAGGAATTTTTTCATGGCCAGCCTCCGAGGACGGAACGAACTGCGGCGCCCATGCCGCCGGGGACGCCATCATACTCCCGCCTGCAAAAAGGGGTGAGAGCAATTTCTGGGCAACCGGTCCGGCCTGTCGCTCTGTGTGACAGAGATCGGCTGAATCGAGAGTGGTGCGAAAAAAGAAGAGTTGCTAAGTCTCGGTTGTCTCAATCCGAAGCGAGTCGCCGCACTCGGTGCGCGTGCTGGCGATCGAATTCGCGGGAAGTTCGAGAATGCTTCGCGCACGAATATTCGGCCAGAGGATGGAGTTCGGCCGAACCGATTCGCGTACTGCAACGACCGTGGAGGAGCGGCTCAGCATCACGACATCAATCGGAAAGCGCATCCCAATCGTGTGAATCGAGTTGCTGGGAACGAGCCACAGCCCCTGCCCTTCGTCGAGGCCTTTTGTTCCGAGTAGACCGACGAGCCGCGCTGCAAACGAATCAGCAATCCAGGCGCACGACGCCAGAAGTGTGCCTTTGCTGCGGTTGTAGACGCGCGCGCGGCCCTTTGAAATTCCAAGCACATCTTTTCCGCCGATACGTGAAACGCGCGACGGGCCGCAGCTCACCGCGACGTCGATTTCCTCATCCGGAAGATGAGGATGACGAACACCGCCACGGCGAGCACCCCTGCGATCGTGCGAATCGGAAGCTGGCCGCACCAGAGCTCGTGCGGAGTCAGCCGTGCGAGCACTTCCGCCAGACTCGGCTCCATGCCGCCGTTTGCATCGTGCAAAAGCGCGATGTTACGCGCGATGAGTTCGCCCGGCTTGTAGCCGAAAGCCGCCTCCGCTGCGGGATTGACGTATAGAATCGAGCCCGTTTCCGTCGTCAGGCAAACGGGCAGCGGAAGCGACTCCAGAATATCAGTGTGCAATCGCTTTTCGACGCGCCCGCGAAACTGCTCCGAATCGTCGTAAAAAAGAAGCAGCGCGCCCACGCCGACGATCCAGATCGTCACCACTCCTCCGTATTTCACCAAACGATCGACCGTGGACGCGCTGCGCGCGGCCTGTTCCTGCTCCTGCTGCGATCGAGTTTGGGTGTCCGCGCGGATGCCCGCAACGGCCTGCTCGATTTCCGCCGTCATACTCGCGCCCTGCACTTCGAGCGCCGAATGGATGCCGGCGGCGCGCTGCGAGTTTCTCGCGTCGATCTCGCGCTGCAACTGTTCGGACCTGCGAGAGGTCAATTCGCGCAGCGAGCGGAGTTTCGCCTGCATCGCCGGATCGGTCTTCGACAGATCATCGAGTCTCGCAAGCGAAACGTTGACGCGCGAAGAAGCGTCGGCATAGGCAGCTTGATAGTTTCCGCTTCCGCTCGAGACGTAGCCGCGCGCCGCTGCTTCGGCATCGTGCAGCGCCGATTCCACGCTGTAACATTCGCGCGACGCGGCGGAGTCCTCTACCATCTGCCGCTCGTGCGCGTCGAGCCGGTAGAGCGCGCCTACCTCGAACGTCAGAAACGCAAACAGAATCGGGATGGCGAAGGTGTAGGCGATCGCAATCTGTCGTCTCTTTGTCATCTCACCCTCCATGCGCCGTTTCCCGAATTGGGATAGCGAGTTTCCATTTGAAACCCAGACCGCATCAATGACTTGCTTGCTCCTTGCATCTGCCGAAAAGTTTCAACATCTACGTCGGTGCTGCAACTCCGCTGCCAAGCAGTCGCGGGAAGCGGCTCTCCAAACGGCTTGACAGTCCGCGAGGCCGGTTGTATCAAGCGAACATGAAAACTCACCTATTGCTGTGCCTTTCTCTTGCGCTGCTGTTCGCATGCGTCCCGGCGATCGCTCAGGAGCCGGTTACCGGCGTGACGGGCGCCGCGGCCGACGCTCTCTTTACCAGCAAGAACTCGAAACTCAACACCAACAAGCAGGCCGCCTATCACATCATGAAGGACCTGCTCGAGGCCAATCACTGGGACCTCGCGAACCAGTGGATCACCGACCGCTACCTCCAACACAATCCCAACGTCGCGTCAGGGCTCGCCGGCGTGGTGAAATATTTCACCGCAATGCGCAAGCCCACGCCGATTCCCGAGCATTTGACGGCGACTGTCGTCACGGCGGTCGTGGCGGAGGGCGACTACGTGATCGTCGTGCGCCCGCGCGAAAATACCGATCCGCGCGATCCGTCGAAGAAGTACACGACCACGTGGTTCGACATGTGGCGCTTCGTGGGTGGCAAGGCCGACGAGCACTGGGACGGCGCGCTGATCAATCCTCCCGCGCCTCCTGCACCGCCCAAATTGAACTAAACGGCCGCGCGCCGAGCGCACACGCGCACACGATCACGCACGCAAAACCGATTGTGCTGAAACCGTGTCGCATCATCCCCCGATTGACCGATGGCGCGCACGATTCGATGGCCCGACTCGACCCACAATCAAGAAGGGAGAATTGTGTAGCAGGTGAAAAACGCGGTCGTCTCTGGTATAACCACGCCAACTGGGCCCTCAAGCGGAAATCCTCACTTAGGAGATCACATGAAAAAACTTCTCACACTGGCCGCCATTACCCTATTCGTGACTCTCACCTCCAACACGCTGCCGGCCCAAGAGAGCCCTTTCGTCGGCACATGGAAGCTGAATCTCGCCAAATCGAACTTTGCCGGCGCACCGGCGCCTAAAAGCGAAACGCGCACCGTCGCGGCGCAAGGCAACGGCTTGAAAATCAGCATCGAGGGAGTCGCCGCAGATGGAAGCAAGATTTCCTGGAGCTTCAGCACCAATCTCGACGGCAAGGCGGCGCCGGTCACCGGATCGGGTGTCCCTTCCGGCGCGGATATGCTCGCTACCAAGCGCATCGACGCGAATACGCTCACGACCTCCTACCTGAAAGCGGGCAAAGAGGTGCGGACGTCCCAGACCACAATTTCAAAAGATGGCAAGGTCACGACGGTCACTGCAAAATTCACCGACGCGACCGGCAAGTCCGCTACGAGCGTGACCGTCTGGGATAAACAGTAAGCCCCGAAATTGTGGCTAATTTGGCTGGGAGGCCCCGAACCAGGTGCCCGCGGCTAGCGGGCCAGAAAAAAACGTCCAGATCCAGAGTCTCTTCTCTGTGCTTTTGCTTCATCCAAGAATGGCAGGAAATTTTGGCTGGGAGGCCTGGACTCGAACCAGGATAATCAGATCCAGAGTCTGATGTACTGCCAATTGTACGACCTCCCAGCCGACGGGAGACCTGCCTGCCGGCAGGCTGGCAACAAAAAAGGCCGCAGGCGCGACCTCTCTTTACTTTACTGACGCGCTCGATTTTCGTCAACGGGCACGCCTTTTGTCTCTTACTTCCACCATTCCTCGACCGTGAAATCGACGTCGTTCTGTTTCAGTAGTTGCAGCTTCGCTCTATACTCCTCAACCCACGGCTTGGACTCCTCTAGAAGATCAAAAGGTCTCTGCGACAGGCGGTCGAAGAACTCCCATTCCTCCTTCGTACCGCCCAACTGAATCTGTGCCAGAGCATGCGCCTTGACAGCGGTCCCCCCGAGTACTTTCTCAGCCACCCGCTTTGAAGCCAACATCGCATCGATCTCGTATGGGATATCCCAAGACTTGAGAGATGTCGGCGGTCCGTCACGCAACGTAGCTTGGATGAGAGAGTTGGCCCTCCAAACCTTCCACATGTGCCCGCACTGTGCGAAGTGCTGCAGTTCGTGCGCGAAGGTAATCACTGTGGCTTGTATGCTCGGAGTTGTTCTGCCGTTGAGATAGATCACGTTGTCGTAGATGAAGTTCGCGAGTTCATCTGTGAATAGAGGCTGAACGTACGATGGCCAAAAGTTCCCGCTCCCTAGGACAGGAACGTGGAAGCCGCGGTGCAACGAGCCCAGAAGTTCGTCAAACTCTTCGGGAGTGGCGTCGTCAAAAAAGCAGAGCAATCTCAGAGAGGGGAGATCGAAGCAGTGAATGACCCGCTCACAGAAAGCCTGCAGTCGGGCCCCCAACTCCGGAGTCTTGAATTTCAGCGCCCAACCGTTCATAGGACAATTCTATTTATTCTGGGCGCTGCTGTCGCCCGCGGGCACGACGACGCCTGGCCGAAGGTCCTCGCGCACCTGGATCAGCGCGTGATGGACCAGAAGTAGAGCCTCGAGCGATCCTAATCGCTCGGAACCAGCCGCTTTTCGCGCACGCGAAATTTCCGGTCGCGCCAGTGAATCCGCTGCGGAAAAAAGCTCGCCAGCCACACGACGAACGCAAACGGATCTCGAAACAGCAGCCACCAGAAATGGGTCAGCGCGCGCCGGTCCTTCATTCCGTGCAAGCCGATAATCGCCGCGGACGGAATTCGCAAGAGCAGCGCGATTGCGAGATAGCCCACGCCCGCGCGCCACGACACGCACGCCGCGAGCAGCGCCGCCCACGGCACCCACTGCGCGAAAACGAGCCCGAGATGCCCCCACGGCTGCGAGTAGCGGATGCTCAGATTCCAGCGAATCTGGTGGCGGAATGCTTCGCCGAGCGTCTCGCGCGGATAGACGATGTCGACGGGAAAACGGCTCAGCTCGACGCGCCCGCGCGCCGCGAGCCGGTTGCCCAGCTCGTAGTCGTCGCAAAAATAATCCACCAGCGCCTCGAATCCGCCGATTTCCGCGAGATGCTCCTTCGTCGTCGCCATCACCGCGCCGAGCATGAAATCGAGCTTCTCACCGCCGAGCGCCCACGCGACCAGCACTCCGGGCGCGAAATCCGTACTGTTGCCGAGCGCTTCGAGCTCGGCGGCCAAGCTGCCGTTGGTGAGCCCGCGATAAAGGCACGTGACTCCGCCCACTGCCGGATCGCGAAACGGTTCAGCGATTGCGCGCAAGAATCCCGGCTCGACGCGGACGTCGCTATCGCTCACGATCAGGAGTTCGTGCCGCGCCTCGCGCGCCATGCGGCAGAGCTTGTTCACTTTGTCGCTCGCTCCCAGCGGCTCGGCTCCGGCGAGCAATCGAATCCGCCGCTCGGGAAAATCGCGAACGATTTGCTTGATCACCGGCACGGCAGGATCGGAATCGTCGGTCACGCAGAAAAGAATTTCGAATTCGGGATAATCCTGGCGGCAGAAACTCGCATAGTTTTCGTAAGTCTCGCGGTCGAGCCCGCGAATCGGTTTCAGGATGCTAATCGAGGGAGTGAACTCAACAGGAGGAGGTTCGCTCGCGCTGGCCGTTCGCTTACGGCCGAAGAAAAATTCCTGGCCGATCAGCGCCGCCGCGAGGGAATAAGCGATCGGCACGAGCGCTACAAGATAGAGCGCGCCCCGGATCGCCGTCCAAACCGTCATCGCGCCTCAAACCATCTCACAAATCGACTGGCGACCGCCACCGCGAGCCGCCGAGCCGCTAGAGTGGCAGAAAAATTCGCTTAAGGCCTCTTTCCGTGTCGTTTCTGTGCCTAAACTGGCCGCTTTGGGCTTATCGATGATAACTGCGTTTCTGCACAACCTTGGAGCTATTGGCTCTTCCCAAGCGCCACCAAAATCACGCCGATGCATACGATCACGACGCCGAACCATCGCTGCCGTCCTACGCGCTCGCCGAGAAAAAGTTTCCCGCCAAGCGTGCCGACTGCATAACTGAGCGCCGTCGCCGGAAAAACGAAGCTGACTTTCGCCACCGAAAGCATCCCGAGCAGCGCGAAAAATCCCGAAGCCATCATCGTAATCCCGATCCAGAACCAGCCGGTTTTCATCGCGCGCCCGATCACCCGCGCGATCGCGTGCGGACGAAAATCCGTCACCTCGCCGATCCTCTTCATCGCGTGCGACATGCACATCTCGCCCGCCGTGCCGGGAACCACGATCAGGAAATAAAGAAAGGCTTGGGTCAACACCGTTAGTGCTCCGTTGTCCGCGGGTGCGTGTTCCCCACCGTGAACACGCCGAGGCAAACCATCGCGACGCCGGCCCAGCGCAACGGGCGGACCGTCTCATGCAGCACGAACCGCGCGAGCAGCGCGACGACGAGCGTTGAAATGGAAGACGCCGGGAGGACGTAGCTGTAATCGGCCCACGAAAGCACGACGAGGTACGCTACCAAAAAAGTCAGCAGGAGTCCGATTCCGGTCCAGATCGTCGCGGACGTAAACGCGCGGTAAAAAAAATGGAACATTTCGGCAGGTTTCCATCCCGGAAACGCACCGATCTGTTTCATGCCTTTGCCGAGAAACGTGTCTCCGAGCGGAGCGACGGAGACCATGACCACGATGAGGGCGATCGTTTTGAGGTGCAGGCCTGACGACGACGTCATGCGCCTTGCGACTCGCCGACCTCCGAGCCCGGATTCATCGCGGGGACGGCGACGAGCGCTTTCTTATCGACGCCTTTATTCGCGCGCGAGATCTTGATGCGGTCCGCGCGAAGCTTCAGGAAATCCACCGCCTCGTGGTAGAGCCGCTTGCGCTCGTGCGAATCCCAGAGCGCGTCGCGGATGATCCGCCACGCCACGCGCGGGCGGAAGTAATAGCTGTCGTAGAAACGGTTGACAGCTTCGACCATGTATTCCTTTGAGAGGTTGGGATACTCAAGGTGCGGGAGCTGGTGGCCGCCAATGTCGGTGATCGCTTCGCCCGCGAGGAAGCCTTCGCGCGCACCCTGATCGTAAAGCTCCGTGCCCGGATAGGCGTGCGCCATGGAGACTTGAATCGTCTCGCAGTCGAGTTCTTTTGCGAACTGGATCGTCTTCTCGATCGTCTCTTTCGTCTCACCCGGCAGGCCGATGATGAAATCACCGTGGACGTGGATGCCGACTTTCTTGCAATTCTTGACGAAATTGCGGCCCATCTCGAGCGTCTGACCCTTCTTGATGTTTTTCAGGATTTGCGCGTCGCCTGATTCGAAGCCGACGATCAGCAGGCGGCAGCCCGCGTCGGCCATAGCCTTGAGAGTCTCATAATCGCCGTGGACGCGCGCGGTGCACGACCAGCGGAAGCCCACCGGCTTGAATTCCTTGCAGAGCGCGAGAACGCGGTCCTTGCGAATGTTGAACGTGTCGTCGTCGAAGAAAAATTCCTTCGCCTGCGGGAACATCTTGTGCGCCTGCTTGAATTCGCGCGCCACATTCTCAACCGAGCGCGTGCGCCAGGCGTGGCCCGAAAGCGTCTGCGGCCACAGGCAGAAAGTGCAAAGCGCCGGACAACCGCGGGCCGTGTAGAAGGACACGAACGGATGCAGCAGGAACGGCACGTTGTAATTCTCGATTGTCACGTTGTCTTTGTAGACGTCCGTCGCAAACGGCAGAGCATCAAGCTCGGCGGTTTGCATCACGGGCCGCGACGGATTGTGGACGACCTGGCCGTCCTTGACGTAGGTGGCGTTGCCGATTTCCGAGAGCGGTTTCCCTTGCGCGTACTCGACCACGGCGTGATCGAATTCGCCACGCACGACGAAATCGATATCAGGGCTCGCGAGCAGGCTTTCGGCAGGCTTGATTTGGACGTGCGGGCCGACGAACGCGATCTTGATGTCCGGCCTCTTCTCTTTCATCGCGCGGGCCATGCGCAGATCGCTGTAGAAACCGACAGTCGATGTGAACAGCACCACGAATTCGTAATCTCGCGCGGTTTCGACGACTTCCGCGGGGGTGATGTGGTGCGGTGGGCCATCGAGGAGGCGGCTGCCCGGCAGCATTCCGGCGGGATAGGAGAGCCAAACGGGGTACCAGTAGGACTCAATCTCCCGTGTCGCGGGCCAGCGAGAACCCGCTCCGCCGTCAAACTTTTCAAAGCTCGGCGGATTCAGGAATAGCGTCTTCATCACCGACGGCATCTATGTCCCCCTCAGTTTGTCGGCCAGGGCCATCTAGGCTTTTCATTCTACTGTATATCGCAACCGCGCCATATAGAAGGTTTTCAGATGCAGACTATTGGAAAACCTTTGCCAGCTGTCCGGTTGCCTGCAAGAGCGTCAGTTGAGCCTGCTGCCGGGCGAAATCGGCGTCGAGGAAAGCGACCCATCTGTCGTTCTCGTTGAGGCGAGCCTGTTCGATCTCCTGCAGTGTCGCTCGGCCCTGATCGAATTTGGCTTGCACGAGCTGCAGGTTTTCCTGCGCCAGTTGCAGATCGAGGCGCGCGACTTCGTGGTCGGCTTCCAGCTCACGCAGATTCTGAGACTTTTGCTGGATGTCGAACCGCGCCTGCTGCCGCTTGTTGCTCAATGCCACTTCGGCCTCATTGAGCTGGCGCTTGGCGAGCGTATCATTGGCACCGGTCTTTGCGGCAAACAGGGGAATCGTAATTTGAACGCCGATATTCACGTTGTTCGGCTCGAACTTCTTGTAAAACTGATCGTAGTTGTTGAATTTGCTGAGCAGCGAGTATTGGCCGACCAGATCGATCGTCGGGAAATAGCTCCAGTGAGCGCCGTGAGCGAGTTGCTGTCGCGCCGCTCGTTCGTTTTCGGCTTCGGCGACGTTGCGGTCGTTCTGCAGCGCCAGGTTCACGAGATCGGCCTGAATCGCGGCGGTGTCCGCGGCGAGCGTATCGTCAAATGATTGCTCCTCCGCCTCAACCTCGAGCGACTGGCCCTCGGGAATTCCAGTAATGTCGCGAAGCTGCGCTTCGAGCACTTGGTCGCGGTCCTCGATTTTCACGATCCGCTGCCTGATCCGGGCCAGCTCCAATTCGCTCCGCGTCCCTTCGATCGGCAGCTCCTGATTGGCCGCGATGCGCTCGCGCACCACTTCCAGAATCTTTTCGCCGCTCACTTCCTCTTTTTGCAACAGGTCGAGCGAATGGCGCACTTTTGCGAGTTCGAGATAATTGGTGGCGGCGCGAACCATCACGTTCTCGCGCGTTCGATCGAGCTCAAGCTTCTGAGTCTTGGCGCGCTCTTCAGCTGCGTGCTGCTGGCTCTTGAGCAGCGGATTGAAAAGTGCCTGAGCGTAACTCAACTGGAAGACCGCAGGAGCTCCGCCGCCCGGCAGGGAAGGAAAGCCGTGCGTATACGCCACGCCTGTGCCTGTGTAGATGTTCGGCAGGAATGCGGCGCGCTGTACTCCGACCTGTCCCAGCGCGACGTTGTACTGCACCTGCGCCAGCTTCACGTCCCGGCTGTTCTGCACCGCCAGCGTCACGGCCTGGCGCAGCGTCATCGGCGAAGCATTCTGCGCCGAGGCCGGCAAGGCTGAACCGAGCACCAACGCGGCGGTGACCGTGAACGCGCAAACATGGCCTTGGCACTGTCGAATCATCGGCAACTCACTCGATCATTCATGGTGAAGCGATTCCGTCGGCTGAAGTCTCGCCGCTCGATTCGCGGGGAGAAAACCAAACACGAGGCCCGTCGACGAGGATACTACAAACGCCAGCAGCACCGAGACCCAGGACACAGGAACGACAATCCCCTCGGCGTCCGGGAAAAAGCCGATCAGGAAATTCATCAGCGCCGGAATCGCAATCGCGATCAGAACCCCGGCGAGAGCGCCCGTTCCGCTGATTGCGAGCGCTTCCATCAGGAATTGAAAGCGGATGGCGTCGTGCGACGCTCCGATCGCCTTGCGAATCCCGATTTCGCGCGTCCGTTCGGTGACGGTGACGAGCATGATGTTCATGATGCCGATCCCGCTGATCACAAGCGCAATCAGCGCGACGAGAATCAGCACCACCGTGAGCCCCAGCGCGATATTCTTCGCCGTCTCAAGGATGCCGGTCAGGTTTTCGACGCGATAGTTGGCTCCCGCGCGGTGCTGGCTTCTCAGGATCTCCCGCACCTGCCGCGTCACCAGCGGCACGTCTTCGGGACGGTCGGCGCTGACGTAGAGCGTCTGAAAGTTATTTGTTCCCGTGAAGTAATGCAGCAACGCGTAGGGAATCAGCACCGATTCGCGCGAAATTTCCGTTTGCCCAATGGCGCCCACGTGTTCGGTGAACACGCCAATCACGCTGAAGTGCAGGTCCCCCACCTGAATATCTTTCCCGACGGGGTCTTCGGCGGGAAACACACGCCGCGCGAGAGTCTGCGTGATCAAACAAACCTTACTGCGGAACTGAAGGTCGTCTGCATCGAAATAGCGGCCGCGCAGAATCGCAAGGTTCCGGATTTTCTCGAACCCATTCGTGACGCCGACCAGGTTGACCGGCCGCTCCTGTCCGCCCGCGGTGACCGTCATCGACACTCCGTCAACGCCCGCCGCGTCCGACACCAGATTTGGCAGCGCTTCCTTCACCGCCGCGAGGTCGTTCGAATTGATTTGATCCGCTTGCGCGAGTGCTTCCCCTTCGCCTCCCGTCACCACGCGCGCATAGACAAGATTCGCGCCGATGCCTTCGATCTGCCCGACGACGTAGCGCTGCCCCGAAAGCGCTATCGTCACCACGAGCACAATCGACGCGCTGCCGATAATGACTCCGAGCATTGTAAGGACCGAGCGGAGCTTGTTAGCGAGCAGCGCCTGCAGCGCCAGTTTCCATATCTCGCCCCAGAACGCGGACGTGTTTTTCATCGCTCTCATGCGGTTAACTGCAGGATCCGGGAGACAGGAACTCAGACTTCAGCCGCGGCAAGGCTATTGTGATTTTTCCAGCTTAGCGAGCCGCGTCCGGGCTTCTTTTCGCTTGGGATCGAGCTGGAGCGCCGCGCGATACTGTTCCGCCGCCTCGGCGCGCTTGCCCTGCGTTTCATAGAGCCGCCCCAGCCATTCGCGCGCGGCGGCATGAGCCGGCCAGTCGCTGCGGTCTGGCGTGCTCGCCAGATACGATTTCAAATTACGCTCGGCGTCGGTGAGATCGTTTCCGGAAAGGACGCCGGCCACGCCGCGATAATAGGCCAGGCGCGCATCGTTAGGACTCACTGCGGCAGCGGCCTGAATCGCGCCGCGCATGTCGTCCGGGTTATTCCGCAACTGAAAGAAACCGGCCACTTCGAGGTATGGATCGACTGTCTTGGGCTTTGCTGCCAGCACCTGCCGGATTTCGTTTTCCGCGTCGTCCGGTTTCTTGAGCGCCTCGCGATCGTAAAGCGCGCGCGCGAGGTGCCCTAGCACGGGATCGATTGCAGCGATCGCGTTGACTTGTGCGAGCGCCTCGTCCTTGCTGCCGCCGACGATCCACGGCGCATCGAGACAGTATTCCTCCAGATCGCGCCGCGCCTCGAGGTTCGATGGGTTCAGGCTAACGGCGTCCTCGAACTCCTTTTTCACTTTCTTGGCGAGAGAGAAGCTCCTATCGCGGTCGGCCTTGCCGCCATAAATCCGGCCCAGCCACTGGTGATAGAGAGAATTTTTCGGGTCGAGCGCGACGGATCTTTCCGCCTGCGTGACGGCGCTATCGTAGTCGGCTACTTCGTAGTAGCTGCGCCCCAGCCAGTAATACGCCTCCGCGCCAGTGGAGTTCTGCGTAACCGCGGATTGCAGAGTGGAGATCGCCGCCGCGTAATTTCCCGCATTGAATTGCCGCTGCGCCGCCTGAATTTCGGCGTTGGAATCGTTGGCAGCGGCACGCATCGAGAGCGGCGCACAACAAATCGCAATCGCGGCAATCGACGCCACGCGCAACGCTCGGGCCTTCACTTCGCCTCCCCCGGTCGAATCTCCATGCCGTTTTTCAGCTCCTGGTCCGCCGGCTCGGCCACGCGATCGTCCACCGCGAGCCCGGACAGAACTTCGTATTTGGATGCGCTGGCGACGCCGATCGTAATGTCTCGCCGGCGCACCCGATCACCATCGAACACCCAGACGTATCGCTGGCCCTTGTCTCCCTCGTGCACCGCCGCGCGCGGCACCACCAGCGCGCCGCGCCGCTCGCGCACCAAAATCTTAACTTGCACGTTTGTGTTCGGCAGCAGTTCGA
>DASPUN010000006.1:0-2762 GCA_035622875.1 Candidatus Acidiferrales bacterium
GTCATGAGTCCAGAAAGAAGCCCTACTTAGCAGTATCGCATTATTGCCAGCAGGAACTGGCGGGATTATTGCAGATTCCGGATTACGCAGGTCAGCGCCTAGCCATTGTTCCTCACGAAGCTCTCACCCGTCCCCAGCAGCTCGTTCACCAGATCTGGCGATGCCGCTTCGGTGTAGAGGCGCAACAGCGGTTCCGTTCCCGACGCGCGGAACAGCACCCACGCTTCGGCTCCATTTCCGTTTGCAGGTGCATCAAGAAAGAACTTCACGCCGTCGAGATGTTCTTTTTTGAGGACTCGATAACGGCCCAGAGTCTGCGTGGAGTCAGCTCGCGCCCGTTGGATCGCATTCTGCTTCACATCCTCGGGAATATGCAGGTCGCGCCGTCCGTAGTAGTGCGAGCCATACTCACGCTGCAGATCGGCAACCAGTTGGCCCAGCGGCTTTCCTTCATCGGCCATAACGTTCGCCAGCAGCAGGCAGTTGAGAACGCCATCGCGCTCGGGCAGGAAGCGTGAGTATCCAATGCCGCCCGATTCCTCGCCGCCAATCAGGATTTCGCGCTCCATCATCAGGTCGGCGATGTATTTGAAACCGATCGAAGTCTCGTGCAGCTTGCGTCCGTACTTGGCGGCGATGCGGTCGATCATGCGCGTGGTATTGAACGCGCGCACCACGTCGCCGGTCCACTTCTTGCGCTCCAGCAGCCAGCGCAGAAGGACGCAAAAGATCTTGTGGGAATCGACGAAGCTGCCGTCTTCGGCGGCGGCGCCGATGCGGTCGGCGTCGCCATCGGTAGCCAGGCCGGCGTCGCATTTCTCGCGCACGACCGTCTGTTGCAGCATCGCCGTGTGCGGCTCGATCGGCTCGGGATTGATTCCCGGGAACAGCGGGTTCAGTTCCTGGCGGATAGCGACATGCTGCACGCCGTGCTCGGAGAATATCCCGCTCAGAACGCCGCGCCCGGAGCCGTACATCGCGTCGACGACAAATTTGAATCTCGTTCTCGCGATGAGGTCCATGTCAGCGAATCGGCAAACGGCCGCGACGTAGTCTTTCTTGAGGTCAACTTCCTCGACCGCTGCTTTCTTCCCGTTCGGCGTTGCACCGGCAGCCAGTTCCTCTTCGATCTTTTTCATGATCGCGGGCGTGGCGGATCCGCCAAAGTTTCCTTTGAACTTCACGCCGTTCCAGTTCCAGGGATTGTGGCTGGAGGTGATCATCACTCCACCGGCCGCACCTTGCTGCTTCACCGCGTACGACACCGCTGGCGTAGGGGTGTAGTCGTTGGCCAGCTTCACCGGAATGCCGGCGTTTGCGATGACCTCGGATGCAGCCTGCGCGAAGCGAGGCGATCCAAAACGAGCGTCGTACCCAACGATTACGCCGCGTTTGGGATCCTCATACTTGCAGACGTACGACGCGATTGCCGTGGCCACGCGCCGCACGTTGTCAAAGGTGAAGTCGTCGGCAATGATGCCGCGCCAGCCGTCGGTTCCGAACTTGATTTCCTGGGCCATAGATAGCTTCGAGTCGCGAGCCCTGGGTTGCGAGTTGCCTGCAGACCGGCAAGTGCTGATTTCGCTCGCGACTCCAGACTCGGGACTCGCGACTAAGTCAGATTGCGCAATTTCTTTTCGTCCAGATACTTCACAATCTTCCCTACATCCTGCGCCTGCTGCCGCGTCGTGATCAGCAGGGCATCGCCAGTTTCCACCACCACCAGGTCGCTGACTCCCACCGCGGCCACGAACTTTCCGGGAGCGTGGATGTAGTTTTCACGGGCGTTCAGCACGAACGCTGCGGAACCGTTGATCAGATTGCCTTCGGGCGGATGGCTTTTGGCCACATGATGCTCATGCAGCGCCGTCCATGAGCCCAGATCGTTCCAACCGAAATCGGCGGGCAGGCAGAAGATATTCCCCGCCTGTTCACCTTTGGCCGAACGCGGTTCGAGCACGGCATAGTCTACGCTAATGTTTTCACATTTCGGGTACAGCTTCCGAAATGTAGCGGCAAATTTGTGTGTGCCGAAGGAGGCGGCAATCGCTTCCAGTAACGGTGCGGTCTTGGGCAGATGCTCGCGCAACGCGTCGGCTAATGTTCGCGCGCTCCACAGGAACATGCCGCTGTTCCAGAAATAGTTTCCGGCGGCGATGAATTCTGCAGCTTTTTTGGCGTCGGGCTTTTCGGTAAAGCGCCGCACGCGCAGCGAGTCGCCTTCAAAAGCGCTTCCGGCTTCGATGTACCCATATCCGGTTTCCGGCCGACTCGGCCGGATGCCGAGGACGACGATGTTCGCCCCCGCCGCTGCAATCTCGATCCCGCGCTTCAGCGTCCCGCGGTAGCGGTTCTCGTCGCCGATGACATGATCGGAAGGAAACATGCCGATTACCGCCTCGGGATCGTCGCGGAGCAGCAGAAACGCGGCCAGTCCGATCGCCGGGGCTGTGTTGCGTCCCACCGGCTCGGCTAAAACCTGGATCTTCGGCAAACGGGGAAGCTGTTTCAATACCTGGGGCCGCGAGTCTTCATTGGTGATGATCCAGAAGCGACGCGAGGACGCCAGTGGCAGCAGGCGGGCGACCGTCTGCTGGATCATGGTCTGCCTGCCGTCGAGAGCGAGCAATTGCTTGGCGCGCTTCTTGCGGCTCAGCGGCCAGAAGCGCGTGCCGCGCCCTCCGGCCAGAATCACGGGATAAAAGTCTGAGTTCTTCGCCACGGGATTTCGCAAGTCAAAATTGCAGATTTCAGATTGCAGA
>DASPUN010000007.1:0-4705 GCA_035622875.1 Candidatus Acidiferrales bacterium
TGCGCTGCTCACGCAGTTCGTCCTTGGCGTTGTGTTTATTTTCCTGGGACAGGCCGGCACCAGCGTGAAAGGTGCCTACGACGTGCTGGTCAGCATGGGCGTGATCACGTATTTCATTCCGTATTTGTATCTTTTCGCGGCAATGATCAAGCTGCAGCGCGAACCTGCCGGCGCAGATGTGATCCGCGTTCCGGGAGGAACAGGAATGGCGAAGCTGGTGGCGGCGGTCGGCTTTCTCACTACTGTGTTGACGATCGGCTTGTCCCTGATCCCGCAGCCGGACGAACCGAACAAGCCGCTGGCGCTATTCAAGGTAATTGGAGGATGCGGAGCTCTGCTGCTGATCGGCGCGTGGATTTACATCGCAGGAAAGCGACGGGCAAGAACCATGTAGGGACAGCCACCCTCGGCTGTCCGCCGAGCGAAGCTCGGCAGCAATCGCAGACTTGGATAAAAGACAACCTGTCGGGCTGCGCCCGACCGGACAGCCGAGGGCGGCTGTCCCCACACAACCTTTACACCGGGCTTGCCGTCTTCCGAGCCGGATTGAAGAACGGCAGCCCGGTGACTTTGACGTTCGTCTTCAGCCGGATCGCCTCGATCGTGATCTCCATCTGCAGCGCCGTCCCGAGCTTCGCATGCTCGGTCTCGATGCTGGCCAGCGCGATCATCTTCTTCAGCGTCGGAGACCACGAGGTTGTCGTCGCCTTCCCGACCTGCTTCTCGCCCGAATACACGGGCACGGCCACGCGCGAAGCCTGTGCCGGCGCCGCCGGAGTCAGTCCATAGCGCTCGTAAAGCTGCTCCACGTCGATCCAGTCGACTTCGAGCCCCACCAACTGCCGAGGCACTCCGGTCTTCGCATCTCGCTCCAGCGCGCGTTTCCCAATGAAGTTTTCTTTATCGAGATGCACCATCTTGGCAAAGCCCAGCTCGTACGGCGAAAATTTCTGTGATGGAATCAGCGCCTTCTTCGAGCTCGTGTAATCGACTTCGATCAACAGTAGCCCTGCCTCGACGCGCGCCACGTCGAGCGCCAGCATGCCCGCCGCGTGCAGATCGAATTGCTTGCCTTTATCGGCGAGCGCATCCCAGACTTTCACGGCATCGTTCCAGGGGATCCATATTTCGTACCCCAGATCGCCGGTATAGCCTGTGCGTGAAATGTCGACGGGAACTCCCGCAATCTTCCCGCGCGTCACTCGAAAGTATTTCAAATTCGCGATATCGGCCTCAGCCACAGCCTTGAGCAGCTTCGCGGAAGTCGGCCCTTGCAGCGCAAGAGCCGCCGTTTCCTCGGAAATGTCTTCCACTTGCACGTCCAGATTCAGCCCGTTCTGACGAAACCAGCGCAGGCTCGGATCGGCCGCCGTCCAGCGATAGACGTTCTCTTCCAGACGGGAGATCGTGCCGTCATCAATGACCTTGCCGTCTTCATCGCACCAGCAGCAATAAATGACCTGCCCGACTTTGACCTTGTTGATGTCGCGTGTGATCACGCGGTTCACCAGCCGCGTCGCGTCCTTGCCAGTGATCAGATACTTGTAGAGCGGCGTGATGTCGATCAGCGCACAGGCATTACGAATCGCGTTGTACTCGTGCTCGTGGTGCACCTCGTACACGCTGACCGTGTAATATCCCGACCACTCGCGGTAATTCAGGCTGTGGCAAAGGGGAAAAGTTCGCTCGTGAAATGCGGTTCCGATGGGCAAGAGGATGACCTCGCGTCGAATTCTCCAACGTCGAAGCCGGATTATATCCCAAGCTTGCGCCGCTTCCAGAACCCGCGTGATCCGTCGCCGGCGTCATCCCGAAGGCCCGCGTTTGTTCCAGCGGGCCGAGGGATCTCCCGATCCACAGGCCCATGTTCGTCCATCACAGACGTTAGCGGTGAAATCCATTAAACAACTACCATGCGACCGTCCAGACGTTTCTTTGTTTACATCATGACCAACGGGCCGAAAGGCGCGACCCTCTACATCGGCATCACCGGCGATCTCCGACGTCGCGTCTGGCAGCACAAAAATAAAGCCGCGCCCGGCTTCACCAGCCGCTACAACCTGACCAAACTCGTGTACTACGAACACTTCATCTATCCTGACGCAGCAATCGATCGCGAGAAAGAAATCAAGGGCTGGCGGAGGAGCAAGAAAATCGCTCTGATTGAGTCAACGAATCCGCGCTGGGACGATCTCGCGTCGGACTGGTACAACGTGTATTCACCGATCCCGAAGGTCGGGTGAGCGGGAGATCCCTCGCTCCGCCTGAAAATCGGCTCCGCTCGGGATGACGCCGGCGCATGCAGATGATAGGCGCTTTCGGATAATAGCGGACCTCGTAGGTTGATAGCTGAAGGTGGCATCCCGAAGGCCCGCGTTTTTTCCAGCGGGCCGAGGGATCTCGCTATCCACAGGTGCAGTTCATCCATCACACCTCTAACAATTTCGTTCGCTTACGCGCAAATCGGCTACAATACCGCTTCACGATGCGCGCCATCCTTCCATCCTCGTGCAGCATCCTCCGCAGATGGACCGTCCTTCCCAGCGGACTCTGATCTTTCCGCCACGCCCGTTCCCGCGTATCATTGCGTTTCGCATCGCCAGCATCGATCGATTCATACACGATCACTTCAAGGCTCATAGCTCATGGCTCAAAACTACGATGTCATCGTGATCGGCGGCGGGCACAACGGCCTGGTCAACGCGGCGTATCTCGCTCGCGCGGGAAAGAAAGTGCTCGTGCTCGAGCGCCGCCACGTGCTGGGCGGCGCCGCCTGCACCGAAGAAATCGTCCCCGGATTCAAGTTCTCGGTCTGCTCTTACGTCGTGTCGCTGCTGCGTCCCGAGATCATCCGTGACCTCGACCTTCCCCGCCACGGCCTCGAAATTTTGCCGCTCGACGGCACGTTCACGCCCATGCCCAGCGGCGACTACCTGTGGCGCGTGAACGATCACGGCAAGACGCACCGCGAAATCGCCCGCCATTCCCGCGTCGACGCCGAAGCCTACGATGAATTCGGCAAAGCGATGCAGGCCATGTGCCGCTTCGTGAAGCCGATTCTCAGCATGGTGCCGCCCGATCCGACCACGCTGAATCCGCGAGAGCTAATGAAACTGATGTTCCTCGGCCGCCGCTTCCAGGGCATGCCGAGCAACGACAAATACAACCAGGTCCAGCTGATGACCATGTCGGCCATCGATTTTCTCGATCAATGGTTCGAGACCGACGTGCTGAAAGCCACGATGTCGGCGTCGGGCATCATCGGCACGTTCCTCGGCGTGCGGTCCCCGGGCACCGCCTACGTTCTGCTCCACCACTACATGGGAGAAATCGACGGCGCTTTCCGCGCCTGGGGATTCGCCCGCGGCGGCACTGGCGCCATCTCGAACGCCATCGCTGACGCTGCCCGCGAGGCCGGCGTTGAAATCCGCACCCAGTCCGGCATCTCGCAGATCATCGTGAAAGACGGCAAGGCCAAAGGAGTTGTGCTCGCCAACGGCGACGAGGTGTATGCCAACGTGGTTTCTTCCAGCGTCGACCCGCGGCTCACGTTTACGAAGTTCATCGAAGCGCAGCACCTGCCCGGGGATTTTCTGGAAGAAGTGAACCGCTACAAATTCCGCGGATCGTCGGGCAAGGTCAACATGGCCCTCGACGCACTGCCAAATTTCAAGTGCATGCCCGGCCCGGGCGCGCACCTGCGCGGCGCAATTTCGATTTCGCCGGCGGTCGAGTACATGGAGCGCGCCTACGACGACGCCAAGTACGGCAACTTCTCGCGCCGCCCTTATATCGACATGGTCATCCCGTCGCTGACCGATCCTTCCGTCGCTCCGCCGGGCAAGCACGTGCTGTCGTGCTTCGTACAGTACGCGCCCTACAAGCTGCGCCCTGGGCTCAACTGGGATGATCAGAAAGAAGCATTCGGCAACACCGTCGTCGACACCATCGCCGAATACGCACCGAACATCAAAGACATCATCATCGAAAAGATGGTGGTCACGCCCCTCGATCTCGAGCGCGAGTGGGGCCTGAGCGAGGGCAACATTTTTCAGGGCGAGCTGTCGCTCGAACAGCTGTTCTTCCTGCGTCCGGTGCCGGGTTGGGCGCAGTACCGCACGCCGATCAAGAACCTGTACATGTGCGGATCGGCCACGCATCCTGGTGGCGGCATCATGGGCGCCAACGGGCGATTAGCCGCGCTCGAGATTCTGAAAGATAGCGCGGCGTAAGTTGATCGAGAGGAAAGAACAGATTTTTCTTGGCGACCTTCGCGGCCTTCCTTGGCGACCTTTGCGATTTAAGATTTTGAACAGGCATAAAACCGCGAAGAACGCAAAGAACATCCGCAAAGTCCGCAAAAGATGCAGCGGGACCGCAGTCAGTACCGAACTCTATGGCTGACAACAAAGACATCGTCATCATCGGCGGCGGCCACAACGGCCTCGTCACTGCGTTTTATCTCGCCAAGGTCGGATTCAAACCGCTCGTGCTCGAGCGCAGCGCGCAGGTTGGCGGCGCCGCCGTCACCGACGAGTTTCATCCCGGCTTCCGTTGCTCCACGCTCGCGCACACCGCCGGGCCGATTCGCCCCGACATCGTGCGTGACATGCAGCTCGAAAAATACGGGCTGAAGCTGATCACGCCGGATGTCTGCGTTACCGCGCTTTCGCCCGAAGGCCGTGCGCTCACGCTGTATCAGGAC
>DASPUN010000008.1:0-32192 GCA_035622875.1 Candidatus Acidiferrales bacterium
CGCGCGCCGGTGTTCGCCTGCACGTCTTGGACCGTCTTTTGCAGGGTCGCCATTTCACCGTTGAGCTTTCCGACCGAGTCGAGCGACTGCTGCACGAGCGTCTTAAGCGCGGCGTTGTTGCTATCGATCGCGCTGCGCAGATCCTGCTGCCCTTGCAGCAACTGTCCGACCTGCTGCTGAAGTTCGATCATCTCTTTTGAGACGGCTCCCGCGGGCCGTGGAGTCAGAAGTTCGCCGCCGAGAACGCCAACCAGAACTGCTGAGAGTGTGAGCACAAGCCATCGTGTGCGCAAAGTCGTGCCTCCTTGAAGGAACTGGGCCTTATCCAATTCTGTCGCATGCGCTGGGCGTCGCGGGCCGAAGCGGACACATCACAAGTGCCAACAGGATATCCGTTTTCGGCTCGCGGATTTTGCAGCAGCGGCCGGTATCGGTCAATTGGCGCCCTATACGCGGGCAGTTCGTCACTGGGCCAAAACGAAATGCGCCCGTCGATTCTGCTGCCAGCATTCTTCACTGTGCTCAGTGCAGAACGGCCGCTCCTTGCCCCAGCTGGTCGTTTCGATTCGTTCGCCGGAGATTCCGAGCGAAATCAGGAAGTTCTTGGCGGCCTCCGCGCGCCGCTGTCCCAGGCCGATATTGTATTCAGTCGAGCCACGCTCATCGCAGTGACCTTCAATCGAGATCCGCACCTGCGGATACGACCGCAGGAACTCGGCGTCCTTGGTCAGCGCGCGCCGCGCATCGTCACGCAGATCGGATTTGTCGAGATCGAAATAGGCGTCCTGGACATTTTGAGCGAATAGGTCGCTCATGCTGGGCTGGGCCGCAGGGGGCGCCGGCGGGGGGGTCGGCGCGTTCACATCCACGCGAGCCGACGCTGTTGCGCTACCGCCGGCACCGGTTGCCGTGATCGTGTACGTCGTCGATTGCGTGGGATTCACGGGTGTTGATCCTTGAGGCGCTACCTTTCCCACACCGGGCTGTATGTCGAGGTCGGTTGCGTTCGTTGACGACCAGGATAGCGTCACCGTCTGCCCGGAATTCACCGACGTTGGCGACGCGTTGAGCGTAACCGTCGGCTGAGCCGGTGGCGGTGCCGGCGCGGTTGATGGAGGCGTCGCCGCGACTTGTTTCTTGCAACCCCCTGCCAAACCACCAAGTGCGATGACGCCTAACAGCAGGACAAGCTGACGAACCGTGCTGGAACGCATCAGGTGCCTCCTTCGGCGCATCCGGAAACGCTCTGCGGAATTGCCGCGAATGAGTTCAAAGCGATGGAACGGGTGCCTCCCATCAGAATGCTGTCGTCTGACTTCAGAAAGCCTCTCCGCCGCCGAATCATTTCGTCGACCAGTTCGGCGATTCGTTTTCCCCTTGGAAAGTCAACTGATGCGGCTGGCTGCCATCGGCCAGCATGGACCAGATCTGGCGCGTGCCGGTGCGCGTCGATTCAAACACCAAATGACGCCCATCGGGCGCCCAGCTCGGCCGCTCATTGCGCGCTTCGTCTTTTGTCAACTCAACTAACTGCCGGCTTACGATATCCATCACGTAGATGTCGTAATTCCCGCTGGGGCGTCTCCAACTGAACGCCAGCAGTTGCCCGTTGGGCGACCACGTCGGATCGATCACGTAGCCCATGTCGGGCACAGCGAGCTGTTGAACATTCGATCCGTCGGTGTCCGAAAGATAGAGCACCGGCGAACCACCGCGGTCGCTCACGAAGACCATCTGCTTGCCGGTTTTCGGATTCCACGTAGGCGAAGTGCTGACTCCGGCAGCAAACGTAATCCGATGCAATTTCGCGCCGTTCGCGTCCGCCACATAGATCTCCGGATCTCCATTCTGGCTGGACATGAACGCAATCTGCGATCCATCGGGCGACCATGCCGGCGAGCTGTTGGTGCCCCGGTATCGCGGAAATGCGATCAACCGGTTTGATACTGAGGAATAGATGCAAATCTGGGCTGACGTTACGCCGCGATACGGCACGTAGCAGGTGAACGCGATGCGCGACGCGTCAGGTGACCAGCGCGGAGTGAGCGCAATCGACTTCAGATGCGTCACCTGCTGTTGATTCGCACCATCGTAGTCCATGGTCCAGATTTCTTTGTTTCCACTCCGCCCGCTCACGTATGCGATCTTCGTTTGCGCGATGCCGGGTTGTCCCCCGCTCAGAAACGCGATGATGTCGTCCGCAAATTGATGCGCCAGCCGTCTCGCGTCCGAATCAGTAGCTACGCCGCGGTAGATTTTCTGAATTGCCGGCGGCGACGCGGGATTGTGGACGTCGGAAAGATATCCGGAGAACGCGATGTTCGGTCCGTCAGTGGTCATATTTCCATAGGCGACCATGTACGCATTGGCGGGTGCCGCCGCCCACGCCTGCGCATTCAATTCGCTTGGTTGGCCGGGCGCCTGCAGCGGATAGAAGCTCGGGCTGACGAGATCGAGAATGCCGGAGTAATCGAGATCCGACCACAAAACGTCATGAAATGTTTTCGGCAGCGGCTGCGTGAAAGTAGATCGCGCGACCGTGTCCGGGACGGCTACGCGCGCCTTCGTGATGCCCAGCCCCGTGCCTGTCTTGAACCAGTCTTGCGCCATCGCCGGGCCTGCAAGAAAGAAAGCGATTGCGAGCGCGGCGAATGGCTTGCGGAGATATGATTTTGTTCGTGACATGAGTCTCAAGAAACCTACCTCTTATAATCGAAATAGAACTCCACATTCACGTACGAGCCCGAGTACGCCGCCGGCAACGGCAATAGCGGGTTCGACGATTGAACCGCTCGGATCGCCGAATTATCGAGCGACCGATTGTTGCTCGATTGAATGAGCTGAATGTTGGCGACTGAACCGTTGCGCAAGATGTCGAAAGTCACCCTCACTCGTGGGGCGTACATCAGGCTCGGGTCCACGGTGGACTCCAGCCACTCGCGGCTGATTCGCTGCTGCACCGCAGTGACGTACGCGCCGAACCTGGAAGCGAAATCGCCGCCGCTGGCGCCTCCTGCGATCAACCCCGCCGCCGTCGCTCCCGTTGTTCCCAATGCGAAAGAAGTTACAGGAACGGTGGGCGTTCCGCCGCCACCGTAGGGAATTGCGTTGGGTGGTGCCGGCGCCGGATTTTCGAGCACTTTCGACGGCCGGCTGATGTACTTGGGTGGCTTGTTTCGCTCGAACTTCGGAATTGGCGTCGACTCTGGTTCTACCTTCGGCTTCGGTTGCGGCTCGGACTTGAAAAGCCCCTTCGACTCGTCGACGACGCGATTGGGCGATACGACCTCCGGTTGCGGCAGCGGGATCGCCGGCACGCTGCCGACAAGTCCCACGGTGACCGAGCCGCCCGGGCTGCCCCAGCTTTCGCCGCCGTGCGAGAAGTACGTCGAAACCGCGACCACAACCGCAAGCGCACCGTGAAAGATCAGCGAGGCATAGAAGAATCGTTTGAGGTTTTCGTCCGGCCGGATTGTTGCGGTCGCCACCATTGCACTGCGCCTCTTCTATTGCGATTGCGGCCTCTCGCTTAGCGGCTGCGTGACCACGCTAATGTTTTGGATGCCGGACTGTCGCAGCTCGTCGACTACCGTCGCCCAGCTTCCGAACGGCACCGTCTCGTCGCAGCGAACGTACACGGCCTGCGTTTTCAGGTTGTGCGACTGCGAAATGATTTGCTGGCCGACCTCATGAATGTTTACGGGCTTGTCATTCAAGTAGACGCGCTGTCCGCGGTCGATGGTTACCACCATGCGCGCCTCGGTGAGCTCCTTCACGGTTTTCGTCTTTGGAACGTCCACATCGATTCCGGACTGCAAGATCGGCGCCGTGATCATGAAAATGATCAGCAGCACGAGAACAACGTCGATGAACGGCACCATGTTGATCTCGGAAAGTGAGCTGCCGATCTCGCGTTGGAGTTGCGGCATGGGTGACAGCTACGCGCTGTAGAGCGTCTCAATCTTCGCCACGAATTCGGCGGCGAAGTCGTTCATTCGCGATGCAATGCCGCGAATGCCGTAAAGGTAGTGGTTGTACGCGATAAGCGCTGGAATCGCGGCGAAGAGCCCCGCAGCGGTTGTGATCAGTGCTTCCGCGATGCCGGGAGCGACGGCGCGCAAACTCGCCGCCCCAGCCTCCCCGAGGCCTGAGAAGGCGTCCATCACGCCCCAGACCGTGCCGAACAGACCGATAAACGGTGAGACCGACGCAATCGTCGCCAGCGATGACATTCCCTTCTCGAGGCGTCGCACTTCCTCGCCCGCGGCAACCTGCATTTCCACGCCAACGGCGTTTGCATTTCTGACTTTTGCGGTTCCGGCCGCCCGCGGATTTGCGTTGCCCAGTTGCGCTTCCAGTTCGCGATAGCCCGCCGCGTACACGGCGACCAGGGGGCTGCCGCCCACTCCGGCCCGCAGAGTGTTTGGGTCAGAGAGTCCGCGCCCGGCGCGAAACATTTCAAAAAACCGCGCCGTCTTGCGGTCCATGCCGCCAAGCTGCGCATATTTCTGGAAAATCAGCGCCCAGGAAAAGAGGGAAAGGATCAGAAGAAGTCCGAGGATAACGCGGGCAACACCGCTCGTTTGCTCCAAGAGGGTGAGCGGATTGGCGAACCACAAAACCGCCAGGCTTGAAATTGTTTTCCCCCAGAAAAACTTTTTTGCCAGGCGAATCTACCGTAGCACACGCGATTCGCGGATTCAAACAAGCGCAAAAAGTTTTGTGCTGCTTGAAACGACACACCGCGCAGAACAAAAAACATTTCGACGCACGTTCGATTTTTCTAGTTGCTTGCCAAAATTTGTGTTATCAATTATCCGTGACTCACGAATTCAGCCACGAGGCATTTCAGCACTACGTCTCGCCGTATAAGTTTTTCCGCCTGCTCGAATATACCGCCAGCTACTTTTAACCACTCCCTCATCGGCCACCCACTCGCAAGGCACGGGTGTTTTCACTCTCAAACTTGTTTTCTTGGAGGAACGATGAGCGCGACTCAGCCAATGACGTGTACGAGCATTTCCGAGTTCATTAAGCACCACTACCGGCATTTCAACGCTGCTGTCGTGATCGACGCTTCTGACGCGTACGTGAAGCATCTCGCAAGCGGCGGCAAAATGCTCATCACCCTCGCTGGCGCAATGAGCACGGCGGAGCTAGGGCTTTCTCTCGCCGAGATGATCCGGCAGGACAAAGTTCAGGCCATTTGTTGCACAGGCGCCAACCTGGAAGAGGACGTTTACAACCTGGTGGCCCACGATCACTACAAGCGCGTGCCGCAGTATCGCCATCTCACTCCAGATCAGGAAGTCGAGCTGCTCGAGCACCACCTCAACCGTGTCACTGACACGTGCATCCCGGAAGAAGAAGCCATGCGGCGCATCGAGCGCGTGGTGATGGAGGAGTGGTGGGCGGCGGACCGCAGCGGCCAGCGGTTTTTTCCGCACGAATTTCTGTTCAAGGTGCTGCGCGCGGGAAAGCTCAAGCAGCATTACCAGATCGACCCGAAAGACAGTTGGATGCTTGCCGCCGCAGAGCGAAATCTGCCTATGTTTGTGCCGGGCTGGGAAGATTCGACGCTCGGAAATATGTATGCGGCGCAGGTGATCAGCGGCAAAGTGAAAAACGTCACCA
The DNA here is from genome assembly GCA_035622875.1 of Candidatus Acidiferrales bacterium. Classification (GTDB taxonomy): domain Bacteria; phylum Acidobacteriota; class Terriglobia; order Acidiferrales; family UBA7541; genus Palsa-295. The sequence goes on from DASPUN010000008.1 coordinate 5,635, forward strand.
CGGTGCGCAGCGGCGTGGAATACATGATCGAGCTGGCGCGCTGGTACACGGAGACCGCGCCCAAAACTCCGATCGGATTTTTCCAGATCGGCGGCGGCATCGCAGGCGATTTCCCGATCTGCGTCGTGCCGATGCTTCACCAGGACTTGCGGCGCGAAGGCGTGCCGCTCTGGGCGTACTTCTGCCAGATCAGCGACTCGACAACGAGCTACGGTTCCTATTCCGGCGCCGTGCCCAACGAAAAGATTACGTGGGGCAAGCTGGGTATCGATACCCCGCGGTTCGTCATCGAATCGGATGCGACGATCGTCGCGCCTCTGATCTTTGCGTACGTGTTGGGCTGGTGACGACCGCTCGCGGCGCGGATCACACATTGGTGCAGCCCCGCTAAGGAATCCTTTATGCCAGACGACTCGTCGCCTCGGCCCGGCGAGCGCGTCTTTCTGTCCGCCGAATGGCGCAACCTCGTGATGCTGAACTACGAAGTTGCGCCTTCTCTGTTGCAACGCTACGTGCCCGCAGGCACGGAATTGGATTCCTTCGAACGCCGCACGTTCATCAGCCTCGTGGGATTTCGCTTCCTTCGCACCAAACTGTTTGGAGCGGTGTCGATTCCGTTCCACGCGAACTTCGACGAGGTCAATCTGCGTTTCTACGTTCGGCGCGAGATCGGCGGCGATGTTCGCCGCGGCGTAGTGTTCATTCGCGAGATTGTCCCCCGCGCCGCGATCGCGCTGGTTGCACGCCTTGTTTACGGAGAGAAGTACAGCGCGTTTCCCATGCGCCACTCGATTAAGGCCGCCGGGAGCAATGGCGTCGTGCGCTACGAGTGGCGGCTCGACGGCCAGTGGTGCGGAATCGAAGCCCAGCTTTCGGGCTACCCTGCTCCTGCGCGCGAAGGCAGCCTCGAACAATTCATCACCGAGCACTATTGGGGATACTCCGCGACGCGCGGCCGTGGTGCCCTGGAATATCACGTGTCGCACGTGCCTTGGCGCGTGTGGGCTTCCGGGAACGCAGGCTTCCATGGCGACGCCGATGCGCTCTACGGTCCAGAGCTTGGCGCAATCATCCGCCGCCCGCCGGACTCTGCCTTCGTCGCCGACGGTTCACCTGTCCTCGTATTCTCTGGAAAACGAATCTCGTAACCGCGCGTTGCGGCCAGCCTGATGGGCTTGTGCTAGACTCGAAACACGCCATGGCAAGATTGTTCGACATCGACATCGAATCGGTCACGCGACCGCTCGAAACGACGCCTGAACCGCTCCCGCGCGAGCTGCAGCCCGTCGCCGCGCGCGCGCCTTCTGCAGGAGCAGGGAAGAGTTTCTTCATCGAGACGTTTGGCTGCCAGATGAATGTCCACGATTCCGAAAAAGTCGCGGGCGTACTGCTTGCGCGAGGCTATCGTGCGGCGTCCAGCGCTGCCGACGCGGAGCTGATGCTCTACAACACCTGCAGCATCCGTGAGAAAGCCGCGCAGAAGGTTTTCTCGCGTCTCGGTGAGTGGCGCGGCGTCAAGCACAAGATCATCGGCGTGCTTGGCTGCGTCGCCCAGCAGGAAGGCGAGGAAATTTTCGAGCGCGCGCCGTGGGTCAGTCTCGTTTGCGGCTCGGCGAGCTATCGGAAGCTCCCCGAGCTCGTCGCAGAGCTCGAGTCAGGCGGTCGCCGCGTGATGGGGCTCGACCTCGACGTGGACGAAACGTTCGAGACGGAAATCACGCGCCGCGACAATCCGATCCGCGCCTACATCACGATCATCGAGGGCTGCGATTACGCCTGCTCGTACTGCGTCGTGCCGCACACTCGCGGGCCGGAGCGCAGCCGCCCCAGCCATTCTGTCTTGGCCGAGGCGCGCCGACTCGCTGACGCCGGCTACACCGAAATTCAGTTGCTCGGGCAGACGGTGAACTCCTATCGAGACCCGTCGCCGCGTGCGCTCAGCTTCGTCGAATTGTTGCGCGAAATCGCGTCGATCGAAGGAATTCGGCGCGTTCGGTTCACCACATCGCATCCCAACGATTTTCATCGCGAGATCGTCGAGGCAATTGATTCCACGGCAGCGCTGTGTGACCACATTCATCTTCCGGTGCAGTCGGGCTCCACTCGTGTGCTGCGCGAAATGCGCCGTACCTACACGCGCGAAGAGTATTTGGAAAAGATTTCATGGATCCGCAGCGCGCGGCGTCCGATCAGCGTGACGAGCGACATCATCGTCGGCTTCCCGGGTGAAACCGACCGCGATTTCGAGGACACGATCACGCTTCTTGAATCGGTCGGATACGACGGAATTTTCTCTTTCATCTACTCGCCGCGGCCCAATACCACTGCTGCCACGATGCCCGATGCGATTCCAGAAGCCGAAAAATCCCGGCGCCTTGCGATCCTTCAGGAGCGCCAGCGCCAGATTCAGCTGGCTCGCAACGAGAAGCTGGTTGGCGAGACGTTTGAGGTGCTCGTCGACGGGCACAACGCCTCCCGGGCGCAATGGACGGGGCGCTCCACGAGCAACCGGATGGTAAATTTCACTTCGCCGAGCGAAAATCTTCTGGGAGAATACATTCAAGTGAGAGTCACGCGCGCCGCGCCGCACAGTCTCATCGGCGAGCACGTTGTTCAGTCGTGATTGCAGCGAGCTGATTCCTTCAGGCGTTTGCGGTAGCTGCTGTGGGACCCGCTGTCAATGGGAGGCCATCATGGAACTCGAAGTCAAGATTCGCGGTTTGATGATGGATCCTGTTACCAACATGCCTGTGGTAGTCCTCAAGGAGACCCAGGGCAACGGCGTTCTGCCCATCTGGGTCGGCGTGTACGAGGCTAATGCGATCGCGCTCGAAATCGAAAAAGTTCAGACGCCCCGCCCGATGACGCACGATCTGCTGAAGAATGTCCTCAATGGGCTCAACGTTCGCGTCCAGAAAGTTGTCGTTTCCGATTTGCGCGAGGACACGTTTTACGCCCTGATCTGGATGGAGCGCGACGGCGAAACGATCTCGATGGATTCCCGCCCGAGCGACGCGCTGGCACTGGCGCTCCGGCTCGACTGCCCGATTTTCGTGGAAGATCAGGTGCTCAAAAGTTCGAAGATGTCGACCGGCGTTACGGACAAGAATTCGAGCGACGAGCTGCGCAAGTGGCTTGAGAATTTGAGCGACGAGGATCTCGGCCGCTACAAGATGTAGACTTACGCATGCCGCGTCACCGAGCCGTGCGCCACTTGCTCCTTTCTATCGCGCCCATTCTGCTCGCTGTTTTAGTCGCTTCTGCGCAAACTCCGCAAAGCACATTGGGATCTGAACCGGCTCCCATCACGATGGAGCAGGAGCACCACCACCATGTCGTATTCGAAAATGCATACGTCAAGGTCGTTTACGTCGAAATTCCGCCGCACGAATCAACGCTTTATCATCGCCACGATCTGCCGTACCTTAGTTTCCCGCCGCCTTCTCTTGCTGATCTAACGCCGCCCTCGACCAATGGCCACAGCCTGCCTGCCGGTCCGCACGTGAGCTACGCCGTCGGCGGCTTTTCGCACACCGTGACTAACACCAGCGACATCACGCTTCGAAACATCGCGATCGAATTGCTGCGACCCCAAGGCACGGTCCGCAATCGATGCGCGGAGGTGCTCCGCGGCCAGCCGCTGAACGATTGCGACAAACCTGCCGCTAGCTCAACGACATTTCCTGTGCACTACACACTTTTCGAGACCGATGGAATCGCCGTCGAAGATTGGGAAATCGCCCCTGGATCGACCATCAGCCCCGCCGACGCCCGGGTGAGCACGCTCGTGGGTGCGATGAACGGTATCAGCGACGTAACAGGTGGCGGCGATTCGCGGATGGTGCCGCAAGCAGGTCTGCTCTGGCTGTTGGCGGATTCCAAGGCAACTCTCAAAGCAGGGCCCGACGCGACCGGTCATTTCGTAATGATACGTTTCAAAGACAGCGTGCGACCTGAATCAGCTCCGTAGCGCTGCCGACTCACTTCTTCTCGCCGAGCCACGGCTCGAGGATTTGCGCCGCCACCTCGTTGCCCTTCGCCGACCAGTGCCCGTCGCACGGCAGGAAAATTGCAGGTCAGGTGATAGCTCGGGCGGCTCGACGGCTAGCTTCGGCGATGCCGAGAATGATCGATACGACCTCCGCCAATACCGCGAACACGAGGAAGTTGATCACCACCACGCGCACGACTCGCCATATCATCGCGGGAAGGGAACAGCGCGCGTTGGTCGGTGCGCTGGAAGATGCCATTGAGTCAGATCTCCAGTGATCTCGAAATAGAAGCGAACTAACATACAATCGCTGTTTGTTGTCCTCAAGGGCCGCTCGGCTTGCCGTTCAGAAAGTAACCATGAGGCAGCGTCGGCCGCCATCCAGATTTCTCTTGCGTTAAGCCCGTCGAAATAGATACATTTGGGCCTACTCATTGTGGCGAAGGGGCAACCCACGGCTATATGTAGTCTTGGGGTTGCCAACGGGGAGTGAGGGGCTTCGGTTTGACCTGCGTCCTTGCGGTTGCCAATCAAAAAGGTGGCGTCGGAAAGACCACCACAGCCATCAATCTCGCCGCCGCTCTCGCTCTGAAAAGGAAACGAACGCTTCTCATCGATCTCGACCCTCAGGCGAACGCTTCGATCGCCTTTTATTCCGCCGACGAATTGCAGCTCACAACCTACGACATCTTCGCCGACCATCCCGCCGAGATTTCCAAGATCATCCGTCCCACAAAGGACGCCAATTTATTCGTTGCTCCGGCACGGCTCGCTCTCGCGCGGCTCGAACAGCAGCTCGCAGGCCAATTCGACGCGCCCTACAAATTGAAAGACGCGCTCGCGTCCGTTCTGAAAGAGTACGACTACGTTGTGCTCGACACGCCGCCCGCGCTCGGCATCCTGACGGTCAACGCTCTCGTCGCCTCGACGCATCTGCTCGTCCCGATTCAGGCCGCCTATTTTGCGATCGAGGGCACGGATGATCTGCTCGAGACCTACGCGCGCATTCGCTCTCGTCCCAACCCGGATTTGAAAGTTCTCGGCGTCGTGATCACGCTCTTCGACAAGCGCACCAACATCTCCCGCGACACGCACGAACAGATCCGCGCCACGTTCGGCAACGCGCTTTTTAAGACCCGCATCAGCAAGAATGTCCGGCTCGAAGAGAGTCCGGCCTATAAAGAAACGGTTTTTACGTACGCGCCGAAATCTTCCGGCGCTGAGGAATACAAGAAGCTTGCCCAGGAGGTATTACAACGTGTCGAAGAGGATCGGGTTGCCCGTCACTCTCAAGATGCGGCATGACGCGCATTACGTCGAGACGCTGACCAGTTTCAGCGGCGCGTCGGTCGGCCGGATGATCCCGATCGACAAGATTCGGCCGAATCCGGATCAGCCGCGCAAGCACATCGGCGACGTACGCGAGCTGGCGGATTCAATCCGGGAGAAGGGCGTGCTCGAGCCGCTGCTCGTGCGCTACGTGCCGCGCGAAGACATGTACTACATCATCTCCGGCGAGCGCCGGTACCACGCGTCGCAAGCCGCGGGTCTTCGCGAACTCCCGTGCATCGAAAAAATCGCGGACGACGCCGAAACGCTCGAACTCGCGCTCATCGAAAACCTTCAGCGCAAGGATTTGACGCCGTTCGAAGAGGCGGACGGCCTCCAGCGCCTGGCCGACCAGTTCGATTACACGCACGACGATATCGCGAAGAAAATTGGCCGTGCCCGCTCGTCTGTCACCGAAACGATGTCGCTGCGTGTGATTCCGGATGAAGTCCGCCGCGCTTGCCTCGAAGGCGGCATCGTCACAAAATCCCTGCTCCTTCAGGTTGCGCGGCAGCCCAACGAAAAGAAGATGCACGAAATGGTGCACCGCATTGCGCAGGGTGGTTTGACGCGCGATGAAGCCCGCCGCGCACGCAAGGACGAAACCGAATCCGCGCCTCGGCCTCAGCCATTCATTTTCAATTTTCAGTCGGACGACGGCGCTTTCTCCGTGCGCCTGCAATTCCGCAAGAGCCACGTCAGCGAAGAGGAGCTTGCCGCCGCTTTGCGCGCCGTCCTGCGCCGCCTCGAATCCGGCTCACTCTCGTCTTCAGCCGCCTGACGATCCGGTCAGGATCGTCATCCTGGGGAGGGCGTGGCCTGTCTCGGCAAGGCCGACGAAGGATCTCTCCAAAGGATACTTAATGCTTTCTCGGCCGGCGCCGCGGGGGTTTGTACTCGGTTGCTCGTGATTAGGATCGTCCTTACGGTGTCACGTTCTCCGCTTCTTTCCGATACGTCCCGAATTTCTGCGCGATCGGCTTCAGCGTGGGATAGAACTGCACGAACGAGTGTTCCACAGCCGCGTGGCCGTCGTGGCACTGCCAGCAGTTCTGCTTGGGATTCGCGTCGGCTGTCTTGGTGTCGGGGCCGAAACCAAAGTACGCCCAAGTGTCGGCAGGGAACTTTGCCGTGTCTTTCACTTCCACGGCCAGTCCCGCGAGATCGGTCTGGAAGTGCCCGGTCTTGTTGATCGAGCCTTTTGTTTGAGACGCACGCTCTTCGAGAACGAAAATCGTCTTTTCCGGCCACTTGCCGCTCGCCACGAACTGCCGGTACGCCCACAGCGGGACGAATACGTTCGTGAACATCTCCCCTCCGCCGGCCGCCGGGTTGTAGTTCATGCCCAGGCCGGACGAGAGATAGATCCATTCACGGTACCCCTCCGGCCGCACCAGTTTGTCGCCGCTATATTGTGGTTTCGGGTCGGCGCCACCCGGCGCCGACGCCACGGCATGGCCGAGCGCGCCGCAAAGAACCACCGCCACCACAATCAAACTCGACCGCTTCATGAACGTCTCCTGGCTGCGCGATTTGGGACACAGGGACCGATTGAGATGATCTCATAGACGTAGAACCGCTAAAATGCAAGCCCCGCATCGCGGAAGGTTTCAGAGTGTCGCGCCGGTTTAGAGAAGGAAGCGCGCAAGTTCCCGGTGTCGTCCAGCTACGTGCGTCTCGCTTCCGAAGATTTTCACTCGCCACGAGCCACTCGCCACCAGTCACTTCCTCTTGCTATGCTTGTTTGGTGATGGACCTGACGCCTCAACAGGCGAACTTTCTCAACCAGCTACGCTCGCGCGGCTTCGAGATCGTCGCATTCCCGATGTACGAAAATCTCGTCGGCGTCCGCAAGGGACACTGCGGCGCGCTGCTCACGGCTGATGGCTCCACTGGCTTCAAGATGTACGGCGAGCCCACCTATCTCGTCGGCGGCCTGCCAAGCGCGCGCATGATTCAGTCCGACGGTCACTGGTTTGTTCGCAAGAACGAAAAGATCAAGGCAACGCCCGAGCGCACGGCCGAACTCGAAGCTTTCGCCGCAGAACTCGCCAACGCGCTCCTGCCCGTCGCGTGATGGTTGTCATCCCGAGCCAAGCCGCGCCTTGGGCGGATTGCGGCGAGGGATCTGCTGTTGCTTTTGTGACAATCGCGCCCGCGAGGCGGATTCCTCACGCCCGCCGGGAGACGTTTCCAAAATCACCGCAGGTGTCCGCCACTCATCTGCCTTCCGCTCGCGATGTCGTTTGTCACTCCCTTATGTTAGTCGCTATCACTTTCTGATCTTTCGTTGTAAGATGCGTCGCATTCGGGGGAGGGAATCGACATGCTCATCCAAAATGGTCTCGGTCTTCGGCAAACTTTCGTGAGGTTGTTCGTTGCGGCCTTCGCCATCGCAGCCTTTGTGGGCTACGCTCGCGCCCAGCAGCAGTTCGTTCAAATTTCAGGCGCGCCTTGCGCTTCACCTCCGGTCCTGCATTGCCCAGATACCGATTGCAGTGCCGACCGTGAAATCAATCAGGGTCCCGTCGTCGAAATGAAAACTCGCCGCACCTACTTCCTCGACTATCCCTGCGACCTGAAGCCGGGCGAGAAAGTCACCTTCATTCTCAGCATTCATGGCGCTGGCTCCTACGGCAACTGGCAGCGCCACTACTTCCCGCTCCTCGATTACGTCGATAAGTACCGGCTCGTTGTCGCCACGCCGAATTCGCCGACGCACGTTTGGTCCACGGCCGACGACGAATATCTGCAAAACATCGTCAACTTCGTCGTCGACCAGATCGGCAAGCAGAACATCCGCGCGTTTTGGCTCGCCGGTCATTCGCAAGGCGGCATGACTTCGAACCGTCTTGTGCGCACGGACTTTTTCGCCGCCCGCGTCGACGGCTGGCTTAGCCTTTCCGGTGGCCGCCTCGGGCCGACTCCGCCGATTCCTGCTAGCTTTTTCAACGCCGCACGCCCCGCCGGCGCTTCGACCCCCGCACCAGGCACCCCGCCTCCTCCAACCGCTGCCACTCTCGCCGCCGCGATGGCCCCGCTGCGCGATCCTCCCGCTGCGGACTTTTCATTTGTTTTCGAGACCGGCGAGCACGAACTCGGAGATCAGCCGTTGCCCGACGCTTCGACGTGGGCGGCCAAATTCGGTTGTGGCGCTCGAGTTCGCCAAGCTGATGTTGGGGATGCGAAGGCGGGCTACGTCTACGATCCAACGCGACAGAATCCCGGTTCCGATGCCTGGGGACATCTGCCGAAGCCCGGCACCGCTGAGGTCATGGTGTACCCCAATTGCAAGGACGGACGAGTGGTCGCCGACGTAATTCGGCTCGGCAAAGGTCACACCGAAGGCCTCGAGCCCAAAATCACTGAGCAGCTTGTCCAGCTGATGGTCTCTGCGCCGGGAGGGAAAATCGCCCAGCTGCCGTAGCAACCGATCTTCACTCCACTCCTTACACCAACAACCGCTTGCAATTTGCCTCGCCTCTTCGCTAGCTTCAAGAAAGGGCTCCCAGGTCCCCGGTAAGGGGACCTTGGGAGAAGAGGCTGATGATGAAGAGGAGCGAATTGAAAAGGCGCGAGAGGCAGCCCGGGGTCGGCCTGATCGGACTCGTGACCCGCTGGTGTGGGTCAATCTTGTGCGCTAATCGCCAAATTCCGCTGGTAGAACCCCTTCTATCTGATTGGAAACAAAGGTCGGAGCTGTCCTCTAATCGCCAAAATTCCGGGGCTTCGAGGTTTCTGCTGTGAGCGCGAGCCCCCAACTAATGCCAACCGGTCACGGACCCTTCGACGTCGTCTGCATTGGTGCCGGCCCGACCGGCCTCGCCTGCGCCATCGAAGCCAAGCGCGCTGGCCTGCATCCTTTCGTCGTCGACAAGGGCGCCCTCTGCAATTCGCTGCTGCACTATCCCATCAACATGCTCTTTTTCACCACGCCTGAGCGCATGGAAATCGGCGATCTGCCAATGACCACCGTCGGTGGCAAGCCCACGCGCGCTGAGGCCCTTAAATATTATCGCCGCGCCGTCGAGCACTACGGGATCGAGACCCAGCTCTATCAGCGCGTCGCGCAGATTCGCGGCAGTGACGGTGCTTTCGTCGTCGAAACTCACGAAGAGAGCGGCGCGCGACACCAATACCGGGGCCGCAAAGTCATCATCGCAACCGGCTACTACGACTTGCCGAATCCTCTCGGTGTCCCCGGAGAGGATTTACCGCACGTCTCACACTATTTCACCGAGCCGCACCCGTACTGGAATCAGAATGTCGTCGTCATCGGCGGAAAGAATTCAGCCGCCGAAGCTGCGCTCGAACTTTTCCGTGGCGGCGCACGCGTGACTCTCATTCATCGCCACGCCGAAATGGGGAAAAATCTCAAATACTGGGTGAAGCCGGATATCGAAAACCGCATTCGCGCGGGCGAGGTTCAAGCGATGTTTTCCACTCACGTTACGCGCATCGAACCGGGCTGCGTGTGGGTGAAAAATGGCAGCGGCGAGAAGGCAATTCCTGCAGCTCACGTTTTTGCGATGACAGGCTATCACCCCGATTTCGAATTTCTCGAGCAGCAGGGAATTCAGCTCGATCCTGAAACGTGCCGGCCGAAAGTGAATCCCGAAACGCTTGAGACGAACGTGCCCGGCGTCTACGTCGCTGGCGTTGTTGTCGGCGGCAAGCTAACTTCGGAGATTTTCATCGAAAACGGCCGCTTTCACGGCCGCCAAATCCTTGCTGCCATGACCGGCAAGGGCAAAGTCGTCGAGCCCGCGCCGGTCGCCCCTCCGGGAGAATGAAAATCTCCTAACGCCAAACCCCGAAAAGGCGCGCTCGGAAATGCAGAAAATTTGGTAAAGTGAGGGTCGATGCCATCGATCGTCAAAGAAGTCGGCGAGACGTTCGTAACACTGGTGAAGGGTTTCAGCGTCACTTTTCGCACGATGTTCCAGAAGACGACGACTGAGAATTTCCCGGTCGTCCCTCCCAGCGTCCAGCCACGATATCGGGGCATTCACATCCTACAGCGCGATGAAAATGGCCTCGAGAAATGCGTCGGTTGTTTCCTTTGCGCTGCTGCTTGCCCTGCCAATTGCATTTATATCGAAGCTGCAGAAAACACCGACGCGAAGCGTATCTCTGCCGGCGAGCGCTATGCCTCGGTCTACAACATCGACTACTCACGCTGCATCTTCTGCGGCTACTGCGTTGAAGCCTGTCCCACGGATGCGATCACGCATGGCCACAATCTCGAACTGGCGCCCTACGACATCAACGCTCTCATTTACCGCAAAGAACAGCTCCTAGAGGCCTGGCCCCCTCGCAAGCCTGCCTCCTAACACGTCGAACGCGTGTCGCATTTGCGATCTGACAATTTTGCCCGGAGAGGATTGACCCTGCTCGGCGAATAAAGCTCAGTGCCAAGGTTTCGTCTTCAAACCACCAAAGGTGCTAATTCGCGATCTTTCTTGATCCTGCAATCTACGATGGCCGTTTCGTCCGACGCCCACATCGACGGCGGTGCTGTCCATTTGGCGGCGATCGGTAAACATAATGTTTTCCAACCTGGCTGCTGTGTCACGGAACATATCTCTGCCCAGAAAGGCGAAGGTTTGACTTCCGAGCCAAAGTGTCCCTTTCTGGTGGGACATTCAACTACTACCTCATGGACGCCCCAAGGTATGGGCGTTCAAGGTCGGACGATTCGACGCAGACCAGACAGCAATTCCGCAGCGAATAACGATCGTCGCTGCGAGTCAATCGATTGAACGATGCAATCGTGAGTCTTCGTAATCGAACGCTAGCGAGCATCTTTCAGCCTCAGCTGGGCCATGGGACGATCCTCGCGACCGGCCACGCCGCCGCGGCATCAGAAGAAGTCCATCCTCTAGTTGAGCCGAATCGAACGCAACACAATTGATTCGATCTGAACGTAATCGAAACGAACAGGGTTCAACTGCGCTGCACTGCACTGCAATCATCGCTCCACTGCAACTCTTAAGATCTTGATTCGCAGTCCAATCGTAGAATTGCCTGCCGACTTTTCGGCGATCAACGCCGGCCTGTAGTGTCCTCCCTCAAACCTCGCACTCCTGGAGCCTTCGCACATTCGACGGGTCGCCGGCTCCCACACCGCCACTAGCAAATCACGCAGCGAATACATAGTTTATGTATGAAAGAGGCAGAGGCGAGGGGCGACGACGGCTGCAGGACGTGCCAAGAGCGGCGAATTTGGCGGGCGCCGAAAGAGGCGACGGGGCAATCGAAAGCTGACGAATCAGGAAAGAAGGCGATTACAGGCTCGGGAACCAAATTGCGGTGCTTGTTGGAACGGGCCGAGCGAGGCGAGGAACGAAACCGCAAAAAGTCGTGCGCAAGGAAAGCGGCGAGCACTCCGTGAGCGTGACGGGAATCCGCGACAAATTGCGGCGTGGCGAAAAGGCAGTGCTGAGCAACGCGCAGATCGGTGAGAAAGCGTCGAACGAGGAGAAGGCATCAGCAGGGCCAGATTCGGAAACATCAGATTCGACACAGGGATTCGCACAGAAGCAAAGCGCGGCGAGGCGGTTGATGATGTGAACGCATCACTGAATGCAAGTAGCACACGACGAGGCGAAAGCACCGGCGGGATGCCGCTAGGGAAGGTCGAATCTGAAAATAGTTGGCGCAGGGGCAACGCGCAGCACGGCGAGAAACATGAGTGAATCGAGATCGTCGCGCGAACAAACACCAATGAAGTTGGAGCAACACATGAGGCGCTGCGCGGAGATCGCTCGAAGGCAGCAAGCGGTACGGAGCGGCTCAATGGCAGAGGCAAAGCAGCGAAAGAAGGCGTTCAGAGCGACCTCGGAGCAACGCGCGATGCTAGCAAGGAAAATGTCGACGCGAAACAGCTGCGTCGCGGCACGCGTACCCATCGGCGACACGCCAACGCAAAACGTCGACCGCGCGTTTAGTCGCCCGAACACTCTCGGGCGGTGCAAGCGGGGGGTACTGCAAAGTGCGGAGCCGCCGCGTGGCCGGCGGGCGGCCACATCCGCGAATGCCCCGGCGCGGGATTACGCGAGATTTCGCGCGCGTGTGAAGTTGAGTGCGCCGCGCGATCGAGCCGGTCGCTCGCTTGCGTGCACGGAACCTGTGCGTCTTCGCGAGGACGAGATCGCAGCGATGACAGAAGCATCGCAGTCACCGGGTTTTGCACGAAGGAATCCTGCGGCCGGCGGCGCACAAAACTCACAAGTGTGTTGTGAGCGCGGCGCACTTCATCGACGTGCGACGCAGAACGGAGCGCACGCGTCGCCGTGCAACTCGCGATGGGCAGCGCGCATGGAGTATCTGGGGCGAGAGCAAGTGAACGTGTTGGGCAATCTCGCGGCGGTTTTGTTGCAGCTGAAACTAGTCGCGCGCTCGCCTCGCACGCCGAGGACGCTGGCTGCAGTAGCGCTGAGGTCTCAACGCTTCGCGGCCCTTGTGCGGATGCGCTCGAGAACAAAAGCGGCAGCGCCAACTGCTGCGGCAGCGCGTCGCCCGGGCGTTCGGTTTGTGTTTCGACAACCGCAATCTCCGCGCGCGACGACTCTCGTTTCCAGCGCGCAACCCGGGCTTCGACTTCGCAGTCGATCCACTCATCGACCAATTCGCGCATTTCTTTTCGGAGATTCGACGCGCGGTTCAGCCGCGAAAGCTCGAACGATTCGGCGGCAGGTTCCGAACACATCATCACGTAGTCGAGGGACGGGTAGGCGGGTCCCATGAATTCCTCCAATGTTCTGACCCCCTAAGAGCGGGAGGAAGGCCGAAAGGAAGATAGCAAAGAGGTGAATGGAAGCAATGGTACCTGAGTAGCAGTACTGCGTGCGGCGCTTCGTGCCGCACAACCTCGGCGAGCGGGCGGCCATACCGATACGGGTGGCGAGGGCGGCGATCGATGAGACTAGAACTCGTGACGAGCGACTCTCCGGATTCCGATGCGCTCCGTCGCAATCGCGGCCTCGCAATCGCCGCACGGCGTCGTGCGTACAATCGCGAGTACATGCGCGCCTGGCGCGCCGATCCGCGACATCGTCTGCGGGAACGCGCGACGCGCGAGCACGCCTACTACGCACGCAAGCTGCGGGATGCGCTGCGCGAGCGGCGTCCCTTCACCGACGACTACGGACGCCCTGTCTGCGGACTTTGCGGAAAGCTACCGCCGGTTTACGTAGTTTCGCGCCTTCGAATCTGTGATAGCGCGCGCGGCGGCTACGTGCCAATACGGGTTCCGTACTGCGGCGAGTGCTGAGCCAGAAGCTGAGGTAGTTGCTGAACGATGAGAGGCAAGGACTACAACACGGGCCTGCGCGGGGTGTTGTTCGAGGCGCGCCACTACGAGCGCATGGGCGCGGCGGTCTGGCTCTACGGTTGGCTCGTGCTCCGGCAGACGCACCAGCAGGGTTCGGTCGGATGGGTGCTCGGAGGGGCGCCGGTCAGCTATCGCGAGATCGAGGAGGAAACCGGCTTCAATGCCCGGACGCTCGAGCGCTGGATGCAGATCCTGCGCCGGGCGGGCTACATCCAGACGGAGGCGGTACCGGGCGGCGTGATCATCTCGATTACCAAAGCAAAGAAATTTCCACAGGGTGCTCGCAAGATTGCGGACGGGCTCCGCAAAGGTGCGGCCAGCCTCCCGCAGAATTGCGCAGGCGATCGCGCTTATCCCTCGTCAAATCTGCAAATTGACGAGCCGATACGCAGTTCATCGATAGCTCTATCACAAGAAAGAAATGCGGCGAGCGAGCTGAACCAAGATTTCCACAAAACCTCGTCGACCTGTGGAAATCTCTCTGCCGAGCAAGCCGAAAACCCTTCCTCCCTAGTAGAGAGAAAAAACCTCTCGCCAGTCGGGCCCGCACGGCCCGGCTACGACCATCAAGAACGCCCCGGCGCTGTGCTCGACGCGCGTCTTTTGCGCCAATTGCTTCGCGCCGAGCGCGAAGAGGCCGTGCGGCGCGAACTCGCCGTTGGCACCGGCCCCGAGGTACGACGCCCATGATTTGGTTGCCGAAAATTCGCAGGGAAGTGACCCACGGCGGAGTGATCCCGCGCGGATGGAGATTCGCGTGGTACGAGCCGCGCCGTCGCGTGGCGGTCTATTTGCCTCCGCCGCTCCACTGGCTGCTGCGCGCGGTGCGCGAATTTTCGCATCGCGTGTGCTTGGCGTGGGACGCGCCGCCGATCGAACGCTCGCAGGTTTTCGAGATGCAGCGAATCCATCGGGAGCGTCAGCGCCTCGCCGACGAGTATTCGCGCGGGTACCTGGTCGGCTGGCACGAATGTTTTCGCGCGTGCATCGAAGTTGTCGAAGACAAGCTCACCCGCCCGGCCGACCTGCTCGACATCACCGCGTTTGTAATCGATCCCGCGAAGCTGCCCGAAGGCAACTAATCCCCTCGATGACATCGCGAGAAATTTTCGACGCATGTTACGCGCGCTACCGGCGCCTGCGCGACTGGCTCGCCGATACGACCGGCGCGATTCGCTCGGTCGATTTCGATTCGCCGCTCGACGGCTATCAGTGGCGTCCCGACCGCGCGCGCGCCTGTGAATATCTCGCCGATTTCGAACGCATCGGCCGCGCGGCGCTGCGGCGGCCGGATTGGCGCGGGCGCCTCAAGCTGTTCAACGCCTATTTCGTAGGCGGCGCCGATTATCGCAAGTCCGTGCAAATCGTGGGAGTGTCGGAGGGCACATTCGACTACTGGTATCGCGAAATTAAGCGCGCGCTCGGCGCGGAATTTTCTCGCGCGGGACTTTTTCCGCCTTCGCGCTACTTTCAGGCGCGCAACGCCCGGCCGCAATCCGAGGACAGGAAATCGAAACGCCGCAGCGCGCCGCGTCGCTCGCGCCGATCAGGTCGCGCGCCGCGTGCCGTGAAACAGTTGCCGCAGCAGGGGAATTCCAAAGTTGAAGGGCATCAACAGGATGTTCTTCAGGAGGTTTGAGCGCTGCTCGAGCCGCTCGTGAACGGTGTCGGCTTCGGCCCTATTCGCCGAAACGACCGCGCCGACATATTTCAGAAAATCGACGCCGCACTTTTCGCACGTGCCGCCCTGCCGCTGTTCATGCTTGCACGACGGGCAGGTGTAGCGCAGCGTGGCGTGGCAGCGGGGACAGAATCGCGCGATGTCGCGCGCCTCGGCGTTGCATTTCGGGCATTTCATGTCTCCATTTTAGCGGGGCGCCGCGCTGTAAGAGCGCTCGCGCGCAACAATCTGCACTCTCGGAGTTACCCTGTCCTCCCGGCCAGCCCGGGCAACGCCGTCGTAGGGTTACGATACATCGTGCCCGGCGACGTTTCTTGGCACGACGAGATGCATAGGCACGATCGATCGTCGGCGAAGGCTTATGTGGAGTGCGGCGGCTTGCCGCCGCTCAGTCCAGGCCTGCGCGTTCGGCGAACCGTGATTTCGCGAAGCGCCCAAGACTCACGACGCGGGTGGTCTCCAGTCGAGAACCTCTCTCCACGAGGGCGATGCGGGGAGCACGTCCGGGCAAGCCCGGGCGGCAAACAGCGGCGGCAAGCCGCCGCACTCCACAGTTGCTGATTCGGGAGATCGCGGTCGTGGCAGGTCCCCGGCGCGCCGAAGAACGTGATGGCCGTGGCTGCCAAAGAATTTCGCGATTCGAACTCTTCAGAATGTCAGCGGAGTTTAGAGCCGCCAGCGGCGAGGAGGATACGTCGACTGGCTCGCGGCCGCAGCGGCCGACTTCTTCGGCAGCCACGGACGCCGCGACGGGTCCGCCTGATGCGTCGACGCCGACTGCGCCTTGGCTCGTTCGGTCGGCGCGAGCAGCCGCACGACGTGCGCGAGCCGCTCCTGCCTGTAAGGTTTCGCCATGCAGACGACCGCGCCAAGCGAATGCGCGTTGGCGTAGTCGCTGGGGTACGCCGAGCTGGTCAGCAGCATCACAGGGATGGTCCGCAGGCGCGGCGTTGTCTTGCAGTGCGCGCATAGGTCGTAGCCGGGCAAATCTTCGCCTTCGATTTCGGCGATCAGCAGCGCCGGCGTGAACATCTTCAGGACCTCGCGGCCGTCAGCGCCGGAACTCACCGCGATCACTTTGTATCCTTCGCACGAAAGGGCCGATTTCAGCGACTGCCGCACGAGCGGATCCGAATCGACAACCAGCACCAGCGGCTTTTCCGGCTCGGCCTCTTGCGGGTCGCACGGCGCGAGCGGATTTTTCGAGACCAGCGTTCGTCCCGCCGCGTCGACGATATCTTCTCCCACTCCCACGCCAAGCGCGATCGCGATCGACCGCCGCCCGTCGGCCATCCTGCTGACGCGCACGATGCAGCCCGGCTGTTCGGCCTGCGGCGTAAGCGGCGCCTTGGTGTAGGGAAACGTGACCGCAACCTCCATCCCCGCCGCGAACGCATCGATGGAGCTCGCGAACAGCACGCCGTTGCGCGAGACGTCGAGCGTAGTGGAAGTTTCGTCCGGGCCGCTCTGCGTGACGTCGACCGAGCGGACGCGAATCGGCGCCGAAATCATTGCGCGACGCCGCCGCCGGCGGTCCGCGCTTTTGCTCTGCTCCGTGGCGGAGGGACCCTGATTTTGTATCGGCGCAGCGGTGCTGTGCCCGGCGGTGGTCGGCGTCTCGCCGCTCTCTGCTTGCGATGCGGCGTTGTCGTTCGCGGCGTCATTTTTCGCGGGCAGCGGTCCGTTCAATTTCGGTCGCTCTTCCGCGTTATCGCCGGAATTCTTTCCCCAGGTCGAGAATCCGAAAATTTCGTTCATCCAGTGGTCTGCCTTTGTCCGTAAATATATAGATTGCGACAGCTCAGACTAGCAACTGGCCCCGGGGCACTCTGTAGAAAAGAAGTCACATTTTTCCAGTACCAAGGTGGCGCGCCGGAGTAGTACTTCCGTACTGATAACGCGCCGCCAGCCTGGGTTTCGAAAAGCACTGGAGGTGCTGGCTTTATGCCGGGAAGCTACTTCTGCGTGGAGGTTTCGCTCGAGCCTGTTTGCGGCGGCGCGCCGCCATCGAGCGAACGCCCATCGGGGAAAGTCACCCGCCGAGCGTTGACGAAATTCGATCCATCCCGCGCGCGATATCCGTCGACAACGATCGTATCGCCTAGCTTCAGGTCGCCCTTCTTCCAACCGCGCCGCGTGAGCGCCATCGGGCTGCCGCCTTCGCAGGCCCAGTTGGTGACGTTGCCGTTGTCGTCGGTCACGTCGATGTAAAAGTAGGAATGCGGATTGGTCCACTCGATCCGCGTGAGCTTGCCCACGAGCCGCACCACTTTCGTCCCGTCGAATTCAGCGGCGAATGAATGGTGCGCGCTCGCCGGCTGCGCCAGCGTGAGGATGGCTGCCATCACGACCAGTGCGATTGGGGGTCTCATACGATCGGATCGTCGAGTCTATTGAACGCGCCACGCGGCGTCAACGCCCGCGCCTTTGCACGGCAGCTGCGCTATCATAGCGCGGCGCCGCCATGCAGCGATCCGGCACAAAAGGGAAGTGCGTGTCTTTCGCTCGGCCGTCGCGAGGCCGACCTTGCGCGAGGCTCGTTGTAGTCGCGGCAGCGCTCGTTCTCGCGTCGCTCGCGTCCGCTTCAAGCATATCCGCGCAAACATTCGCTCAAAATGCTCCGGCCGCAAGCGCGTCCCCAAAATCAGACCAATCGAACGCCGAGCTGCAGTCCGCCGTCTCGCAATTCTCGCGGCGCGAAGAGGATTTGCCGAAAGGTCCCACGCCGCGCACCGACAAGGGCCGCCCCGATCTTTCCGGCTACTGGGTCCCTTCGACCAAGGACCGGCCGGTCGGAAATCTCGGCAAGGATTTTCCCGGCTACAAGCTGCCGTTCACCGATGCCGGACGCGCCGGGCTTCAATACAACGTCGAGCACACGATCGATCCCGAAAGCCTTTGCATCGTTGGCGGGATTCCGCGGCATGACGCCAGCGCGCTGCCGTTTCAGTTGCTCGAGGGCGCGGACCACGTCGCGTTCCTCTATTGGTACACGACCTATCGCCTGATTCCGACCGACGGACGCAAGCACAGCGACGATCCCGACCCGTCATTCTTCGGCGAAGAAGTCGGCAAGTGGGAGGACGACACGCTCGTGATCGATTCAATTGCGTTCAAGGATGAGCGCACGTGGGCCGACGAAAATGCCGACCCGCACAGCGACCGGATGCACGTGATCGAGCGCTGGACGCGTCCCGATCTCGGCCACCTGCATCTCGAGCTCACCGTGATCGACCCGAAGTTTTACACCGGGCCGATCCATTACCAGCGCACGTGGCTGCTCGGCAAGCCGGGCGACCAAGTGCAGGAGTATTCGTGCGCGGAAGAAAACGTCGACGCGCCGCACTTGCAGCCGGGCCCGGGCAAAATTGGCCCGAACGGAGAACGCGGGTTCGACGAGCTCGCTCCGCTCCCGCCTCCGCCCGACAAAGACCACCCCGCTAAAACCTCAATCCCACAATAGCGCGTATATCTCTGCAAGGGGCTCACGTGAATTTTCGCCACTTGTGCGGCGAATCTCCGTCCTCGTCGGCGGGCTGGTCGCTCGCGGGAGAATCGGCCGCCGCGAGAATTTCGCGCGCCGCGGCCGCGTCCTCCTCGCGCACCCAAACCTGAAATCCCGCGCCCGACCACGCGAGATGCTCGCGCATCCGTCCGGCGGTGTCGGATTGCGTCATCGCGTCGATTCCGGCGCTTTCGAGTGCGCCTTTGGCCAGCTCCGCCTCCTCGCGGTTGCCGAACGCTTTGACGAGAACCAGCTTTACGTCGTGCATGCGCGCATTGTACCCCTGCGCAGCATCGTCTTCTTTGTTTTGGTCTTGGTGGAAGCCTGCCTGTCGGCAGATAGGCGCGGGGCGTTTTACTCTGAGCGAAGGCGAAGGGCAGCCCCGCGAAAAAACAGACGAACGACTTCCAATGTGTGCGCTAGCGCATCACGGCGGTGTCCATGATTTTCTTGTACATCGCGTTGAGCTGCGCTTCCGAGGAAAGGTCGAGCGTGGACGTATCGAATCGCAGAATATTCACCCCGCCGGTTTCGTTGTGATGCTGCGCGTAGGCCTCGCGCAACGCATCGAGATACTTCGCATCGATCGTAGCCTCGTACGGCCGGTTGCGCTGCCGGATGCGGTCCATCAGCACGTCATCCCGCGCGTCCACATACACGGTGAGGTCCGGACGAAATACGCCCCCGTCGAGCACCGCGCTGACGCGCTCGTAGAGTTCGACTTCGCGGTCGTGCAGCAGCGTCCGCGCGAAGATCGGATCCTTCACGTGCGTATAATCGGCGACCACCGGCCGGCTTCGCCATGCGGGAATCGCCCGCAACTGCTCGTAGCGCGAAATCAGAAAGGCCATCTGCGTCGCCAGTGCCCAGCGATCGCGGTTGCGGTAAAAATCGGGGAGAAACGCGTTGCCGTCGACGTCCTCGAGAATCAGCGTCGCGCCCAGATGCAGCGCCAGCAGTTGCGCGAGCGTCGTTTTCCCCGCGCCGATCGGTCCTTCAAATCCGATGTACGGTTGGTTGGTAGGCGGCAATCTCTATCTGCTCTGGCGTCGCCGGCTGAGGACGCGCGTGATCGCTTCGACGGAGAGGGACTTGGGTGGGCTGGGCCGCCGGTCTTTCTGCTTCCGAAGCCCGCCGATAATATCACAAACTTTTTTGTGACCCGCGCCCGTCTGGCCGGCGCGCGAGCGTCGAAGCGGGTCTTGACACGAAACGCTATTTCTGCAAATATCGAAATATGCTGACGGCCTCGCAAAAGCTCGACGAACAAGTCGCCAAGTACGCCGACATGTTCTCCGCCATGGGAACGGAAGCGCGGCTTCGCATCATGCGCCTGTTGCTCTCGGCCCATCCCGACGGCCTCGTTGTCGGAGACATCCAGCAGGAGCTCGACATCCCCGGTTCGACGCTCTCGCATCACCTCGACAAGCTCAAGGCCGAAGGCCTCGTGAATGTCCGCCGCGAAAGCACGTATTTGCACTACACGGCGAACACCGATGCGCTTCGCGACGTCCTGCAGTTCCTCTACGCGGAATGCTGCACGCGAAACAAGGCGCTCGAAGCCAAGTCGATCATTCAGGTGTGCAAATAGGATTGCGATGGGCGACCACGATTTGAAGGAAGTCGTAAAAGAAAAGTACGCGCAGGCTGCTCAGCGCGCCGCGGTCGGCGGGAGTTCCTGCTGCGGGAGCAGTCCTGCGAGCACCAGCGGCTGCGCCGACCCGATCACGTCGAATCTCTACGACGCCTTGCAAGCCGCGGAAATTCCCGAGGAGGCGCTGCTCGCGTCGCTCGGCTGCGGCAATCCCACGGCGCTCGCGAAGCTGAATCCGGGGGAAACGGTCCTCGATCTCGGCTCGGGCGGCGGCATCGACGTCCTGCTCTCCGCAAAGCGTGTCGGCCCAGCCGGAAAAGCCTACGGCCTCGACATGACCGATGAGATGCTCGCGCTGGCGAATGAAAACAAGCGCAAGGCGGGCATTGAAAATGTCGAATTTCTGAAGGGCGAGATCGAGCGCGTTCCGCTGCCGGATAGCTCCGTCGACGTGGTCATCTCCAACTGCGTGATCAATCTTTCTACCGACAAAACCCGCGTCCTGCAGGAAGCGTTTCGCGTGCTCAGGCCGGGCGGGCGATTTGCAGTTTCCGACGTGGTGACGCGCGGCGAGATTCCGGCGGAGATTCGCAGAAACGTCCTGCTGTGGGTCGGATGCGTCGCCGGTGCGCTGGAAGAGAGCGAATACCGCGAAAAGCTCCGCGCCGCCGGATTCGCGCAAATCGAAATCGAGCCGACGCGCGTCTACCGTGCCGAAGACGCCCGCGAATTTCTATCCGGGCAGGGTATCGACGCGGACGCCATCGCGCCGCAAGTCGACGGAAAGTTCTTCAGCGCCTTCATTCGCGCCGTGAAACCGCGAAGGGACTAGCGATGTCTCATTACAACGTGCTTTTCCTGTGCACCGGAAATTCCGCGCGTTCGATCATGGCCGAAGCCATCATGAACAGGAAAGGCTTCCCGACGTTTACCGCCTATAGCGCCGGAAGTCATCCCAAAGGCAAAGTTCATCCTTCGGCGATTCGCCAGATCGAGACCGCCCGACTTCCCACCACAGGCTTTCGAAGCAAAGATTGGGCTGAGTTTACCGGGCCGGGCGCGCCGCATCTCGATTTCGTCTTCACCGTGTGCGACAACGCGGCAAGGGAAACCTGCCCCGTCTGGCCCGGCCAACCGATGACTGCGCACTGGGGAGTGCCCGATCCCGCAGCCGTTGTGGGAACGCCGGAACAAATCGAAAAGGCGTTCCGCGATGCCTACACGGTCCTCGATCGCCGAATCAGTCTATTTCTGTGCCTGCCCCTCGCCAGCCTGGACAAGCTCGCCCTCAAGAAGGAAATCGACCGCATCGGCCACGAATGAAATCCTCGCTGACCCGTCGAGCAGCCGCGGAGTTTACCGGCACCGCGTTCCTGGTGGCGGCGGTGATCGGTTCGGGAATCATGGCCGAGCGCTTGTCGGGCGGCAACACCGCCCTCGCGCTTCTCGCGAACACCATGGCCACAGGCGCGGCACTCGTTGCGCTGATCGCGGCGTTCATTCCAATCTCAGGCGCTCACTTGAATCCTGTAGTGACGCTGATGGGAGCGATCGACGGCGGCCTTCCCTGGAAGGAAGTGCCGCACTACGCGGCGAGTCAAGTGGCGGGCGGCATATCGGGAGCGCTCGTCGCGCATCTGATGTTTGCATTGCGAATCGTCTCGTTTTCGTCGCATGGGCGCAGCGGGGCGTCGCAAATCTTCAGCGAGGGTGTCGCGACTTTCGGACTGGTATGCGTAATCTGGGGAGCCTCCCGGTTCCGCGCCGGCATCGTACCGGTTGCGGTGGGCGCCTACATCACCGCCGCGTACTGGTTCACGGCATCGACTTCGTTTGCGAATCCCGCGGTCACGATCGCGCGTTGTCTCAGCGACACGTTCGCCGGAATCCGGCCCGCCGATGTGCCGGCGTTCGTCGCCGCGCAATTCGTCGGCGGCCTGGGCGCGCTTTTGCTCTTCCGTTGGTTGAACGCCAAGAACGCCTAGAAGAATTCAGCGCGAGGACTTTCTCGCCCGCGCTCCCAAGTGCTATCAGCTTCCTACCAGGCTGGATTTCCGCCCGTGTAGATCCAGTCCTTCACCTGCTCGTTGTAGATTTTGCGCTTGGTGAAATACCACTTGCCGTCGACCTTCGCCATCTCGTCCTCGTACGTTCCGAACGAATCGAGCTGGCCGGTGCGCTTCGGCGTGTTGTTGCTGTAGTGAAACCAGTAGGCGCGGCCGGTCGCGTGGTCGCCGTCAATTTTGATCACGATGTTCGAAATGTTGTGCCGCCCGACCGACGGCCACATGTCCGGCGCCTCGGCTGCCGCCGCCTGGTCCGCCGCGCGCTTGCCCATATCCGCGATCACTTTCTTGATCGCGTCGCGGCCCTTCACCTGCGGGCCGTAATCGAGCACGCCATCGGGCGTGAATGTTGACACGTACGTGTCCGCATCATGGAAATCCAGCGCGAACATGTAGCGCGCCTGCAAGTCCTCGATCGCCGCGCGATCGTCCGCGTAGCTGCTCTGCGTCGATTTCGACGACGTTGCCGCCGCCGACAGCAATAGCACCGCAACGCTGCACACCACAATTCCTACCCCTTTTCGCATTTCGGCCACCCTCCTGTTTGAAATATTCACTCGCGCCTTCCTGGGCGCACATCATACAAAAAGCACCGCTCAATGGCGCGTCATTCTGAGCCGGGCGTCCGCCGATCAGACTTGTGTGGAAGCGCAAGTCTTCTTGTCTCTAACGGAACCGAAGGGTAGCGCAGCAGCGGCGGTTCAGTTCACCGAACGGACATCGGCTACCGGGATCAGTGCGATCGTGCAATCAGTAATTTCAGGTTCGCAGTCGAGAAATCCTCGGCGCAGAATCTGTTCCGGCCCAGTGTCGGGAAATGAGAGATCGAACTTTGCGGCCTTCACTGCCTCCTGGGCGCCGGGAAAGGGGTCCTGCGGGTTGAGGAACTTCACTGCCGCGACTTTTGGTCCCGGCGCAAAAAGAACGAAGAATTCGACAGCCGCGTGACGCGTCGGCTTCGGAACCACCCTGACCGTTGCCGTACGCATCTCCTGCAGTTGGGTCGGACCGCCCACGACATTGGGCCCCGGGTGGAGCGCATCCAGCCGCGCCCTTGTATCGTCCGGTGCCCGGCCGGTCGCGAGAGCAACGGAATACGCCGAGATCGCCTCCGCTTTTTTTCCTTCCTTTGCGTAAATCTGGCCAAGGTGGTCGCCGACGATGGGGTCCTGTCCAATGCGCCACGCCGCGTCGACGTACTGTTCGGCGCGCTCTAATTCGGCTATCCGGAAATGCACCCAACCTAAGGTATCCCAGTAGGCGGCCAAGGCTGACGGTGTCTTGAGGTTGGAGGGGTCGAGGTGTTCGAGATCGATCGTAGCGGTCTGCTTCTCCTCGTCTCCCACGGCTTGCTCCGCGTATTTGAGCGCAGTATTCAGATCCAAATTTTCATCGGCAAGCGCGTACGCCACACTGTTCAAATTGTTCGAAGAACTGTCCGCCTCGGCGGATTTTGAAAGCATCGCGACCGCCTTCTCCTTGTCGCCGGCACGCGCGTATGCCGTGCCGAGCTGCACCAAAAGCTCCGGCTTGTCCGGTTCGAGGCGAAGGGCCGCTTCGAGTTGTGTCGCTGCCTCGGAGTAGCGTTTCAAGCTGATCAAGATCGCGCCGGCATGCTCCGGAGCTTCGGGATTTTGCGGAGCGGCCTTCTCCAGAACCAGCCAGCTTTTGAGCGCGTCCTCGGGTCGATGCTGCTTGAGCAGTACTGACGTGAGCGCTTGGTAGGGAAGAGTCTGATCGGGCTCAAGCGTGACAGCAATCCTGAACTCCTCGATCGCCTTGTCCGTTTGTCCAGCGGCAGCCTGGAGGGTGCCGAGCGCGAGCCATCCCCGCGCGAATTTCGGATCCTTGTCAACCGCCCGTCGAAAGCAGTCGATTGCAGCGGGTAGGTCGTGAAGTTCCCACGACTGGCGGCCTTGTTCGAAGAGCTCCCGCGCCTCGGCATTGCCGCTGACGTCCTGTTTCAACCCTGATCCGCCCGAGAGCGGAATCAAAGTCGTTACATCTGCCACGATGAGCTTGACGAATTTTCGGTACGCCGAAAGCTGGTCCGCTCTGACTAGATGAACTTTTGTCGTGAGCCGCCGCTCGGCATGGAGGACCCCGTCGGAAAAGGAATACGTCGCCGTATACTCCGCGAAGTCCTCGTTGAGATGCACTGCCGCAGGCAATTGTGGAACGGAGCTCGGCGACAAATGGATCGCCGCCTTGTAGTCAGACATTGCTGGTGAGCCGAGCTCGATCGGCTTCAGACTCGCGTCCTTATCGTCGGAAACGTCCGGAATGAAAATCGGAGGAAACGGCGGCGAAATTTGCCGGTTCTCCCAGTCCGAGTATTTTTCGCGCTTGTAGCTATACCCGATTTCGAATGGCTTGTCGGTGGCTTCCAGCGGAGTTGCGGTTACCTCGCTGACGGTTCCTCCAAAGCCCAGGTTTTGGGAGATCTTCTGCATCACATCGTTCCACTGGGGCTGTCCCGCTGCTCGCAGCGCCTGGCGGTAGCCGAGCTCGAGGTCACCGCGAAACGCCATCTGCATCTTGCCCGTGAACGTTCCCGAATCGTCCAGCGTTCCGTCTGCCTGGAAATTGAAGAACGGAGGGGAGGGCGGATCGGCGGGCGTCTTGACCAGTTCGGTCGTACCGTCGTCCTTCACGACGAGCGCCTGCTTGTCGCGCAGGTCGGACGTCAAAAAACCGATAGGCGCCACTTCGGATGTCGTGTCGAGGAAAAGATACCCTTTGCCTTGCGGAATGGCGGTAATCACGTGGTCGAATTGCGCCGGCGACGGAATATCCGGATCGAGCTTCGCTTGCGAACTGATGAGCGCGGGATAAGCCGCCGTGCCGGCGGCGGCTAGCAGCGACGTCAGCAGCGTGTGCTTGTCCTTGCAGTCGCCGTAATCATTGCTGAGGATGTCGGCGGCGGCATGGGGTTGGTATCGACCGACGCCGAACGAGACTCCGATGTAGCGGAATTTCGTCGCGACGAACTGATAGATTCGCTGAATTTTCTCGGCATCCGTCATGGCGCCTCGCGTCAGCTCAGCGGCCTTGGCTTGGATCTCCGGGCTGGGCGAGGCGCGCGGGCCGAAGAGCGAGTGAACCCACGCACCGAATTCGTCCCAGCTCTGAAAACTGGTTAGTTGCACGTCCGCAAGATGCGCTTCGGTATCATCCGTCTGCGCGGGCGATGCGTGAGTCAGGTTCGCCGTTGTCCACTCGTAGATTCGATCCGCTCCGTCATCGGTTACCGTCGGTTGGACCTTCACGCTCTTTATCTTCACTTTGCGGTCCCGAGGTAGTCGAACCTCCAGCGTTTCCTGCAGGACGATTCCGGCGTTCAAAAAATCGAAATTGTCCCAAAACTCGCCCGGAGCCAGGGGTTTCTTCATGTCGCTCCGGACTTCCGTTTCGAGAATGTCGCCCGCTTCTAATCCCTTCACGGCGACCTGCAATTCCTTGAGGTCGCTGTAGAAGGGCGCCTGGCGCGTAATTTCGGCCGGCATTTCTAATGCGTTTTCGGGCGGCGTTTCAATAGTGCGTCCGTCGGGCTTGATCACACGCACGTGCACGACTTCCATCGTTGACGTCGCGGATGCGTATGAAAAACTCAGGACACCAAAGCCTTGAACGCCTGCCTGCGTTTGAATTCGCACACGCGTCTTAGCAGTTGCGGAATACGTGCCGTCATTCTGGTAGGTTATCTGCGTCGATCGGCTTTCGATCACGAAAGCTTCGTTCGAGTAGTCGGCTGGCTTTGCAGTCTGCGCTTGCGCAAAAGCGGAAGGCACCCAGCTCGTTGCCAGTGCAAGAACCAAAAGGACGCTGCCAACTGCGATTCGCCCTCTCATTGGCCGCGAACCCCCTCTGGTGCGCGCAGGTAACGTAACGATGTCGGTATCCTAGCCTCAAACTCGCTTTGCGGCTACGGGAAACGCCTCGGGACGCCCAGCGCGAGCGTGAAGCGGTTGTGGAAATGGGGGCAGAAGGCGTGGCCTACGAGAAGTGCCGCGTCGAGCAGGGCTTCGAAGGCAGGCTCGGCTGCTTCATCTGAAGC
>DASPUN010000009.1:0-46427 GCA_035622875.1 Candidatus Acidiferrales bacterium
TCACCATTGTTGGATCGAGCCCCGAGTTCGGCCCGCCCATAATCACCGGTCCCGGATGCTGTCCCCGCCACAGACGGTTCGAGGCATAGACGAGCGGCGCATCGAGAAACGCGAAAATTCCAAACACCGCCGAAAGCGTGGCCCGGCGCTGCGGTTCGTCGATCAGCCCGCGCAGGATCAGATACGAGATATAGAGCAGCCAAAGGATGAAGCAGGTCGTGAGCCGCGCGTCCCACGTCCACCAAATTCCCCAAGCCGGTTTGCCCCAAAGCACGCCCGTGATGAGACCGGACGTGCACGCAACGACGCCAACCTCGACTGCCGAAACGCCGAGCCAGTCCCATCGCGGCTTGCGTGTGAACAGCCAGGCGACATTCGCAACGAATGCGACGGAGAGCGCCGTGAACATAGCGGTCCAACTGCCGAGGTGGAAGTAAAAGATGCGCTGGATTTCGTGCATCGTGCGCTCATCCGGCGCGATGAATAGCGCTGCGTAGCCTGCGGAAAGCATCAGCGCGGCGATCAAGAGCGTGATGGGAATGCGGCTTTTCATCGGATCAGGCGTTCATTCCTCGAGGAGAAAATCGCTCAGCAGCCACGACGCCGTCAGGAACACGATATCAAATCCGCCGAGGAATGCGAGCCAGGTGCGGTCGAGCGCGGGCCTCTCGGCAAGCAGCGAAGCCGTCGCTTCGACCGCGGCGATCAATAACGGCGCGAGAATCGGCAGCAGCAGCAGCGGGAGCAGCAGTTCGCGCATTCGCGCGTGCGCCGCAATCGCCGAAAAAACCGTCCCCGTAATGCACAAGCCGGCAGTCCCCAACGCCAGCACGATCGTGAGGCGCCCTGCAACCCCCGCGATCGAGACATTGTAAAGCACCGCGAAAACCGGCACGAGAATCACTTCAGCGGCGGAAAGAAACAGAAAATTCGCGAGCATCTTGCCGAGCAACAGAGCGAACGGCGAAATCGGCGCCATGCGCAGCGCGTCGAGCGTTTGATTCGCCTGCTCGCGCCCGAACGACGGATGCAGCATCAGCGAGCCGGCAAACAAGAACGCGATCCAGAGCAGTCCCGGCCCAAGCCGCCGCGATTCCACGGAAGTGGGATCGAACGAAAAGCTAAAGAGCACAACGACGACCAGCGCAAAGACGATCGTCGCGTTGAGCAATTCGCGCGTGCGAAATTCGAGCCGCAGTTCCTTGGCGAGCAGGATCGCGGCGGCGCGCGCGGTTGACATCACGATTCCTCGGCGCGGAGCGCGTCAAGCAGCGGTCGCGGATCGCCGCCTCGGCCGCTATCGCGTTCGACGCGTCCGTCGGCTAGCGCCACCGCGCGCGTGGCGAGATCGAGCGATTCGTTGCGCGCGTGCGTGCTCATGACGAATGTGACCCCCGAATCGCGCAGCTTGGCGAGCGTCGCGGTGAGCCAATCAAGACCCTGACGATCGAGACCCGCGGCGGGCTCATCGAGCAGCAGCAGACGAGGCACGTGTAGCAGCGCTCGAGCGATGGCGAGCCGCTGCCGCATTCCGCGCGAGAACGTGCGTACGATGCTGCCTGCGCGTAAGGCAAGCCCGCAAGTTTCGAGCGAAGCGGCCACGCGAGCATGCACGTCGCGCAGCCCGTAGATTTCGGCGAAAAACGAGAGATTTTCGACGGCGGTCAGCTCGTCATAGAGCAGAGTGCTGTGTCCCACCATGCCAATGAGATTTTTCGGCGGTTCGTCGCCGTTGCTTCCGCCGAAAGAAACCTTGCCGCCCGTCGGTTTGGCGAGCAGCGCGGCGATGCGCAGGAGCGTCGTCTTGCCCGCGCCGTTGTGGCCAAGCAGCGCGACGAACTCGCCCGGCGCGATGTCGAGCGACACGCCTCGGAGCGCAAAGAGCGATCCGAACCGCTTTTCAACGCGGTCGAATGTGACTCCGAGGCTTGGACTGGCAGGAGCGACTGTCGCAAGGGTGGCGCGCGCCGCAGCGGAAAGCGTGCTGGACAAAGGCCTAGCCTTTCACCAGGTCGCGCAGCACCTGCTGAACGCGATCGCGCTCGGCTACGTATTCCTCTTCGCTGATCGTGCCGGCCTCGCGGCGCAATTCGAGGCGGAAGAGCACGTCCTTCAACTCTTCGAGGCTGCCGCGAACCTCGCGGTCGAGACTTGCAGAAGCGCCGCCATTATTTGCGCGCGACAGTGGCGCTTGCTTCGGTTTTGCGGGAGGCGCTGACGTTGCGGGTCTTGTTTCGGTCGTTTTTGGCGTTGCTGTCGGCGCCGTTTCTCTTGAGGCCGCGGCGACTGCGACTTGGGGCTGCCGCCAGATGTAGAACAAACCCAGCGCGAAAATTGCGGCGAAGCCGCCGATCACGTACCAGCGCACGCTATCGAGCCGCGCGGGAAGCGTCGTGATGTTCGCGACGGGCGTCGGCGCGCCCGAATCGGCGCGAGAATTGACGGAAGGATTCTCTGTTTCGTCACCCGCGCCTCCCGCAGCATCGGCCGACTGCGCCTGCGGCATCGGCCCTGTGCCCGAGATCGAAACTGCCGTTAGCGCATTTGCAGCGATGGAGTCGTGCATGAAGACGTTGAATCCCTGTTGCTGCCCCGCGGGCGCGAACCCATTGCCGGTCACCTGCATTCCCGGAGGCGCGAAGAATGCGACTCGATTGATCGTGTAGAGAGACGTGAATTTCACCGAAGCCGCATTTCCCGGATAGGGGATTTTGTACGAGAGGCGCACGCTACTGTCGCCCGGGCGGAAAGGATAGTCGACGGCTTCCAGATTTTTGCCCTTTTCGATCGGCGCCTGTTTCACGGGCATACCGCTGGTGCCGACTACCTGCACGTCGCCAAGTTCCGCGCCTACTGGAATCGCAAACTCGAACGATCCTCCCGGTCGGTAGTAGGCGACCGGTGGCTGTGTCTTGTTCGAGATGAGATACTCCTCGTCGACAACGAGATCGGAGCCGCTCGGTTCGAGGATAATCGCGCGCGCCGTAACGGAAAACGCGGTTGACTTCTCCGTCGGTTCGAAAACCTCGATGTCGACCGTCGTTTTGCCCGGCGTGGAGGGCTCGTGGTAGTTCACGCCGCGATAGACGGCGCGAACGAGCATCGGCCCGTTGCCGAGCGCCGGATGGTCGAGCTGGTAATGCCCGCTCGCATCGGTCTTTGTCTGCGCCACCGGCCGCATCGTGCCTTGCAACTGGATCAGGATCACGTCCACGCCGGCTGCAGGCTTGCCGGAAGTGCCGTTCGTGACGGTGCCTGTCACGGTTCCCGCAAAGCTCACCGAAGCAAGGAAGCAGGGAAGCGCTGAAAGTAGGAGAAGCCGCCGCCAGGAGCGACTCATCATGCGCGCGGCACCTTCTGGGTCGCTGCCTGACGCGTGGCAGGCGTGGGCGCACCGCCGGTCAGCGTGTCCATTTCAGCCAGCACTCGGGCGGCCTCGATTTCGAGCGACTGCTTGATCTCGTCGTGATCCTTCTCAGAAAATTTTCCCGCGCGATACTCGAAACGCAGATCGCGGAGATTCTCATAGATTGCATCGCGCCGGTCGAGAAGTTGATCGAGTTTCGTTCGATGCGGCGCGGAATCGGACGCCTCGCGCCGAACGCCGAAAATGAAGATCGCCGCGGCAATGGTCAGCAACGCGCAGGCGACGGCGATGTCGATGTCACTCATGGAAGCTCTTTTCTACGTCCTGCCGCGCCCGATTGAGCAGCTCGGGCGAAATCTGCGGACCCCCGGCCGTCGAGAGGGTCGCTCTCTGCCGCCATCGGCGCACGAGTTCCCAGACCACCCAGAGCGCCAACAACGGCGCCACGATCGGCACGACCCACAAGAGCCCCGTAAATCCGGTCTTCGGCGGATCGACAAGCACCGTGGGGCCATATTCCTGAATGAAAGATTGCAAAACCAGCTCGTCCGAATCTCCGCGCGCGATTCGTTCGTCCAGCTCCTTCAGCATCGCGTGCGAGGTCGTGCAGCCCACGTGATTGCAAGCCGTAAGAATTTGATTGCATCCGCAAACGCACATCATCCGCCCGCCCAGGCGCTTGGCGCGCTCGGTTTGTTGCGCGGATGCCAAAGGCGCAAGCGACGCAGCCAGAACCAGCGCCAACAAGGCAGCAAGAATTGGCCAAGCGATGCGGCGGCCGCGGTTTCGACTAATCATGGCCTTCACTGCGGAAAATCGTCGAACTGACCGGAGCCGTTTGCGGCGCCGGGCTTTCTCCCCACGCGCGCTCGGTCGCCGGCCGCAGGACGAGCGCCGCGCTGCGGTTCGGGAACATCGCCAACCCCGTGCCGAGCACGACGACAATGCCACCGAACCAGATCCACTTCACCAGCGGATTGAGGTACGCGTGAATTACTGGCTTGCCTGTCTCCTGACTCTTGCCAGCGTATACCACGTAGAGATCGCGCAGCGGCTTGCTTTCGATCGCGACTTCCGTCTCGGGAACCTGGCTCGCGAGATACACGCGATGCTCGGGATAGAGCATCATCTCCGACTTGCCGTTGTGGAGTACTTCAAGAGTGGCGCGGTCGGAAGTGTAAACGTTTGTTGAAGGCTCGTCGAAATTCTGGCAGAGAATCGTGTACGGCCCGATTGCAAGAGTGTCGCCGATGTTCATTTCCTTCTGGATGTCCTGATTGAACGCCTGACCCGAAATGCCGATGAAGATCAGCACCATCCCGAAGTGGACGACGTAGCCCCCGTACCGGCGCGTGTTGCGCATCGTCAGCTCGCCGACGGCCGTCAGGAGATTGGTGCCGTCGCGCGAGGCGATTACGCGCGCGCCTCGATAGAACTCAGCTGCGATCGTCAGCGTCACGAAGACCGACAGAATCAGGCACACGAGCGGATAAATCTCGCGGAAGCCAAGTGCGAACGCCACGGCTCCTGCGACCACTCCGCCTGCGAGCGGCCAGGCGAAATTTCGCTTGAGCGCGTCATAGGAAGTCTTGCGCCACGCAAGCAATGGCCCCACGCCCGTGAGAAACAGCAGGAACAGCGCGATCGGCACATTGACTTTGTTAAAGAACGGCGGACCGACGCTGATCTTGTTGCCCGTGACAGCTTCGGAGATTACCGGGAAGAGCGTTCCCCACAGCACGGCGAAGCACGCGGCCAGCAGTATCAAATTGTTGAAAAGGAAGCTTGATTCACGCGACACGAGCGAATCGAGCTGATTGTCGCTGCGCAAATAGTCGCGATTCTTGAACCACGCCGCGAGGCATACCAGCAGAACGATTCCAAGGAACGTGAAGAACCATCCACCAATCGAGGATTCCGCGAATGCGTGCACGGAGCTGACGACGCCCGTCCGCGTGAGCGATGTTCCGAGGATGCACAGCATGAACGTCACAAATACCAGCCAAACGTTCCACACCTTCATCATGCCGCGCTTTTCCTGCATCATCACCGAGTGCAGAAACGCCGTGCCCGTGATCCATGGCAGCAGCGCCGCATTTTCGACCGGGTCCCACGCCCAGTATCCGCCCCAGCCGAGCACCGCATACGCCCAGTGCGCGCCGAGAAGAATGCCGACGGTTTGAAAGCACCACGCAACCATCGTCCAGCGGCGCGTGATATGAATCCATTTCTCTCCCGGATAGCGCCCCAGCAGCGCGGCCATCGCAAACGCGAACGGTACCGTGAAGCCCGTGTAGCCGAGGTACAAAATTGGGGGATGGATCACCATCTCGTAATACTGGAGCAAGGGATTGAGGCCGCTGCCGTCGGTAAGCCGCGCCACGTGCATCGCGCCGGATGCGTCCATTCCGCCGAGCACTCGAAACGGGGTAGCGACGAAATTGTTGAGCGTCAGGAAAAATATCTGCACGCCCGCGAGCGTCACGCCGACGTAGGGCATCAATTCCGGATGTTTCTTGCGGTTCAGGAAGAGCGCGAAGAACGCGTAAATCGAGAGCAGCCAGGTCCAGAAAAGCAGCGACCCCTCCTGGCCGGCCCAAAGCGCCGAAAACTTGTAGTAGAGCGGCAGAGTGTGATTGCTGTGCGCGGAAACGTAGGCCAGCGAAAAATCGTCGGTGAAAAACGCATAGACGATCGTCCCGAGGGCGAGCGTGACCAGACCGAAAACGGCCATGCCCGCATTGCGCGCGGTCTTGGTCAGCAGCGGCCGCCGCGTCGCGATCCCGGCGATCCCGCCCGCGAACGCGTACACCGCGGCTCCGAGCGCGAGCAGCAGCGCAAACGAACCGAAAATATCCAAACGATTCCCCCTGCTGGTTTCAGCTTCTTCCGGCGGACGAACTCTTGACCGGATTCATCGATTGGCCGGGTGTCGGTCTGGACGGAGCCGGAGCGTCGGGCGCGCCGGTCGGCGATGCCTCGTACTTCGACGCGCACTTCGCCTGCACCTGCTCAGCCGTGAACGCGCCGTCCGGCTGCAAGCGGCCCTCGACGAGCGCCTGCGCGCCGTCCTTGAACGTATCGGGCAGGGGATCGCTGCCGACGTAGCTTACCGGCAGAGCCTTGCCCTGTTCTTCGAGCACAAAATCGATGCGGCCATCGCGGTGCACAATCGAGCCGCTGCGGACGTTGCCCGATACGCGCATGCGCTGATGCAGTTCAGGAGCGGACAACGTCGAAAGCTCCGAAATCGTGTGGTAGTAGGTCTTGCTCTGCGTATAGCCCACGTAGGCGAGGGCCAGCAGCGTCGCCACGATGATTCCCGAGCCGATCAGAAACTTTCTCTGAGCCTTCAAATGCAGCTCCCGTGTCGAAGTGTGCCCAAAGCACGAATTCTAACACAGCGGCGGAGGGGCGACGCTGGTCGATGGCAAATGCTCTGCTGTTTACGCTGCGCTCGGCGGCGCTATTGGGCCTCTGGGGCGTCCGGGGGATTGGAGGGGCTGCAGCCATTGGTGCCGAGTTTCGCGCGCAAGCAGCCGACGAGCTCCGGCGCAAGGTCGGAAATCGCCATTCCTTCCGATACGATGAACTTGCAGCTTAGGATTGGCCGGGACTGATCGTCGTCAGGCAGGCGGCAGCTCACCTTGCAATACTGGCATTCCTGGTTCCAGCAGAATCGGCCGTACGGCACCGTTTCCGGGCTGATGAACTGAAACGCGCGAAGAAGGGAATTGCGCTCGGGGACGAGGAACGTCTTCCCCATGATCGTGATTTCCACAAGCCGTTCGTAGGGACGGAAGACTTCCGACATCAGTGGCGCCTCGCCCTCTGCCATTTGGATGACTCCCCCGCTGGGTTAATGTCGAAACTAAACCACTGCGGAAACGCGGGCAACGACAACCGCGCGCGCTCGTGCCCAATATTCCACTGGCAAAGGGAAAGCGTTAGATCGAACGGCCGGCGAAACTCAGGTTTGAACGGCCAGAGAGCGGTACGTTTTCTCGCCGTCCGATGCCAAGAGGACGACCAGTGTATAGACACCGAGGGCGGTTCCAAACGGAATGCTGATTACAGAGGCGATCGAAATGACGATCGCGTAAATCCGGCCCCACGGCTGCCTCTGATAGAGCGCCCATGCGGCGATCAGCCCGGCGATGCCGGTCAGCAGGCTATATACAAACGAAAACCCGTAGGCCACTCGCATCATGTTCATCAGCGAATCGAAGAACGTCTGAGCTTCTTCTTCGTTGAAGAATCCCGACATCATCGGCAGCATGTAGTGGCTGAAGACGAGAGTCCACGTGCCCATCAGTATGCGGAACGCGCTGTAGATCAGCCACAGAACGGACAAGATCTTCAGGTGAGAAGCCATCCGCTCAGACGGGGATCGAGGAATGACGACGGGCGCGCCGCCGACCTTCTGCCTGCCGCAGCTCGTGCAAAATACCGCGGTGTCGTCGATCGGTTTTCCGCAGTACTGGCAGAACACGCGTCGCCTCGCGCCCGAGATCTCGCGTGATGACACACCAGTTGGTGTGCAGTGTCAAGCGAAGAGGCGAAACCGGAGAGCCTAGGCAAAAAACTGACCCATGTGGCGAAAACGATCGAAGCGTAGGCGCAGCAGTTCATCGGGAGACAATCGCGAAAGTTCGTCGAGCGCATGCGAAAGCGCCGGCTCGAGCAGCCGCGCCGTCTCGGCGAAATTGTTGTGCGCGCCTCCTTCGGGCTCGGGAACGATTTCGTCGATCAGCTTCAAATCCAGCAGGTCGCGCGAGGTGATCTTCAGCGCCTCCGCTGCCATTTCGGCCTTCGTCGCATCGCGCCACATGATCGACGCGCATCCTTCCGGCGAAATCACCGAATAGACCGCATTTTCGAGCATCAGCACGCGATCGCCGATGGCGATGGCCAGCGCGCCGCCGGAACCTCCCTCACCCGTGATCGTCACCACGATAGGCACCGGCAAGCGGGAAATTTCCCGGATGTTGTAAGCGATTGCCTGCGCCTGCCCGCGCTCCTCGGCATCGATGCCCGGATATGCGCCCTGGGTATCGACGAACACCAGAATCGGCCGTCCGAATTTCGCCGCCAGCCGCATTGCGCGCAGAGCCTTGCGATAGCCTTCGGGTTTGGCCTGCCCGAAATTGCGCACCAGCCGCTGCTTGGTGTCGCGGCCTTTCTGGTTGCCCACAACTAGAACAGGCCGGCCGTTGAATCGCGCAATGCCCGTGATGAGCGCCGCGTCGTCCGCGAAGCCGCGGTCGCCGTGAATCTCGCTGAAGTTCTCAAAGAGCAGGCGGATGAAATCGTCCGTGTAGGGACGCTGCGGATGGCGCGCGAGCTGCAGCCGCTGCCAGGAATCGAGGTGCGAGTAAAAATCCCGCTTCAGCTCTTCGACTTCGCGACGAATGCGCTCGATATCTTCCGCGTTCTCATCGGTCGGATCGGTCAGCCGGCTGAGATCGGCAATGTCGCGCTCGAGCGCGTTGATGTCCTTCTGGCGTTGCGCGTTGCGTTCTTTCGAGCTGAGATCCGCGGCGGATTTTGGACCCCTCGAATCGCTGCCGTCGCCATCGTGAGCGGCCTGCTCGGCGCGCTCTTTCTCCTGCAGCTTGCGCAGTTCCGCGCTCGCGCGCATGCGACGCAGGCGCTGGCGGGCGAGCTTTCGCTTCTCGGTTGAATCGGTCATTGCACCACCGCGACGGAATCTGTCCCGCAAATCTCTCGCACGCGCTCGACCAGCGCAGCGTCCGCCTGCACGGCGCTGCCCGCGTCGATCGTGGCCTCGGTGCCGTCGTCCTGAACAACCTCAAAAGCAATCCGGCAGCGCCCGGGATGGCTGACGAAAAGCTCGTGCAGTTGGTCGATCACGCTCGTGTCGAGTGCGTTGCGGTTCACGCGCACGTGCAAAACACCCGCCGAACCGTTCCCGTTCGCCTCGCTGACTTGATCGAGCTGCTTCGCATCGGCCACGATCACGCGCGTTCCGACGTCCTCCACTGCGACGCGCCCTTTCACCAGCAGTGGAGTTGCCGCCTTCAGGATCGGCTCAAGCTTTTGGAATGCTTCGGGGAAGACCAAGGCTTCGCACACGCCGGTGCGGTCCTGTAGGGTCAGAATCGTCCATCGCGCCCCGCGGCGCGAGCGCATCGGCCGCGCCTGCACGATGATTCCCGCCACGACGATTTCCTCTCCGTTGCGCCGTCCCTCGAGCGACGACAGCTCGATCGCCTTTAGATCCTGCAGACGCCCGGCGTACTTGTCGAGCGGGTGCCCGGAAATGAAAAATCCGAGCGTAGAGTATTCCGCGGCGAGCAGCTCGTGCTCGGGCCACGGATCGACTTCCGGCAGCGATTCCGGAGCGGGAGGTGCTGCTGCAGCTCCCGCGCCACCGAAGAGACCGTGCTGTCCACTTTCCTTCGCTCGCTGCAGCTTTTGCGCGCGCTCGATCGCGCGGTCGATCACCGCCATCATTTGCGCTCGATGCGCGCCCAGCCCGTCGAGCGCACCCGAACGCACGAGGCTTTCGAGCACGCGCTTGTTGAGCAGGCGTGTATCGACGGATTCGCAAAACTCGAAAAAGTTCGTGAATTTTCCGAGCGTCTCTCGCGCCGCCAGAATTCCTTTCACCGTGTTCTCGCCGACGTTCTTGATCGCCGCGAGACCGAACCGGATGCTATCGCCGACCGGCGTGAAATTCAGATCGCTCGAATTCACGTCCGGAGGCAGCACGGTGATTCCCATGCTGCGTGCCTCGTTGATGTACTTCACAACTTTGTCAGTGTTGCCCGTTTCTGACGTGAGCATCGCGGCCACGAATTCGACCGGGTTGTGCGTCTTGAGCCACGCCGTCTGATAGGCGAGCAGCGCGTAGGCGCAGGAGTGCGACTTGTTGAATCCGTAGCCCGCGAATTCGGCCATCAGATCGAAAATCTTCTCAGCTTTTTTCGCGGGCACTTTGCGCGCGTGGCAGCCGGTGAGGAATTTTTCGCGCTGCGCGGCCATCTCTTCGGGCTTTTTCTTGCCCATTGCGCGCCGCAACAAGTCCGCGTCGCCAAGCGAAAATCCGGCCAGGCGGTTTGCGATTTGCATCACTTGCTCTTGATAGAGAATCACGCCCCATGTTTCCGAGAGAATTTCCTCAAGCTCCGGCAAGTCGTAGGTGACCTTTTTCTTGCCATGTTTTCGCGCGATGAAATCGTCGATCATGCCCCCCTGAATCGGGCCGGGCCGGTAGAGGGCGTTGAGCGCGGTCAGATCCTCCAGCCGCGAGGGCAGATAGCGCTTCAGAATGTCGCGCATGCCGTGCGACTCGAACTGGAAGATGCCGGTCGTATCTCCGCGCGAGAACAGAGCATAAACAGCGGCATCATCCAGCGGCAACGTCGCAAGATCGACTTCGATGCCGCGATTCTGTCGAATCAGCCGGACCGCATCGTCGAGCACGGTGAGCGTCGTGAGGCCGAGAAAATCCATCTTCAGCAGCCCGATGCGCTCGAGCGCGTTCATGTCGTACTGCGTCGTGATTTCCTCTTTGTTGGACTTGTAGAGCGGAACGATTTCGGTGAGCGGCTGCGGCGAAATCACCACGCCCGCGGCGTGCGTCGACGCGTGCCGAGCAAGCCCTTCGAGCCGCAGCGCAACTTCGATCAGTTCCTTCACGCGCTCGTCCGATTTGCGCAGCGACTCGAGTTGCGGCGTTTGCTTGAGCGCGTCTTCGAGCTCGATATTCAGCGTGGCGGGGACGAGCTTCGCGATCTTGTCCACTTCGCCATACGGCATGTCGAGCGCCCGGCCTGCATCTTTCAGCACCGCCTTCGCCGCCATCGTTCCGAACGTTATGATCTGCGCGACGTTCTTTTCGCCGTACGTCTTGCGCACGTAATCGATCACTTCACCGCGCCGCCGCATGCAGAAATCGATGTCGATATCGGGCATCGAAATGCGCTCGGGGTTGAGAAAACGCTCGAACAGCAGATCGTATTGCAGTGGATCGACGTCGGTGATCTGCAGCGCGTAGCTCACCAGACTGCCGGCAGCGGAGCCGCGCCCGGGGCCCACCGGCACTCCCTGTGCCTTCGCGTAGTGAATAAAATCCCAGACGATCAGAAAATATCCGGCGAAGCGCATCTTCTGAATCATGCGGATTTCGTCGGAAAGGCGCTGTTTGTATTCGGCGAGCGAATGCCGAAGCTGGTTTTGCGCGGCGAGCCGCTCCAGTTGCGGCACGCGCACCGCGAACCCTTCCCGCGCGATCCTCTCGAAATACGAGTCTGTGGTCTCGCCTTCTGGCACTTTGAATTCGGGGAAGGGATTGCCGACGCGCTGGATCTTCACGTTGCAGCGATCGGCAATCGCAAGCGTTCGCGCGACGGCATCCGGCAGCTCGCGGAAAACCTGCGCCATCTCCTCCGCCGTCTTGAAATAAAACTGGTCGGTTGCAAACTTCATGCGCTGGCTGTCGCTCATCGTTTTGCCGGTCTGGATGCACATCAGAACTTCCTGTGCATGCGCGTCCGCCTTCGTCAAATAGTGGCAGTCGTTCGTAGCGACCAGCGGGATGCCGCTCTCGCGCGAAAGCTTCACCAGATCGCGGTTCACGCGCGTTTCGATTTCAATGCCCTGGTCCTGCACCTCGAGGAAAAAGTTCCCTTTGCCGAAAATGTCGCGCAGCCGATACGCATTCGCTCGCGCCTGATCGTATTTTTCAGACAACAGCGCATCTGCCACTTCTCCGCGCAAACATGCCGAAAGCGCGATCAGCCCCTTGCTGTGTTGTGCCAACAGTTCGTGATCGACGCGCGGCTTGTAATAGAAGCCTTCGAGAAAGCCCGTCGAGACGAGCTGGATCAAATTCCGGTAGCCCTCTTCGTTTTCGCACAGCAGCACGAGGTGATTTGAGCGTTCGGCTTCTGCACCGCGATTCTTGTGGCTATCCGGTGCGACGTAGACCTCGCACCCGATGATCGGCTTCACGCCGTGCGTCGTTGCCTGGTGATAGAAATTCGCCGCGGCGAACAAGTTCCCGTGGTCGGTTACGGCGACCGCGGGCATTCCGCGACGCGCCGCTTCGGCGGTCAGCTCACCGATTTCGCAGGCACCGTCGAGAAGAGAGTAGTCCGTGTGAAGATGCAGGTGTACGAAGTTCGCCGCGCCCGAAGAAGCCATGTGTTGTCATTCTAAACCAGCTTCGCAGAATCGGAAACGCAATCCTCACCCGTCGAAATCAGGCCGCACCGCGAACTGCGGCGGTTTAGGGGGGCGGAACTTCAGGTCCGACAATGCTGCTCAAAGAAAGACGGGCTTCAGCCCCTGAGGTATTGGTTTCGGGTCGGTCCGCAAAGCTGCTAGAACTCGTCGGATTCTTGCGTGTAGCTGAAACCGGGCAGGCTCGAAGTCGCGCCCGATTTCAGAACCTTGACGCGGACGGGAGGCTCGCTTTCCGACCCCGTTTTGCGCAGGACCGCAAACGTGGTCAGCGCCTCGTTGTAGACCTTCGTGATGAGAAACGTATCGCCGCTATCGTCCTTCTTCCAAACTTGGCCGACCTGGATTTTCTTGACGGGCACGCTACGACTGTAGACAGATTCGCGGGGTGCGTCAACAATCGCCCGCCGTCATGATTCGCGACTGAAAACGTCGCGTTCTCTCTAATCTTCAGCCGGAGCCACGCCTCGAAGTCGTTTTGCACGCTTTCGCGCCTTGTGGCATCTTAATATCCGGTGGGTACGCTGTGAGCTCCGACAAGAAAATTGCCGTTGTCCTTTTTCAGCTGGGTGGGCCAGACACTCTCGCCGCAGTCGAGCCATTTCTCTACAATCTTTTCTGCGATCCCGACATCATCAATTTCCCCGGCTCGTTTCTCGCCCGCAAGCCCCTCGCGAAGCTGATTTCCGCGACGCGCTCGAAAAAGGTCACTCAGCGCTACGCCGAAATCGGCGGTGGCTCGCCGATTCGACGCCTCACCGAGCAGCAGGCCCGCGCTCTCGAAAAAGCTCTCCGACGCCATATATCGACTCGCACGATCGTCGCCATGCGCTACTGGAATCCCAGCACGCGCGATGCGATCGCCGCGCTTGAAGTCGAGCCGTACGACGAACTCGTGCTTTTGCCGCTCTACCCGCACTATTCTTTCGCAACGACCGGCAGCAGCCTGAAGGAATGGAATCGCTTGCACAAGCCGAAGGTGCCGGTCCATCTGATCGATCACTTTTTCGACCATCCCGACTACATTTCCGGGCTGGTCGAGCGCATCAACTCGGTCCTGCGCCAGCTCCCGCGCCCCGAGGGCGTTCATCTTATCTTTAGCGCGCACGGCCTGCCGATGGCGCTAGTGGAAAAGGGCGACCCGTATCCGCAGCACATCGAAGCGACGGTCCGGCTGATCCGCGAAATGGGTGCGTGGCCCAACGCGTATACCCTCTGCTACCAAAGCCGTGTCGGCCCGCAGAAGTGGCTGCAGCCTTCGCTCACCGGCACGCTCGAAAGGCTCGCGGGCGAGGGCGTCAAGCGCATGCTCGTCATTCCGATTTCGTTTCTTACCGAGCACATCGAGACGTTACACGAAATCAACATCGAAGCCCGCGAACACGCCGAATCGCTCGGCGTCCACGACTTCCACATGATGCCCGCGCTGAACGACTCGCCGCTGCTGATCCGCGCGCTCGCCGACCTCGTCCTCCGCGCCGTCGGCCGCCGCTCCGGCGTCGCCTCCCTCACCACCTAAATCCTGCCGCTACGTTCGAAGCATCGGACGAATTTTTGCGCCGCCCGACGGACTAATTTCCACCGGGGATCCCTCAGCACGTCGGAAGGATCGGGGTGTCTCGGCATTGCGTCGTAGTAGTCCTCAAGCATCGCCCTAAGTTCGTTCGCAGTTCCCAACTGCTCTTTGATAAGTCGATTTCCGTGTGTCTGGAGGAAGAGATCGAATGTACACTCCTCCATCAGCACCTGATACGCCTCATCGGGAGAGGACACGGCCTTTCCTCCAGGAAACCACGCTTCTTCTTGAAATTCGCGACTAGCGATGTTCCGCGCGGCTTCTATAAGGCGCGCCCGCCACTGTTCATACGACATCATTGTTTGCCGCTCGCCTCGTGCCTTGGCCCCGCGCCCGCACCCTGTGCCTCTCTTTCTGCTCCGTGTTTATCTGTGTTCATCTGCGGCGCCTCACAGGCTAGCTTCTGCGTCAGCATGATATAACCGTCTTGTGGACTTTTCCCTCACCGACGAGCAGCAGCAGCTTCGCCGCACCGTCCGCGAATTTGCGGAAGCCGAAATCGCGCCGCACGTGATGGAGTGGGACGAAGCCTCACAGTTTCCCTCCGAAATCATTCCCAAGCTCGCGGAGATGGGCTTTCTCGGCGTAATTTTTCCCGAAAAATACGGCGGCGCGGGGATGGGCTACCTCGAATACGCAATCATCATCGAGGAGCTTTCGCGTGTCGACGGCTCGGTCGGCATCATCGTGGCCGCGCACAATTCACTCTGCACAAATCACATCCACAAATTCGGCAGCGAAGCACAGCGCCAGAAATACGTCGTCCCGCTCGCGCAGGGGAAAAAACTCGGCTGCTGGTCGCTCACCGAGCCTGAAGCCGGTTCCGACGCCGGCGGCACTCGCACCGTCGCAACGAAACAGGAAGGGCTCCCAGGTCCCCGGGATAACAGGGCTCCAGAGGCCTCGGTAAGAGGCGCTCGGGAGATCGTCGAGCCTGGGAGATCAGTCGGCGGTTGGATCCTTAACGGCGCGAAGACCTTCACCACCAACGGCCATCACGCCGACGTCTGCGTCGGCATGGCCGTCACCGACGCCTCGAAAAAGCATCACGGCATCTCTGCCTTCATCATCGAGAAGGGAACTCCCGGCTTTCGCCCGGGCAAGAAAGAAAACAAACTCGGCCTGCGCGCCAGCGACACAAGCGAAGTCGTCTTCACTGATTGCCGCGTGCCCGCCGAAAATCTGCTCGGCGAGGAAGGCGAGGGCTTCGTGAATAGCCTGCAGATTCTCGACGGCGGCCGCATCTCGATCGCCGCGCTCGGCCTCGGCATGGCGCAGGGCGCCTACGAGTGTTCGGTGCGCTACGCCAAACAGCGCAAGCAATTCGGCAAGGCCATCGCCGATTTTCAGGCCATTCAGTTCAAGCTCGCCGACATGGCCGCGCAAATCGACGCCGCGCGCCTGTTGACCTACCGCGCCGCGTGGCTCGCGGACCGCGCCATCGCGTCGGGCGACGCTTCCGCGCGCTTCACGCGCGAATCGAGCATGGCAAAACTCTACGCGGGAGAGGCTGCGGTCCGCGTTGCGAATGAAGCCGTGCAAATTCACGGTGGCTACGGCTTCACGAAGGATTACCCCGCGGAAAAGTTCTACCGCGACGTCAAGCTCTGCACCATCGGCGAGGGCACCAGCGAAATCCAGCGCCTCGTCATCGCCCGCCAGCTCCTCGGCAAGTAGCTTCCGTTCGCGTTTTCTTTGAACTTTCGACTTTGAACTGCTAACTTTCCACTCTTGCCTCGCTGCATCTCTGGGAGACCGCCATGAAACTTGCCGAACTTGCCGAAAAACTGGGCTGCGTCGTCGAAGGCGATGCGAATCTCGAAATCTCCGGCGTCGCCGGTCTCGAAGACGCGCAGCCGGGCGCGCTGACGTTCCTCGCCAACCGCAAATACGTTCGCGCGCTCGCCTCGACTCGCGCCTCGGCCGTTCTCATTTCCAAGGACGAAGCCCGTCCGCGCATTGCCGCGCTACGTTCGGCGAATCCCTATCTCGATTTCGCGCGCGCCATTGAAATCTTTCATCCCGCGCCGCAATACGCTCCGAGCGTCCATCCCACCGCTGTGATCGCTGCGTCAGCAAAGATCGGCGTCGGCGCGCACATCGGCCCTTACTGTTTTATCGACGAGGACGTCGAAGTCGGCAACCACGCCGTGCTGCACAGCTTCGTTACCATCTATCGCGGCGCCCGCATCGGTGACCATTTCTTCGCCCACTCGCACGCCTGCGTGCGCGAACATTGCCGCATCGGCAGCCGCGTCCTCCTCCAAAATGGCGTGGTCGTCGGCTGCGACGGCTTCGGCTTCGCGCATACCTCGAGCGGCCGCTGGTACAAGATTCGCCAGGCGGGCATCGCCGTGATCGGCGACGATGTCGAAATTCAGGCGCACAGCGCGATTGATCGCGCCACCGTCGGCGAGACGCACATCGGCCGCGGCACGAAGATCGACAATCTCGTTCAGGTGGGACACGCCTGCAAGGTGGGAGAGGACACGCTGCTTTGCGGCCAGGTCGGACTCGCCGGTTCGACCACCATTGGCAACCGCTGCGTGCTCGCGGGCCAAGTCGGCACGGCCGGCCATCTCACCGTCGGCGACGGCGCTACGATTTCGTCTCAGAGTGGTGTGCCTTCC
Source organism: Candidatus Acidiferrales bacterium (assembly GCA_035622875.1). Taxonomy (GTDB): domain Bacteria; phylum Acidobacteriota; class Terriglobia; order Acidiferrales; family UBA7541; genus Palsa-295. The sequence continues at coordinate 16,784 of DASPUN010000009.1, forward strand.
GACGTTCCCGCCGGCGCGGTCTACTCCGGGTATCCCGCGATGGACAATCTTGCTTGGCGCAAATCGGTCGCCGTCTTTAGTCGGCTGCCGGAATTGCAGAAGGAGTTGCGCGAGCTTCGCACCGAAGTTGCCCGCCTCCGCTCGTCGTAGGGAACATGGTCACCGCGTCCACTATCTAGGGCGGTGTTATCCCGCCTGCCGGCGAGGCAGGGATCTGCTTTTCCAGCGCTGGGCTTTCAGACGCTCCGCGCCGCGGTCGCCGCGCTCGGACTTACGCGCCTCACCCTCACGCGCAGCACTTTGCGCTGGTTCGCTTCGAGCACTTCGAATCGCAGTCCGTCGAATTCCACGACTTCGCCGGTCTTCAAAACATGTCCGGCGACGCTGTTGAGCAGCCCGGCAATCGTGGCCGCCTCGGCGTGTTCCATCGCGGCCTCAAGCTGCACGGCAAATAGATCGGCGACCCTATCTACCGGCACGCTCCCGCGCATCACCATTGCGCCCCCGCTTTCGCGCACTACATCCGGCGCCGGCTTGCGATCTTCTTCGCCGATCTCTCCCACGATCTCTTCGACGAGATCCTCGATCGTCACCACTCCCGCCAGCAGCCCGTATTCGTCGATCGCGATCGCCATCTGCTGGTTCTTGCGCTGCATCTCTTTCAGGAGTTCGGATCCAAACTTCATTTCCGGCACAAAGAGCGCCGGCCTCATCAGCTCGCGCACGGTCCTGCGGGAAGCCTCGCGATCGGGAACTTCCAAAATGTCGCGCGCCATCACGATGCCGACGATGTCGTCGAGCGACTTTTCGTATACCGGCAGCCGCGAAAACTTGGTTTCGACCACACGCGTCCGCAACTCCTCGACGGTGGCATTCGCAGGAATCGCAACGACGTCGGGCCGCGGCGTCATCACGTCGCGGACGCGCGTCTCGCCGAATTCAACCACCTGCTCGATCAGCCGCGCTTCATCTTGCTCGATGATTCCTTCTTCGGTGGCTGCGTCGACGATGGCTTCGATCGCCTGCTGCTCCGCTTCGGGCTCGCTTGGTTCTTCCTCGGAAATCCGCAGCACCGAGATGACGAGATCGATGAGCGCCCGCACCGGCCAGAGTATCCACAGCAGCAGGCGGATTGGCGGGACCAACGGTGCAACCCAACCGCCCTCAGTGCCCGCCATCAACAACGCCGGCAAGAGCTGCATGGCGATCACAACTTGAACGCCGAGCAGCAGCACGATCTCAAGCGCCGCCTGCCAGCGTTCCGGCACAAAGTGGACGACACCGAGCGCCGTTACCGTGGCGACCAGCACCAGCCAGAGCCGAGTCAGCAAACTGAATGCGAGCGACGCCCGTGCGCGGTCGATTTTCAGGTGTGGCTCGATTTCGGTTTCAAATTTCTCGAGGTGCTCTCGTACGCGCCCCGTTGTTACACGGCCGAGCTCGCGGTAGACACGGTCGAGGTACGACGTAACCACAAGCCCCGCCGTGAGCAGGAGGACGCCCGAAGTGTAGAGGAGGATTTCCATCGGCTAAGCCAACCCGAGCGTGCGCCGCAGCCGTCGCTCGCGCCGGTCCATTTGGCCGGTGTCCGTTTCATGATCGTAGCCCATCAAATGCAGGATTCCATGAAGGATCAGGATGCGCATTTCGTCTTCGAGCGTTCGCCCGAAGCGGCGCGCATTGCGCCGCGCGACCTCCGGCGCAATAGCGATGTCTCCGATAAAAGTGGCGGAACGAGCCGATGAACGGCTGCGCCGTGCGGTCGGTGTCCGCTTCGTCGTTGGTCTCGTATCATCCGCGGGAAACGACAGCACATCGGTGGGTCCCTGTTTGTGCCGATAGCTGCGATTCCATCTTTCGATTTCCGCGTTGGAGACGAAGCAGATAGCAAGCGAATCAGCGGGTAACCGCACTTCTCTCCGCGCGCGAGCCAGAAATCTCTCGAGCTTTTTCAAAGGGAGTCGAATTCGGCGCTGGCGATTCGAAATCATCGTACCGAAGGTGATACTTGCTGTTTCACGCGTTCATCGGCCAAGCCGCTTGAGTGGAATCAAGACATTTTTCCCCCAAACTCAATGCAACCGATTGATCAGGGATTTCGGCCGCTACTATCTTCTTCGCGCTTTCTTTCCCTTCGTTTGAGCTGGCGCCCGGTGCCTTCGGGCGCCGGCTGATTTCTTGGCTGCCGCCTTCGCATGTCTTGCCCCCGCCGTCGCAGCCGCCGCGGGAGCGTCTGCTGCGGGCTTGGCTGCGGTTTTCATCTCAGCTGGCTTTGTTTCCCCAGATCTTGCTTTGCCAACCTCTTTGCCCTTGCGCTTCTTCTTTTCCTTTTCTTCTTTTTTCTTCGGCTCTTCCTTGATTCCCGCAAGCGACCGGAGCGCTTTCGTGCGATCTTCGGGGCTTCGCGCCTTGCCCTTCAGCTGCAGCTCGAATAGCTGCTCGAGGATTTTGTCGAATTTCGGCCCGCGCGCAATTCCCAGCGCATCCAGCTCCGCGACCGGAAGCGCCAGACGCATCGGCCGCCATTTTTGGACGTAGTTGCGAATCTTCGATAGCGCCCGAGGATTCGGCATCTCGACTTCGATGAAGACCAGCATTTCGGGCCGTACGGATGCCAAATAGAAGTAGGCGTCGCGCGGCGCGTTCGTTTTTCGGCCTTTCAGCATCTTTACGATCTTTTGCGCCTCGGGGACGAGATCCGAAATCGCCTCGACCTCAGCCGCGCGAAACTCGAGGTTGCGCATCGCGGCCGCAGCCTCGCGCGATTTCAACCGCCCGAGGACGTAATAAGTCACCACGGATTGCAATCGCGGCCGAATTCCCGCCGCCAGATAATTCGACCGCACGCGGGAGAGCTTGTTCAGGCTCTCGTAATCGGGTTTGCGGCGTTGCAAGTTCGAATGAATCGCCGCGAGCAGACCGCGCGACTCCCACTGCTTCAGGATCGCCGTCGGCTGGTCCTCTCGCGCCAGCGCTCGCACTTCATCGCCCGCGTCAGCGCCTTCGATGTTTTCCTGCAGGCCGCGCTCCATTGCGAGCTCGAACCACTCCTGCGTCCTCGACTCCATCTTGCTGCCCATCCGGGTGCAATAGCGGAGAATGCGCATTAGGCGGACGGGCTGGTTCGTGAAAGCATGGATGGAAAGGGCGCGCACTTCCTGCCTCTCGAGATCGGCCAGGCCGTTGGTCGGATCGAGCAACAGTCCGCGTGAGTTCGGATTGAGCGAAATCGCAATCGCGTTCATCGAAAAATCGCGCCGCCGCAAGTCTTCCATGATGCTCGCGAAGCGCAGTTCCGGCTTCGCACCCGGCCGCTCGTAGACTTCATCGCGCGCCCCCGATATCGAGCCGTCTGCATCGCCCGCAAAGATCAGCTCGTAGTGCCGCAGCTTTTCGCTCTCCCAGACGACCCGCGCTCCGCCCTTTTCCAGCTCCCGCACCATCCGCACGGGATTGCCTTCGACCGTGAAATCGATATCGCGGATGGGCTGCCCCGAAATCAGATCGCGAATCGCACCGCCCGTGAGATAGATGTTTATTTCCTGCATGCGGGCCAGTTCCTGCACTCGCTCGAGCGCAGCTCGCTGCTCGGGAGAGAGCCTGCTTTCCAGCAAGTACATGTAATCCGGCATGACGTCCTGCTCCTCCTCCGTCGTCCCGCCAATTTCAGGCGCGCGGGTGGTGCGCCTTGTAAACCTGCTTGAGCCGCTCTTCGACCACGTGCGTGTAAATCTGCGTGGTTGAAATGTCCGAATGGCCCAGCATCATCTGAACGGAACGAAGATCGGCGCCCCGGTCAAGAAGATGCGTTGCAAAACTGTGCCGCAGCATGTGCGGCGTGAGGCTTTTCCGCAGCCCCGCTTTTCGTCCGTAGTCGCGCAGCAATTTCCAGAACGCGACTCGGCTCATTCCCTGGCCGGTCCGCCCGAGAAATAGAAACTGCGACGAGCGTTCGTCCAGCAGCTTCGGTCTCGATTCGCGTAGGTACCGCTGGACCATCTCCAGCGCCCGGCGTCCCACGGGCACCAGCCGCTCCTTATTTCCCTTGCCAACACACCGCAGGCAGCCTTCCTCCCGCTGTAAATCCCCGACGCGCAGCCCGCACAACTCCGAAACCCGGAGACCGCAGGAGTACATCAGCTCGATCATCGCCCGGTCGCGAATTCCCACGACCGAGTTCGTGCTCGGCTGCTGAAGTAGCCGGTCGACTTCTTCGACGCTCAGAAACTCCGGCAGGCTTTGCCGGAACTTTGGCGATTCGATTGTTGCGGCAGGGTCGTCGCTGATGTGGCCTTCCATCAGCGCGAATCGGAAGAAATTCCGGATCGTCACCAGATGCCGCGCAACCGAACGGCTGTCTAGGCCTTTTCGATAGAGCGAGCCGAGAAGATCCACGATGTCGCCGCGCTGGACCGTGCTTGTCGTCAGCTTTCGCTGCCGGCAGAATGCCGCGAATTTCTCAATGTCGCGACGGTACGCCTGCAGCGTGTTGTCGGCGAGCCCCTTTTCGACGCGCAGTGAGTTTAGGAATGTTCGGACGTGCGCTTCCAAATCGATTGCCCTCAGTTCAATTGCTCGTTACTCGGCCCCGCCCTCAGCCACGATTTCCGGTTGCGCTTCGCCTCGCCGCAACAGCAGAAACAATTCAGAAAGCTCCTCGCACCGCAGCAGTCGTGCCGCCGCAAAGTAAGACGCGACCGAGGCGATTACTACTGCGGTCACCATTCCGATCTGCGAGAGAAGCGGCCGGTCTGCTGCGAGGTGCGCCACGCGAAAGCCCGCGTAGCAGACGCCCCCCATCGCGCTCGCGCAAATGACAATCCTCCCGAGTGAGCCGGCGATCGCTCGCACGCCTAGCTGCCCGTACTTTTTCCGGAACAGATACAGGAGCGCGCCGACATTGAAATACGCCGCCAGCGAACTGGCCAGCGCCGGGCTCCCGTTCGATAGCACTCGGAAAAACAACAACAAGAAAATCGCGTTGAGCACGATGTTCAGGCCCAACGCGTAAGCGCCCACACGCGCGGGCGTCATCGTGTCCTGCGTCGAGTAATACATCGTCGTGATCTGTTTGATCGCGGCGTATGCCGGAAGGCCCAACGAATAAAAGAAGAGCGCTCGCGCCGTTAGCACCGTCGAAGCTCCGCCGAACTGCCCGTGCTGAAACAGCACCTGAATGATGGGCTTTCGCAACAAAATCAAGCCCGCGGCCGCCGGAATGGTGATGAACGAAACGATTCGCAGTGAAAAGCCGAAAGTGCGCTTCATCTCGCCCCAGTGACCCGCTGCAATCTGGTGCGACATCGTTGGAAAAATAGCAGTCGACACTGCGATTGCGTAGCTGCCTAGCACCAACTGCATCACGCGATCCGCGAAATAAAGAGACGTCAGGCTGCCCGAAGGCATCTTTGGCGAAATCGCGAAAATCGTGTCGACGAAGAGATTGATTTGATAAACGCCCGTCCCGAAAAACGCCGGGCCCATTAGTCGCGCCACTTTCTGCACTCCCGCATCGGAAAACGACCACGCCGGCAGGAAACTCATTCCGCGCCGCACGAGCGCTGGAATTTGCATCGCGAGTTGAACCGCGCTTCCCAGCAACACGCCAATCGCGAGAGCGACGGCGGGCGTGCGGTACTGCGCCGGCGCCCACCGCATGATCGGCCGGTATACGACAGCAAACGAGCACGCGATCATCGTCAAATTGAAAAATATCGGAGTTGCCGCCGGCACGCCGAAAACTCGAAAGCTGTGCAGCAATGCCGTTGCCACCGCTGCGAGCCCGATGAAGACGATCGCCGGAAAAATAATTCGGTTCAGAAAAATCGCCAGGTCCCACGAGGCGTGCTGCCCACCAAGCACCTTGAAGACGAAGGTGTAGATGCCGATGACCTGTCGTGAGAAAATCACGCCCAGCGCCGCAACCACGGCGAGCACTACGGCCATGTCCCAAAATACTTTTCGAGCGAACGCCCAAGCTGCTTGCCCAGGGCTCTCCCGCAGGTACTTCGTGAAAACTGGAATGAGCGACGCGCCCAGCGAGCCTTCGCCTGTCATTCGGCGGACTAGGCTGGGAATTCGGAATGCGAGGACGAAGGAGTCGGCGACGGGCGATGTCCCGAGGAGGAGAGCCACCCGTTGATCGCGTAAGTATCCGCAAATCCGGCTGATAACGGTGATAAAGGCTACAAGGGACGCCGATCTTAGGATCTGTCCTTTGCTGTCGATCGGTGGCGCTCCGTTGCTAACCCTTTAAGCACCAATAACTTAAAAAACTCATCTCTAAGATAACATAGTCTGCGAGGCCATAGCAACATTCTCCCGAAAAAGGACTAAGTTCGTGAAAAGCCGCTCCCCAGCCTCGACGCACAAGAAAGTCGTGGTGCTGCTCCTCGACCGCAAGGTTTCGAAAGGCTACCTCAATCCGTCGGGTCTGGGGCGCTCGGAATCGATTGATCTGCTTACACTTGACGGCGAGCACGAAGCGATCGCGCGTGACAACGTCAAAGCAGTCTACTTCGTGCGGGAGTTCAAGGATTCGTTCGAGCCGGAACGCAAAAGCTTCCTGAGCCGGCCAAAGCTCGATGGCTTGTGGGTGCGTCTGCGCTTCCGCGACGACGATGCCATGGAGGGCATTGTTGCCAACAATCTGTTGGACTTACTCGATACCGGGGTCCAGCTTACCCCGCCCGACCTGCACGGCAACGTGATCCACATGTTCGTCCCGCGCTCGGCCCTGGCTGAATTGAAGGTGCTCGGAGTCGTCGGAGCGGCGCGTCGGAGTCCCCGAACGACTCGCGAGATCGCTGCCGTGCTGGGCGCGCAGTCAAAACTCTTCAGCGAATAAGCCCGCGCTAAGCGTCAATTTCGTGCCAAAAGTGGCCTCCTAAGGCCCGCTAACAATGTCAAAAATGTCACCTACATGGAGCAATCTCGGTCGGTCCAAATTGGCTCTTCCGATCGACTAGATCTGCTGTATATTGGCCTGAAGGAAAAGGCCAATGCTTCCACTACAATTGCAGCCAGAGAGTCACATTCCGCTGTACGTGCAATTGCGCGATCAGCTTCGCGCGCTGGTCCATTCGGGCGATTTGAAGACAGGCGATCGAATTCCTGCGAGCCGCGAATTGGCCGGCCATCTTGGAGTTCACCGAACCACGGTGGCGAATGCCTACGCGGAACTTGAAGCGGAGGGATTAATCGAAGGTCACGTCGGCCGCGGAACGTTTATCTGTGGCGCGCCGGTACGGCAGTTTTCTCCTGCGCCGCGCACGAACGGGAACGGCGGCCCTGCGCGGTGGGAAGCGCTCTTTGCCGATGAGCGCGGCGACGAAGGATTGAGCCGATTGATGCCAGACGTTCCTCCGGGAGCGATTGCGTTTACCTGCGCGCGGCCATCCGAAGAATTCTTCCCGATCGAAGAGTTTCGCCGCTGCGCAAACTCGGTCTTGCGCCGCGAGGGGCGACGAATTCTGCAACTCGGCGCGAGCGATGGGTACGAGCCGCTGCGCCGCGCGCTGATCGAATGGTTTCGCAGCGAAGGGCAGAACGTGCGGTCCGAGCAGCTCCTGATCACCGACGGCGGACAGCAGGCGATCGACCTGATCTGCAAGGCATTCATTCGGCCGGGCGATGCGGTCGCGCTTGAAAATCCGGCGTATCCGGGAGCGATTTCGATTTTCGCCGGTGCACGCGTGAGGACGATTGCCGTGCCGGTCGAAGCCGATGCGTCGCGCACGGGCCACGTGGGCCTCGACGTGGACGCGCTCGAAAACGTACTGCTACAGAATCGCGTGAAGCTGATTTTCATCACGCCAGATTTTCACAATCCGACGGGCACGGCCATGCCGCTTTCCGAGCGGCGGCGGCTGCTCGACATCGCGGCGCGCTACCAGGTACCGATCGTCGAAGACAGCATCTACGCGCGGACGCGCCTGCGCGGCACGGCGCTGCCGTCGCTTCGATCGCTCGATACGCACGGCAACGTGATCCAGATCGACAGCTTTTCGAAAATCGCGTTTCCCGGATTGCGCGTCGGCTGGTGCGTCGGAGCGCAGAGCGCGATCGAGCGCCTGCGCCTCGTGAAACTCTCGACCGACCTGCACACGGACCAGCTATCGCAGGCAACGCTCGCGGAATTCATCGAGCGCGGCCATTTGAAGCGCCACCTCGCGAAAATGAAGAAGGTTCACAGCAGCCGTCTCGAAGCGATGGAAGAGACACTCCAGAAGCACATGCCGGAAGGCACGACGTGGAGTCATCCAGAAGGCGGGATGACCGTGTGGGTAACGCTGCCGCCGGGATTCGACGCGGGCGATCTGCAGATCCATGCGCGAGAGCGCGGAATCTATTTTGTTCCCGGGCGTCATTTCTATTTCCAAAGCCCGCAGCCAAACACGCTGCGATTCGGATTTTCGGCTGTGGACGAGAAATCGATCCGGCGGGGAATCCAGACGTTCTGTGAGCTGCTGAAAAGCGAATTGCGCAAACGCCAGCGCGGCGGGCGAGACGAATTTCGCGCGCGCGTTGCGCTTGTGTGAGCCGTTGCGAGGACCCGGATGCTGCTGACACCTAATCCGACGAATTACTGCTTCGGCTGCGGCGGCGCGAATGCGCATGGAATGCAGCTCGCGTTCGAGCAGGACGATGAGGCGAAGCGGATTCGCGGGAGGTTCCGGCTGAGCGCCGATTATCAGGGCGGCACGGGCTTCGTCCACGGCGGCATCATCGCGACGCTGCTCGACGAAGTGATGGCCAAGGTCAGCCGCTTCGCGCAGGACCATGCGATGACGGGTGAGATGACCGTCGAATATTTGAAGCCGGTGCCGGTCGGGCAAGACATCTTCGTCGAGGGTTGGGAAGTAGGGCGAAATGGACGCGTTCGGAATCGCGAAGGCGAGATTCGGAATGCGAAAGGTGAAGTGCTTGCGCGTGGACGGGCGCGGTTCGTCGAGATCAGTCGCGAGCGGTTGAATGAGATTCTCGACGCGGCGAAGGGCAGGCAAGGCGGCGAAAAGCATTAAGAGAGATTCTTCGAACCCCTGGGTCGGACGTGCCGCGAGCCGGAGAAAAAGCAGATTCCTCGCCGCCGTCCAGAAGCAGGCCGGGCTCGGAATGACAACAATTCTAGTGGGAGGCGGGAAATGGATCTGATGAATAACAATTTGTGGCGGGTGAAGGTCGGCCTGGCGGAGATGTTGAAGGGCGGCGTGATCATGGACGTCACCAACGCCGAGCAGGCCAAGATCGCCGAGGAGGCGGGCGCGTGCTCGGTAATGGCGCTGGAGCGCGTGCCGAGCGACATCCGCAAGGAAGGCGGAGTGGCGCGCATGGCCGCGCCGCGCGTGATCCGCGAAATCATGGAGACAGTGTCGATTCCCGTGATGGCCAAGGTGCGCATCGGACATTTTGCGGAAGCGCAGGTGCTCGAAGTGCTCGAAGTGGATTACATCGACGAAAGCGAGGTGCTCACTCCGGCTGACGAAGAGCACCACGTGTGGAAGCACGGCTTCAAGGTGCCGTTCGTTTGCGGCGCGCGCGATCTGGGCGAGGCGCTGCGGCGCATTGCTGAAGGTGCGGCGATGATTCGCACCAAGGGCGAGGCGGGATCGGGAAACATCGTTGAGGCGGTGCGGCACATGCGCACGATCGTCGGGCAGATGAAGAAGCTGACGACGCTCGGCGAAGAAGAGCTGGTGCGTGAAGCCAAGAACCTCGGCGCGCCGTTTGAGCTGGTCGCATGGGTGGCCAAGAACGGCAAGCTGCCGGTGCCGAACTTTTCGGCGGGTGGAATCGCGACTCCGGCCGACGCCGCGCTTGTGATGCAACTCGGGGCCGAGGCGGTGTTCGTTGGATCGGGAATTTTCAAGTCGAGCGATCCGGCGAAGCGCGCGCGAGCGATTGTGAAGGCTACGACACATTACAAAGACGCGAAGATCGTGCTCGAGGCGTCGGAGGAACTCGGCGAAGCGATGAAGGGCCTCGATGTGCGGCAACTTGAAGAAAAGGATTTGCTGCAGACGCGCGGCTGGTAACCAAGGCCGAAACTCGAAAGTCGAAAATCGAAAATCGTAACGTCGAGTCTTGATGGGCGAAGACAGGCACAACGAAATGAAAATCGGGATAGTTGCGATACAGGGAGACTACGAGGCGCACGGGAAGATGCTCGATCGCATCGGCGTCGAGCACTCGTTCGTGCGTTTGCCGAAGGACCTTGAGGGGCTCAACGGAATCATTCTGCCGGGGGGCGAGAGTACGACGCACCTGAAAGTGATGAAGGAAGAGTGCCTGTTCGCTGCGCTGAAGCAGGTTGCGGCGAATGGCGGAGCGTTTTTCGGCACGTGCGCGGGCGCGATTCTGCTCGCGCGCGAAGTGCACGGGCCGCCGCAAGACTCACTCGGCCTGCTCGACATTTCAATTCTGCGCAATGCTTACGGCCGCCAGCTTGCGAGCGACGTCCACATGGGCCCGACGAAGCTGCGCAAGGAGCCGCTCGAGATGGTTTTCATTCGCGCGCCGATCATCGAGTCGATCGGAAAGGGCGTCGAAGTGCTCGCAGAAGATGCAGGCCATCCGGTCCTTGTCCGGCAGGGAAAGATTCTCGTTTCGACGTTTCATCCGGAGCTGACCGACGATCCGTTTGTCCACGAATATTTCTTGAAGCAAGTAGTGCAGTGATAGACTGCGCCGGGTTCGATGAGCGCAAGCGCTACCCAGCCCGGCACGCCGCCTGCTTCGCTGAGAGTTCCATCGGCACCTTGGCGGCGGTGGATGGTGTGCCTCCTTCTTCTTGTCGTAGTTCTCGCTATCGCGGTTTACCTTCTGCGGTTTGACCTCGCCAGCTACGCCATTCTGACGCATTTTGCTGATCCAAAAGCGAGCGGGCCACTTTTGCGATGGGAGACGCGTCGGGTGACGACGGAAGACGTGACGATCCCAACGGCCGATGGCCTCCTACGAGCGCGCCTGTATTTGCCCGTAGGCGTTGCGCATCCGCACGGAATGGTCGCGATCCACGGAATCCATCATCTGGGGATGGAGGAGCCGCGGCTGATGAGTTTTGCGCGCGCGGTTGCTGCCAGCGGACTTGCAGTGCTGACGCCCCACATCGATTCGCTGGCCGATTATCATGTCGACCGCGACTCGATCCCGCAGATCGGCGAATCGGCGGTGTGGCTGGATAACCGGCTGAGCGATCACGGGGTAACGGTGACGGGGATCAGCTTTGCGGGAGGGCTATCGCTGCTCGCAGCGATCGATCCGAAGTACGCGCCGCACATGCGGGCGCTCGTCCTGATGGGCGCGTACGACGATCTGGCGCGCGTGTCGCGATTTCTCGCGACGAGCCAACAAGAGCTGCCGGACGGCAGAATTGAAGCCCACGCCGCGCACGATTATGGCGCGTCGGTGTTCGTTTACGCGCACCTAAATCAGTTTTTCCCGGCGGGCGACCTAGCGATGGCGCATGACGCGCTGCGCGAGTGGCTGTGGGAAGAGCCGGAGAAGGCAAAACCGTTCATCGAGCGACTGAGTCCAGCGTCGCAAGCAACGATGGACGCCCTGCTGGCGCGGCGGATCGAAGAAGTCCGCCCGCAGATCTTGAACGCGATTCACACAGACGAGGTCGAATTGGCAAAGATTTCACCGCGCGGGCACATGGAGAATTTGCGCGTGCCGGTTTACATTCTGCACGGCGCGGAGGACAACATTATTCCGCCGGCGGAAAGTCTGTGGCTCGCACAGGATATTCCGCACGCAGAAGTGCGCGACGTGCTGATCACCGGCGCGTTTTCGCATGTCGATCCGGAAAAGAACGCGAGCGTGACGGAAGAATTGAAACTTGTGCACTTTATTGGAAACGTGCTGAGGGCGGCGAATTAGCACTCAAGTAGTCTGTATCGGCTGAAGAGAGATACTTCGAGTGCACGTCTCGACGCAGCTTCCCTGCGAAACAGCGGCGTCGGGACGCTCTGGTCAGAATGACGACGTGATCGCGGTCAATCGTAGTATTCCTGGCCGAGGTGAGTGATCAGCTCTTCGCCCATGAGCCAGCGCAGCGTGTTTTTCAGCTTCATCGACTGGATGAAGAGGTCGTGCTCGGGGTAAAGCTCGCGCGCACACATCGGCGACTTGAAATAGAAGCTGAGCCACTCCTGAATTCCGCGCATGCCGGCGCGCTGCGCGAGGTCCATGAACAGCGCGAGATCGAGGACGATCGGCGCGGCGAGAATCGAATCGCGGCACAGGAAATCGACCTTGATCTGCATCGGGTAGCTGAGCCAGCCGAAGATATCGATGTTGTCCCAGCCCTCTTTGTTGTCGCCGCGCGGCGGGTAATAGTTGATGCGGACCTTGTGATAGAAATTGTCGTAAAGCTGCGGATAAATCTTCGGCTGCAAAATATACTCGAGTGCGCCGAGCTTAGATTCTTCTTTGGTCTTGAACGAGCCGGGATCGTCGAGCACCTCGCCGTCGCGATTGCCGAGGATATTGGTCGAATACCAGCCGACGAGCCCGAGCATGCGGGCCTTGAAGGCGGGCGCGAGGACGGTTTTCATCAGCGTTTGGCCGGTTTTGAAATCCTTGCCGCCGACGGGGACGTTCTTCGATTTCGCGAAATCCTCGAGCGCGGGGATGTCGACGGTGAGGTTCGGCGCGCCGTTGGCGAAAGGGACGCCTTCGCTGATCGCGGCGTAGGCGTAGAGCATCGAAGGCGCGATTGCGGGATCGTTGGACTTCATCGCCTTTTCGAACGACTGCAAATCCTGGTGGACCGCTTCGGGCTTCATGAAGACTTCCGTCGAGGCGCACCAGACCATCACGAGACGGTCGAGCTTATTTTTCTTTTTGAATTCGCGGATGTCTTCGCGCAGCTGTTCGGCGAGATCGAATTTGGTTTTGCCTTTCTTGACGTGCGTGGCCTTGAGATTCTTGACGTAATTCTGGTCGAAGGCGGCCTTCATCGGACGGATAGTTTTGAGAAATTTCTGCACCTTCGCGAGATCTTTCGAATCAAGCACGCCGGCCTTCGCGGCTGCCTGATACGCGTCGTCCGGATAAACATCCCAGCCGCCGAAGACGAGGTCTTTGAGATTGGCGAGCGGGACGAAGTCCTTGATCTTCGGGACGCGTGCCTCGGTGCGCTTGCCGAGGCGAATCGTGCCCATCTGAGTCAGCGAGCCGACCGGGAGCGACGCGCCTTGGCGCACCAGCTCGACTCCGGCCATCAGCGTCGTGCTGACGGCGCCGATGCCGGGAGTCAAAACTCCCAATTTTCCTTTTGGCGGCGCGATGCTCGCGGGCCTGCGCATTCCGTTTCCCCCTTTGCAATGAATTGAAAATTTCGCGCCGGATTCGCCGGGTCAATATGAGGTGCCGGGTGCCGGTGCGCTGTGCGCTCGCTTACCCCGAAGCGAAGCGCGGAAAGAAGCAAAGTACAGCATGATGGAACATCGGGAGCGCATTTGCAAATCGAATCGAGGAATCGCATCTGCGGGAAGGTGTAGAATTGAATTCGATGGCACGGCAAAAGAAGAAGTCGCTGCTCAGGCGGGCGATCAGCGCGGCGACGCGCGGGGGATTCGAGCGCGCGTACGAACAGGTGCGCATCGACGAGCAGAAATTCATGCGCCACTTGCAGCGCGCGCACCGGTTGCCGCTGCGGTCCTGGAACGACATGTTCCTGCTCGGGCCGGAGATCGCGAACCCGATCGCGGCGAGCACGATCCGTTCGGCGGCGCGCATGGCGGCGCTCGAAGGGATGGGACTGGGCTTCGGCGGGTTTCTGACCGCGGTGCCGGACATGGGAATTCTCGCGGCGATCACGCTGCGCATGCTGCAAAAGCTCAGCCTGATTTACGGATTTCCCTACGCGACCGAGGACGAAAGGGCTGCGCTGTGGATTGCCGTGGGTAGCGCCGCGGGCGTGGACCTGGGGCGCGATTTCGTCGAGAAGCAGGCGATCGAGCGGCTCGTGCCGCGGATCATCGATCGGGTTGCCGTGAAAGTCGGCGCCGAAGTTGCGGACAAATGGGCGGGGCGCGTCGTGCCCGTGCTCAGCGCAGGATTTGCGGCGGCCATTAACTTTTATTTCGTGCGCGCGTGGGGCCGGCGCGCGCAGAGACATTTTCTCGAGCGGCACCTCGAAGTCATCGGGCGGCCTAGCGTCGCGCGCATCGAACTGCCGCCGCAACCGCGGCTGCTGCCTTCCGGCTCGACGAGCTAGCCCTGCCATTACCTCCGGATTATCGAACGAATAAATTCCTCCACAATTTGATCAACGCAAAACAGCCATTTCGAATTTCTCCGCATCGAGAGTAATCAACGGCGCCGGAAATGGCGCCCTCGGTGGGGAGGGAAACATGAATCGCTACCTTTCAATAATGGTGTTCGTGTGCCTGTTCGCGGCGAGTGCGAAAGCGCAGTCGCCGGAAATCCGTTTCGTGGCCGATACGCTCGTGGTGCAAGCGGAAGGAAGTTTCGAAAGCGATCCCGACCTGGGTACGTTGACGTTCGACATTTCGTCGCAAGACAAGGATTTGAAAATGGCTTATGGCAACGCGTCGGAGGCGGCCCAGCGAATTGTCGCGCTCGCGACGAAGACCGGCCTGGCGAAGGAAGACATCAATCTCGGCACGCTGACACTCGCCCCTTCCTACGAGCGCGACCGAAAGAACCGCGCGAAGTCGTATCGCGTGCAGGGCCAAATTTCGCTCAAGGTGAGGGACTTTTCGCAAATCGGTCCGCTGCTCGATGGGGCGGTGCAGGAGGGAATCGTCGAGTTCCGCTCGCTCACGTATTCACTGCAGGATGAAGAGGGCGCGAAACAGAAGGCAGTTGCCGCGGCGATGCGCAGCGCGGTCGGGCGCGCGACGGCGGCGCTCGGGCAGAGCGGACAGAAACTCGGCGCCGTGCGCTACGCGAATCTCGATGTGAAGCAGTTGGTGGGCGTGATGCGGCTCGAGAACCTAGCCTCCTCGGCGGAATTGGTAACGGTCGAGGCGATTGCGGGTCTCCCCGCCAAGGGCTACCAAGCGCCTGCGGCGAGCTTCCCCGTCGTGAGTCCTGAAAAAATTACGGTGAATGCCACGGTGCAGTGCGCGTTTCAGATTCAAGCGGGGAGTTAGCGGCGACGAGGATCGGCCCCTCGGGGCGACTAGCGCTCTAGCACGGCGCGGTCCCAGTGGGCGAGATTGGCGGCGGCCTCGTAGGTCGACTGCGCGAATTCCATGAGCGTCGCCGCTGGGTCGCTTGATGTGCGCACTGCATCGTACGGCAGCAGAAATTCGCCGAGCTGCCTGTGGTAGAAGGTCTGCGCGGGACGCGCAGCCGCCTCGCTGAATCCTTCGGGCGCCGGAGCGGCGTAGGAGTAGAACATTGGCTCGGTGACTTCCCCGCCGCCCGGCCACCAGCCGACGCTCGACACTTCGTGCGAGTAAGCCTCGCGCGTCATGCGGTCGGCGCCGGGTCGCTCGGGAGCGCGACGGCCTGAGAAGCGCGTCGCAGCAAGATCGAAGCTCCCCCAGAAAAAGTGAACGGGACTGGCTTTGCCGATGAAATGTCCGCGGAATTCTTTGAGCGCGCGATCGACGCTCGTAAGAACTCGCCAGCAGCGGTTCGCATACGCCGGGTCGTAAGAGGCGTGCACCGTGTCGTGATCGAAGCGAATTGGATTCGGAATTTCGACCGGCATCGGCCAGATTTTCGCGTGGATGCCTAGCGATGCCAGCGTCGAGAAAAATTCGGCGTAGAAGTCGGCGACGCTGCGTGGAGCCAGCTTCATGGTTTTCACTTCGCCGCGGCTTGTGGCGATCCGCAGCACGTGCTCAATGAAGTCGAACTCGATTTCAAAGTTGCCGAGCGGGCAGGGAATTGCAGAGGTCGTGAGTCCCCGCGCGCTCACATAGAGCGGCACGTGCCACCAGTGATTCACGGCAGGGCTCAGCGCGAGGCGAACCTTGCCGACGATCTGCGTCCACATGTGCAGCGTGGCGTAGGTCGCGCTCCACTCCGCAAGCGGCAACGCCGGCCATGCTTCGTCTTTTGAAAGCGCCGAAATCATCGGTCGGCTTCTACTTGGGCCGGCGGGCGACTGCTAACAAGTGCGCGCTGGCACCCAGAATGGAGGGTTCACGCTCGACCGAAGAGAGAAAGTCCATCAGGTTCTGCCGCTGAGCCGCGTCATTCCATGCTTCGCGGAATCGAGCCGCGCTCCATGCGGGGCCTTCCACGGCGAGCACCTCAACGTTTTCGAATCCAGCGATGCCAATCTCGTCCGCTAATTCCTTGGGACGATGAAAGTGAGCCGTTGTGAAGTAGGCTTCCTCGTTTGTCGGATTGCGGTGTTGACCGGAAGCAAGGTCTTCGGCAACGATGTTGCGAAACGCCGGGTCTCGAAAGAAGCCGCGAGACAAACCGTCGATTAGGGACGCAAAACGCGAGATCGCAGCGGCGAATAGAACACCGTTCGGTTTCAGGATGCGGTGGCACTCCCGAAGGGCCTTCAGACGATCGGAAGTCTCAACCAAATGGTAGAGCGGCCCCAGCGAAAGGACGGCATCGGCGCTGCTCGACGGGACTTTCAGATTGCGAGCGTCGCCCGGCGTGATCGACGCCAGCCGCACACCTGACCTGGCCGCGGTATTTCTCGCTTGCTCCAGATGAATCTCCACCGGATCGATCAAATGGACTTCGTAGCCTTGTTTGGCGAGCGGGAGCGCGTAGACTCCGGCCGCGCCGCCCACGTCGAAGATGACCGCCGGTGCAGGAGGAAGGTATTGGGCGAGAATTGCCTGTGTCCGAAGCCGCTCCAGCTCGCCCCACTCATTCGAAAGCCGCTCCGCTTCCTTGGTTTGCAAATAGTAGGTTTCGACTTCTTTGGGTATCAGGCTCATCGTCGCCGCTCACGTGAGGTACACCCGCTTTTGCCCACGGGCCTCGAAATACGAGGAGTCCAGCTCTTAGTTGCGCTCAGACTTCCATCTCGTCGATATAGCACCACCGCCAGTCTTCGCCGGGCTCGACCGACTGCATGATCGGATGGTGTACGGCATGAAAGTGTTTGGTCGCGTGCTTGTTTTTCGAGCTGTCGCAGCAGCCGACGTGGCAGCAAGTGAGACACATTCGCAGGTGGACCCACGAGTCTCCAATTTTCAGACACTCCTCACAGCCCTTCGCACTGGGTTTGACTTTCTTGATCTCGCTTACGTGCTGGCAAGCCGGAGCCATGGGAAATCCTCCGCGGACGTATGGTAAAACAATCCTGCCACTTCACGAGGTCTCGCAACTGTAACCCTGTGCGGGCATCAACGCAAAAGAAACCAACGAAGCGCATTCGCCGACTTCGACGTGTGGAATTGCCGGTCAACACCGTCGAGCTAGCACGCTACCTAATCGGCAAAACCGTAGTGCACGACTCGCCCAGCGGACGGCTCGCCGGTCGCATCGTCGAAACTGAGGCGTACCCTGTGGGCGATGCGGCGGGGCACGCGTTCACCGGACTGAGCGCCGCGAATCGCTCTCTTTTTTTGCGGCGCGGGCATGCGTACGTGCGATTTACCTATGGGTCGTGCTGGATTTTCAACGTGTCGAGCGAAACGCATGGCGTGGGCGCGGGAGTGCTGATTCGGGCGCTCGAGCCGATCGAGGGAATCGGCGAGATGAAGCGGCTGCGGGGCGTGTCGCGGTTGCTCGATGTGGCGCGCGGTCCAGGACGGCTTTCGCAGGCGCTCGGGATCGACAAACGATTCGACGGCCTCGATCTGTGCGATCGCGCGAGCTCCGTTTGGTTGGGCAGCCCGGCGCGGCCTTCGCGTAAGATCGGCGTCAGCACGCGGATCGGCCTGTCGCGCGGAATTCACCGCAGGCTGCGGTTTTACGAGCGCGGAAGCGAGTTTGTCAGCGGGCCCCGAAAGCTGCGGTCATAGCATTGAAACCCCGTCGTGTTGCTGCGGTGACAACCGCCTCCGGCCTTTCGATTGACCCTCAACTCGTTCAGGACGAAATTGGGAAATAGCCTCTCGGAGGGAATCCATGCGTTGGGCAGTTCGCGGCGGTTGTGTCGCGCTTTGCGCTGCTTTGTTCTGGCAAGGGCCGACGCTGGCGCGAACTCACGCGAGCAGGCGGGTGCTCGGCGTGGTAGTGCAAACAGAGCACGGTCGCCTCGACAATGCCGAAGCCACGCTTGGCGCGAACGTGTATTCATGCGACCGGCTCGAGACCGATCAGGGCGGAGTGCTGCGGGTGAAGATCGGGTCGAACCAGCTGTATCTCTCCGGCGTAAGCCTCGCGCAACTTGAGGACGATGGCAGCGCAATCCAGGCGCTGGCGGAAAGCGGAACCGTCGGATTCTCGTTGAACGGTTCCGGCGACTTCTCAGTACGGACGCCGGCGGGAATCATTCGCGGGACGAACGGCCAGCCCGCGTCCGGGCAGGTTACATACTCCGGTCCCAATCAAATCACGATTTCATCGATGCACGGCGATCTGACGCTGGATACCGGAGGGGGATTTCGAACGGTTCCCGATGGCAGATCGGCGAGCGTGACGTTCGAGAGCAACATCAACGATGCGTGTCGCGATGAAGCGGCGGCGGATCAGACGCAGGCGAAGCCGTACGTACAGCACAAGATCGGGTTTTATCTGCTGATGGGCGCCGCCGTCGGCGTGCCTACGTATTTCCTTTGGAACGAAACGACCGAGAGCGATTCGACGCTGAAAAAGTAGGCGAGACCGCGCGAATCGATTTCGTCCCCTCGCTCATCGCCAAGTAGCAGCCAGATCGAAAAGAAGAGTCTCGTTGCCCTGCGGTGTCGGCACCGATTTCAAGACTGCCTTTCGTGTGCTGTTCAATAAGCTTGTGATGGCGTTTCGAGGAATGCTTTTCACCAAAGGATTCACCAGCCACGCGAGAAGTATCGGAACCGTGCGGGTGAGCGCAATCGATTCGTTTTGCAGGTACACGCCACCGTCTTTCTCTTCAAGTCGCCAGTACGTATCGAGCCGCCACAAATAGCCATGGCCGCGACCGACAGGAAGCTCGCGTTCCTTCGGGGTGTCCGGGTTTGCGACCTCCGCGATTCTGGTGGATCGGCCGGCGATCTGGTGGCGGTTTGCTCCGAATTGCGTATCGGTAAGGTCGAATTCGGCATTGATCAGAACCGGGCCGGCGGAATTATTGAAGAATTGAAGATAAATTTTGGTCTGATCGCCGTATCGCGAGATGAGCTTCGAGTGGCGAATGACGGGTTTGTACGTATCTTGGTTGTCGTAATTTTGCAGCACCGCGAGCACATCTGCCAGCGTCGCCTTCGGTATGAAAATCACTCCCGCCCAGTGATGGACCAGGCCGCTTGGGACGTGGATTGCATGCTCGTCTTCGCGCGTCCGCAGCGGCTCGATGAAGATTTCGCCTCGCTGCAACCGGGCATAGACGGCGCGGCGGCGCTGGTCCGGCAGAGCGTCGATCGCCAGGAAGTGATCGTCGCGGATGTCTTCGTCCATCCGGGATTCGGTCGCGCGAACGTACTGGTCGAAGGCGGCTGCTGTCTCCGCCTTTAGCTCGACTGCGGGGTCGGGAGCAGGAGCGACGAAGAGTGCGGCGAGGATCCAGGATGCCAGGAGCATGGTCCGTATCACCAAAATAGTATTTCAGTTTTGCTTTAGGCGCTCGGTGACTGCCATCACAGGCTCGAATCAGATACACGCAGACAAATCTGCGGCAGCGTGGAAGGGGCAAGTAAGCACTGAAAATGGTGCCGAGGGAGGGAAATGCACCCAACGTCTTGTTGTGCCGTTTGAATTTATGATCGCGGCCGCTTAAATGGGAACAGTTCCTCATAGTCGAGCACTTCCGGTTGCATGTTGACTGCTATCATATCCAGGTTTCAGTTGTTTACCTCCGAGAGCGATGAACGGATTCTGCTTACTAAACTAAGAAGTACAGAATCTGTTCACGCCATATCTCTGTCTAGGGCTTTATTTACTTGCCATCGCACAATGCCGCGCGTAACTTCTGTGGACCTTCGAGACTTGGTCGAAGGTTCAAAGCGAGCCAATCCGTGTCATCCAGATGTCCAGTGTGCGGGATTACCATCCGGCCGGAGATGGTTCCTGGCACTCGCCACGCTTCGCTCACCTGTCCGCGTTGTCGCACGATGCTTGAATGGCGTGCTCTCCCACGCGCTCCCGTTCTCGCGGTGAGCCTGCTCATTTCACTCGTGCTTTGCATGGCTTTGAGCCTACGCGGGTTCGCCTTCATCGTCGTAACGGCACTCATGTCGGCAGTCTTGTATGCGACTGGGCAACTTGCTTGTGCGATCCTCGTAACGCCGAGGTTGCGTGCCACTACGCCTGAACAGCACGTTCATGTGCTCGGTAGTGCTAGAAACGAGCATCACCCCCTTGGCGGGCGATTCCACAAATCTCGCCACTCTTTATGAGAGCAAGCGCGCCGCGCGCTAGGTAGATCCTCCCTGGCAGAAAGTTGTTGCCTAGTATCCTAAGAAGTACACAGCTTTTGCACAGCATTTACTTCTTGTAATAGTTTATTGACTTGACACCGAACGACTTCATGCGTAATTTCTGCCGCCACATTTGCTCCGAGGGATAACTTATGCGTACCGTGCGGCACTTGATTTTGGCCTCGGTCTTCTATCTTGGCACCGTATCCGCTTCGGCTCAACAGACAACTTCGACATCCAGTCCGCCTGCCACGAGTGATCCGCAGGCGGTAGCGCTCGTGCAGAAAGCGCTCACTGCGCTCACGGGCGGTGCATCCATCAGCGACGTCACCCTCACCGGCACCGCCGAGCGCATCGCAGGCTCCGACGACGAAACCGGCACCGCCACGCTGATGGCGACGAGTGCGGGCGATAGCAAAGTCGCGCTGGGTTTCCCTTCGGGGGATCGCACCGAGATTCGCAATCATTCCGCCGTCCCGCTGCCGGGGGGTTTTCCTGCTCTCCCACCAAACTTGCAGGTAACGCCCGTCGCACAGGCCACTGGGTCATGGTCCGGCCCCGACGGGACGAAGCACCCCATCGCGAACCACAACGCCATGACCGACGCAACCTGGTTCTTCCCAGCGCTCACCCTGGCCAGGATCGCCTCTTCGAGTTACGTCTTGTCTTACATCGGCCCGGAGAGCATCGAGGGCCAATCCGCGCTGCACATTTCCGTATCGCAGCAGTTCCCGCAGCTTGCGAATTCGACGGATTCAGCAACGGCCGGAATGTCGGTGTCCAGCCTGATGCAGCACCTCAGCCAAATCGACATTTATTTCGATCCGAGAACGGCGCTGCCACTAGCGCTTGCGTTCAACCAACATCCCGACGGCAACGCGCTGACGGATATCCCAGTGAGGATCCAATTTTCGAATTACGCAAACAGCGGGGGCATGGTGGTCCCGCTGCACGTGCAGAAGCTTTTGAACAACAGTCTCGTCCTCGATCTTCAATTCACAAACGCGACCTTCAATTCGGGCCTGAGTTCCAGCTCGTTCCAGCTCCAATAGGAGACGCCGATGAACATCTTGCGCCGTGCTCTCGTGTTGTCGTTTCTCGTCGTCGCAACCAGCTCGCTATCCTCCGCCCAAATCACAGTCGGCAAGCCGACATACGGCAGCTTCGGAGGCGGCCCGTTCGATACGATCGATTTGGCAAACAACAATGTCCATTTCGAGATTCCCGTGCTGACGAAGCCCGGGCGGGGAATCAACTTCTCCTACAGCCTTGGCTACGACTCATCGGTTTGGTTCCCGGTTGGGGTGAGCGGCTCACAGAGCTGGCAGCCGGTTCAGAATTGGGGCTGGCTTGCCCAAACAAATGCGGCGACTGGCTATCTCGCCTACTCGGCGAGCTTGGTGCAGGTGCCTTGCGGGTACCCCCCCCAACTGTACTACGGCGAACTCTTCTCGAACTATGTTTACGTTGATGCCTTTGGCGTCTCGCACCCCTTCCCGGGCGCCGAGTTTTTTAGCGGGGCCTGTCTTTCGGGTGGCAAGGGCGCTGTCGCCACGGATGGGTCGGGCTACTCCTTTGCAATGGGTTGCCTGAGTTCGACTGGGGTCTGCGATAAGGCGGGAAGAGGGATCAATGCGCCGCAAAACAGCACCAGTGGCGCTGGAAGCATGATGGATACGAATGGCAACTACATCAGCGTGAGCACGAGCGGCGTCTTCACGGACACGCTGGGACTAACCGTGCTGACACCCGGAGGCTCCGGTACACCTTCGAGTCCGAAGACATTTACGTACACAGACCCGAACGGCAATTCCCAGAAATACACGATGAATTACACGAATTTTACCGTTTGGACGAACTTCGGTGCATCCGGAATCTCCGAGTATCACTCCAGTGGGCCCATCCCATTGGTGACGAGCGTTGTCCTCCCTGACGGCTCACAATATTTGTTCACTTACGAAGCTACTCCGAGTACTCCAACCGCAGGCGCATGCACGCCTTTTGCAGGCACAACTTGCGTCACGGCGCGCCTGCAGAGCGTGACGCTGCCAACCGGCGCCACAGTCACCTACAACTACACAGGTGGAAACAATGGAATTTTGCCCGACGGCAGCGCGGCTACGCTAGTCCGCTACACGCCGGATTCGGGCTCGAACTGCTGGACGTACGCACGCTCCGAAAATGGCAGCGCGTGGACGACAACGACCACCGATCCGCAGGGCAATCAGACAGTGATGAGTTTCCAGGGAATCTATGCGACTGAATTGCAGGTCTACCAGGGATCTGTGTCGCCGTCGAATCTGATGGAGACACTCTACGCTTGCTACAACGGCGCGCAGGTGCCGTGTAATTCGACGGCGATCACGTTGCCGATCACCGAAATTGAAAATCTCAACGTCTGGGCAAGCACGAACCAAGATTCGGGGAACATAACATACTTCGATTCGACCGGCTACGGCCTGGTCCAGAAAGCGGACGAGTACGCCTACGGCAATGGGAATTTGGGTGCGCTGGTGCGCGAGACGAAAATCACGTATGCGAGCCTTGGTAACGGCATCGTGGCGGACCCGGCCTCAGTCCAGGTCTGCAGCGGCGCTTGCAACGGCTCGAACACAGTCGGAGAAGCGACATACACGTACGATGGAGGCACACCCGCTTCGTCTGGAATTACCACTCAGCACAGTTCCGTTTCCGGCTCGCGCGGGAATCTGACGACTCTAACGCAGTACATAAGCAGTTCGGCAACGATTTCGCAGAACTTCAGTTATTGGGATACTGGCAAGGTCTACGTGGCTTACGACGCGAAGAACAACCCAACGACCTATCAGTATTCCTCGACGTATGCCGGAGCCTACCTCACGGAAATGACCAATGCGTTAAACCAAAGCGAATACTTTACCTACGACCCGAACACCGGCTTGGTGACGTCTTTGAAAGATGCAAACAGTCAGACGACGACATACAGCTACGATTTGATGCTGCGCCCCTCTCTGGCCAATTACCCAGATGGCGGGGAGAGTCAATTCGAGTATGCATTTCAGTACGGTGGCAGCTATGTGGAGGCGCAGGACAAGATCGATTCCACGCGGTGGAAGTATTCTTACCTGTGGTTGGATGGTTTGGGCCGGCCCGCGCGGGCAGCGGTGACGAACGGCGAAGCGCAGCCGTACGACGAGATTGAGAATACTTGCTTCGATTCCGACGGGCGCATCAGCCTGCAAGGATATCCCTTTCAGGACAACGGCTGGAGCGGGCCGATCTCCTGTTCGGTCAAAGGCGACACGTACGCGTACGATGCGCTTGGCCGGGCGAAAGAGGTGCTCCACAGCGACGGCTCCGCTGCGCTAGCCTCTTTTTCCGGGAATTGCGCCACAGCAGCAGACGAACAGGGAAAGGCGCGGCAAGTTTGCACCGACGCACAGGGACGGATCACCTCGGTGACAGAGGATCCTGGAAACAGTCCGCATTTAAATTACACGACGACGTACACCTACGACCTCCTGAACGATTTAACTGGTGTGACGCAGAATGGCTCGCGATCGCGCTCGTTTACCTATGATTGGCTATCACGTCTCACCAGCGCGACAAATCCCGAGTCAGGCATGACATGCTATGGAACGTTGTCTGGCGGCGCGTGCCAACACAACGGGTATGACGCCGATGGAAACCTGATCTACAGGACCGATGCTCGTGGCATTCTGACCACTTACGCTTATGACGCGCTGAGCCGATTGACGCAGAAAACTTACTCGGATGGTACTCCGACCGCGAACTATCTTTACGATCAGTCGAGCGGCTGGAGCGCCACACAGACGAACCTGACGGGGCGGCTGAGCGAGGCATGGACGAGTTTATCTGGGAAGACTGTCGCGGCTCAAATTTTCAGCTTCGATCCGAACGGGCGGATCAATCTGAACAACCAGTACACGCCCGCCACAAATGCCTATCATTCCATTTCTTACGCCTACGATTTCCTTGGCGACATGACCTCGGCTGCGAATGGGGAGGGAGTTACGTTCAGTGGGACATACAATCTAGGGGGTCGCTTGACCCAAATGACGAGCAGCCTCTCGGATTCCCAGCATCCAGCTACGCTTGTGTCCGGCGTGCACTACAACGCCGCGGGAGCGTCCGTCTCATCGGCACTTGGCAACGGCCTCACGCAAACCTCCGCGTTTAACGGCCTCCTGCAGCCGTGTCGGATCAACGTAAATTCGTCAGGAACACTCCTGACGACATGCGGGCAGTCTGTACCAACGGGAAATGTCTTGGACCTTACGCTTGGGTTCAGCTACGGGTCGGGCGACAATGGGAACGTCGCGTCGTTCGCGGCCGTTGGCGCGCAGAATTTCAATCGCAGCTACACGTATGACGTGCTGAATCGGATCGCAACGATGTCCGCTCCGGGAGATACCTGCAGCGGGCTATCATGGACGATCGATGCCTGGGGCAACCGAACAGCCCAATCCGCGACGGGGGGAACGTGCAACACGTTCAGCGCATCGGTAGGTACGAACAACCAGCTGACGGGTTCCCCGTACCAATACGATGCGGCTGGAAACATGACGCATGACGCAAGCCACAGCTATTTTTATGACGCCGAGAACAGGCTGATCCAAGCGGATGGCAGCGCGGGGTATTGTGCGACCGGGAGCGGGACGGCGGCAACGGCCTGCTATGCCTATGACGCCTTCGATCTCAGAGCATCGAAAAAGATCGGTAGCACGACGACGAGTTACTTGCGCGATCTGAATGGGCGCGTGATTGCGGAAGATAATGGTGGTTGGGCCGCCGGGTATGTATACCGGGGCGGGCAATTGCTCGCGGAATATTTCAACAGCACGACATATTTCGCGCACACGGACCATCTCGGCTCGACCCGCCTGCTGACCGGATATCCGACGGCAAGCGTGGCCGAGTGCGATGACTACTATCCCTTCGGGGAGCAAATCGCATGCGGCGGGACGAGCACGACGTCGCACAAGTTTACCGGCTATCAGGTTGATTCCGAGACAAATCTCGACAACGCCAACGCGCGCTATTACGGCTCCTCACTCGGCCGTTTTATGTCGCCTGATCCGCTTGGCATCTTTGTCGCCGACGCGACCAACCCCCAGTCATGGAATCTCTACAGCTACGCGTACAACAACCCGCTCGCGTTCGTTGATCCGAGCGGAATGGACGATTGTGATCCCAGCGATCCAAGCTGCGGCAGCGGAGGACCGGGTGGTTGTGACCCGAACGATCCAAGCTGCGGCAGCGGAGGACCGGGTGGTTGTGACCCCAGCGATCCAAGCTGCGGAGGTGGGCCGCCCGATCCGTGCGCTGGCAACACGCGCGGAGACTGCAGCCCATGGCCCGACGGAGCTGGAGACAACTGCCTCACGAATCCGTTACTCCCAAACTGTCGGCCTACGCTGCCCCCTCCCCCCCCTCCCCTACCCGACCCTAATGCTTGCGACATGTCGAACCTACTATGCCAGATCAATTTTCAGCAATATCTGCGCTACATGAACGCACTCCAAGCCCTGCAACAACCCCCGACTTACGCCCAATACATGCAATCCCTTCACGCTGCGGGGGTAATCGCCAACCACGATATGAATTGCATCGGGCATGCCATGGCGGGAATGATCCCATTTGTAGGCCACTTGGTCCCGAATCCTAGCACGCCAATCGACGGAACTTCCTCCGCCCTCGGATACGCTGGAGAGGCTCAGATCGTCCTATCAGCGACAGGCAAGCTCCCGACAGTCGAAAATCTCTTGGGCAAGCTTGGGCCTGCTGGGGGTATCGTCGGCGGAATCAATGCCGGCCTGCAGGCTAATGCCTGCTTCGATCAACACCCCTGAAGGAGCGGTAGCGATGTTTGAGGACAGCGTCGAGAAGCGAGACCCAGTTACGATCATCTTCTATTGCGGCTTAGTTCCGTTCGCCGTGGCGTGGTGGATCCGTAATTCGCTGGCGACCGGTTTTGCAATGGAGGCGTACCTAGTTACATGTTGTGTATTCATTGTCGACCCGTTTGAGATGCGGAAAGAACGCGTAAGGCAGCGGTGGTACTGGAGGATCATGCTTCGCGCTGGTCTCATAGTCCATCCGCCGGTTTTGATAGGTCTCTGGTTCTTGGACAAGACACATTCTGTGTTCGTCGGCGGAACAGGCACAATCTTCCTGATGGCGTTGGTCATTTCCGTTTGCGAAATCGCGATACTTGGAGAAATCGTTAAGCGATTCCAACCTGAAGTTCAATAGTAATTGATGAAACCATCCCCTGCTTCAGTTAAGCGCGCGACCGATCTTGACCCAAAACCCGAAAACTGACGCAGAGGGAATTCGAAGTAAGCTTGGGCGGAATTCCGGGAGCGGAGACGGCTGATGTGCCCCTGATCTGCCCCCGCACTCTCTGCACGGAATCACACGATTCTCGGCTCGCTTCCGAGCCAGTTTGCCGGCCGTAGAATCTCCGCGGATAAAGATTGACCCTCGCCGTGGCAGCGCGAGAATGAAAAATGCCCAGCGTTTCTCACGGAGACGAAGTCACCGTCCTTTCCAAAGCCCACTTGCCTTCCGCTGATACGTGGAATGGTTCCACGTCGCGCAGCAACACAGGACGTTATCGCACTCTTTGCTTGACCTCCCGCGAATATGCTCGAAGCGTTTGTCCCAACAGACTTCTGACTTCATCGTCACCTAGACTTTCGAGACCGCGCGCGATCTCGCCCGGACAAGGTTGGATCGGGGCATGAGCGCGTGGGGTTATAGCAAGGTATGCGTCGTACGGATGCCAAAATCATCTGTTTTCGCCTCACCTCTCGCGGTCTTTGCGACTAGCGTGTTTTCAACCACTTGCGGTGGGACGCGCGCCCGGGTTTTCGCCACAGCGTCTGGAAAGGTGCTCACAACGCTAGTTTACGGCTTTTGTCGATCGATTTCCCGTGACGATCCGCAGCCCTTCAGGCCGTCTGAAATCCATTTCAAGCAGGCGTGTATCGCTTCAAAGGTGGCATTGAGGCAGCCCATAGCCATCTCTTCGTCTTCACCCCACGCCCAAAAAAGTAGGGTCATTGCGTGGCCTGGCTTCTTGATTGATGTGAAAAAGTGTTCCCATTCGCCAATCTTCACGACTGCGGGAATGTTCCGTACGTGATCTCGCAGAGCGTCGTGAATCGCAGTCTTCATGGCATCTACTTTTGGCTTGGAAGTGTTCCACACGAGATCACGAAAAATGATCGTCAGTCGGCCATGTACGACAACTGGATCAGATGAGAAGGCATGCCTGATAACCTCGGGCGCGTCGCAATCTGTTCTCGGCGGGCGCAGGCCAGAATCGTTCGATTCGAAAACTGAATCGTTTCCGTTTAGCCAAGCCAGTAATTCGTAGAATCTCGGTATAGCTGGATACCGAGACCACGGCATAAAGTCCTCTAATGCCGACGGGATGGATTGCAGTTTTTCTCTGAAATTCCAATACCTGGCATTGGGATTCGTTTCTGACACGGTCCAGGGGTGATCTCGCTTAGGGGGGAGTTCCCCCTCATAGTCTACAAACATTTCTCAAGAATGCGCGGAAACGCTGTCCCTTTCAAGGCTTTCCGCAATGCTCAATATTGCCAATCGGCACGGCAAAACACACTTGGCGATCAATTAGAATTATTCTGAATCTTCTTCTGCATCCTTTCCCACTTCGTCTTGCGCTGTCTTTCAAGCCACTCATGACGTGGTTCCATCCCGAGATGGATCTGTTGTGTGACGTCACAAACCGTCTCTATAAAATCAGTTCCGAGATACCGTTGGACTAGCTGGTCGTGCGGAGGACCGACAGCCCTCCAGCAGTAAGGTATCTTTTCGCGCGAAAAAAGCTCCATTCCGGTTAGGAGCATCACCGGATTTAACCAACGGCCACCGCCGAGAGGTCGTCTGCCTCGGGTTGCAATCGCCCGTATCACCCGCCTCTCTAGTTTGGAAAGTGCCCGACGAAAGGTCGAAAACACCAAGACAGCGCCCGGAAATTCCCTGGCCAAGTCACGGGCTCGCCTGAAGTCGCGCCGCTCAAACCGATCGAAGCTCTTGCATTCGCCAAGAATGAAAAAGACGTTATTTCCTCTGATAAAGGCAGAATCGTCGCGGAGGAAGACTCCGAAATCGCACTCGCAGAAATGCTTGCCTCCCTTGGTAAGATTAAAATTTGTGATCCACGTTGAAGTTGTCCACAGCTGTTCGAGTAGGCGTCCCAAAGTCAGCGCAACGCAAAAGCCGCCTTGCGCATAATTTTCGATTGAAAATGGGCCAATCGCACGATAATGCCAAGCGTCCGATGGTGGCGAGCTTGTCGGAAAGCCAAAACTCTTCATGCAGCGTTCGCAACGTAGGTTTTCAGCTAGTTCGTTAAGACCGTACCAGTTCCGCTGTGCGCAGTGCTGACACTGTATTCTCATTCCCAACCGAAGGCAGCCAATTTCCGACAGCGATTTCAGATGGTTTGCCGCCGCGCCTGGCCACTTCGGGTTGGCCTTCGCGAGTATTGCTGCAAGGCTGGTTCGGGGCACAGTTCTACCGAGGATCGTGTTTTTGGTTTTGGTTTTTTCATCTGTCTCTTGATATTCAAAACGCGCGTGTGCCATCGCGCCGAACATCCTTATCAAGTCTTCGCTAGCAACAAGATGAGTGCTGTGAAGCCCTCCAATACTTTCGATAAGTTCCGCCGCGATCCTCCCCGCGCCCGACAGTTCTATGTCAAAGTTCTTTTCTTTCATCCAAGCTTGGAAGACGGGAAACGGAGTCGGCAGTTTCCATAAACGGCGAGTCGCATATGCCGAGCACCCAAGCGTAATTCCTTCTCGACTAACCCATGCTTCGTATGCCCCAGCTTCGCCCAAATACGAATGAAGTGAATGAATTCCTGGCGGGATAAATGGAGCGGCGCCGGGGAGACCTTCGACAATGTTCACACACGTGACGCGTCTGCGTAGCCCGTGGTAGTCGACAAATTTTGGCACCACTTCGTCGAACGTCACTGAGTCGCCCCAGGAATCTATCGTCGTATTGCCGGGTCCCTCATACGTCACTTGCACCCTAGATGCGTGATCGGCGTCCCGTCCCCACTCATCCCATAATCGGGGGAAACGTGGATCGGTTGTGAGGACCTCTCCCTCAGGGCGTTTGAGGCGCGTCACGTAGGCTTG
>DASPUN010000010.1:0-15966 GCA_035622875.1 Candidatus Acidiferrales bacterium
CGGCCCAGAATCCCGATTCCATGGGCCGATTGCCGGGAGGATATCCCATCAGGCGGAAGAGCTGTGGAGACCAGCGCAGCTCTTTTTTCTCGAGGTCGATTTGCCAGCTGCCGACGTTGGCAAGCTCGGCAGCCTGCCCGAGCAATTCCGACTTCCGGACCAACGCCTTGCGGCTGGCCCCGTCGAAGGAATCCCTCGTTTGTTCGCGAGCCATCTGCCTGTCACTCCGACTGGGTGGGCGACACAACAGCTGAAATCAGCGATCGACTGCGTGACTAGGTGTTCGGAATGTTCCCAAGCGTGCCTTTGTGACGTCGGAGTTTACTGTCGCGTAACGTGGCTGTCAAGGTTGTCAAGAAAATTATTCTGGGACAAGGTGCGTACGTAGTTTACGCAAGACGGTATCAGTACTCCCACCGATTCAAGCCTGTTCCAAATTGAAACCGAGCGCCCCCTCGCCTGTTTTTTGCGAAAAATTACCTCTATTCCTCTGCTGTGCACTGTCCGATAACGCTCCTTAAGAAGCTCGGCGTACCCCTCTCTGCGACCGGTTGCTTCCGGGTGAGGTGGAACTTTTCGTCGCAGTTCACAGAAGGAGAACGCCATGTCGGGTATAGCGTTTCGTCTCTTGATGATTGGAAATTCGTTGCCCAGCACGCAAATCACTCTGGGACGCCTGTCGGAATGCGGCTGGGGATCGTACGCCGCGGATTGTGTCCGCGACGGCGAGCGGTTGCTGAAGAGCTTCCAAGTCGACGTCGTCCTCGCCGCCGAAACTCTTCCCGACGGGCGCGGCTACGATCTCGCCGATTGCGTCGCGCGGCAACTCGGGACTCTGATGGTCGGCGTGGCTCTATCGGAAAACGCGCTCTGGCTGCCAGTGATCGACCGCGGTCGGCGCGTCTTGGGCAGCCGTGCAATCGGTGCGCGCATGCTCGAAGCCGAACTGATCAGGGAACTGACCGAACGCGCGTTTGCCCGCGGCGCATCTGTCGCGGTCGCGCCCGGACCCGAGCCGCGCGCTGCCGGTGTCCCGCGCGTTTCGAACCGCCGCCGCACCATCTCGGCCGCCTAGCGCCGCCCGCGCTGCTTTTCGTAGCGCCGGCGTCCTCGCCGGCGTTTTCTCTTGTGTGGAAGCCTGCCTGTCAGCAGACAGGCGCGGGGCTTCAGCCCCCCCCGAAAAGGTCGCTCTCTAATTTGAAGGGCTTTAGCCCTGGCGCGCTTCAGTCTGGAGCGGCTTCCAGAATCGCGGTGCTCTGTCCCACGTCGATCACGCGATCGAGACGCCACCCCGCGCCCGCGAGCAACTGCTGATACTCGCTTCGCGTTCGTTCGCGGCTGTGCAGAAACACCAGCATGAAGAGATCTGTTTCCTTGGCCCAATCCCGTTCCGGCGTCTCAGGGACGAGCAACTCGATTAGCAGAAGCTTCGCGTGCTGTGGCGCAGCGCGCCGGATGCCGCTCAGGATTTTGGTCGCGTCGGCATCGTCCCAGTCGTGGATCACCTGCATGATCATGTAGGCGTCAGCGACAGGCATTGCGTCCTTGAAGAAATCGCCTCCCTGAAACTTCAGCCTGTCCGACCCGGCGCTTTTCGCTGCGTCGGTCACGTGCGGGAGATCGAAGAGAACACCCTTTGCGTTCGGCGCTACTTTGAGCACGGCCTGCAACAGGTGTCCGCGCCCGCCGCCGATATCGGCAATCGTGCCGAATCGGGAGAAGTCGTACTGGGTCACAATGCCGGCGATCGGTCCTTGGGCTTTTCCCGTCATCCCATCGTCGAAGATGCGTGCCTCTTTGGGATGCTCCGCAAAGTATTTGAAAACGCCCTCGGGATGAATTTCCTCGAACGAGGGCTTGCCGGTGGAAAGGGAGTAACTCAGTTTGCTGAAAGGCTCCCAAAAAATAGGCATCAGCGCCATCGCGAAGCCGCGCATCGATTGCGGATGATCCTTCCTCAGCAGCCGCGAAGCGGGCGTATGAACGTAGCTGCCGTCGCGAGCTTCAAAGATTCCCACCGAACAGAGCACGCGAAGAATTCGGCTGAGCGCGCCGGCATGCGTGCCGGTCGCAGCCGCGAGTGCCTGCGCAGTCTTGGGAGTGTCGCCGAGCGCGTCGGCAATGCCCGCGTGCGCGACCGCGTGCACGCTGCTCGAAACAACGAATCCATAATAAGCATCGGTGAGTGTGCTGAACGGAGTTTTGGCCATGAGTGTGCGACCTCCTTGAGCGTGAAGTTGAAGGTTCGAAGCGCGGCGCGCCCGCGCCCGGTTGCCCGCACTATACTCGGCCCGCGGCCGCTGTCAATCCGCGCAGTGTTCGTGGGGAGGCCCGCCGCGACGCGCTAAGCCCGGCGAACGAACTTGGCGTAATGCAGCCTATCGCCTTCGCACAAGCGAGAGCCTGGTGTCATCCCGAGCCCAGCCCCGAGGCTCTCTTCGGGGATGGGGGGGCGAGGGATCTGCTTGTGCGCTCTTATGATTTTCGCGAAACGCGCCACCACAGCGCCGCCCCCGCGATCATCGACGCGACGCTTGCTGCCTGCGCGTTCGTCAATCCGAAAAACGACCGCGGGTTGATGCGAATGAATTCGACCAAGAATCTCGCCGTGCCCGTCATCACCAGATACGCCGCAAACACGCTGCCGGATGGAAGAGGTTTTTCCGGGTGCTCCATCCTCGCTTCTTCTGCGAGGGTGGGAGTCGCCGCCGCGATCTGCCACGCGCCCATCCTCCACAGCACCCACGCGATCGCACACGCCGCAATCAGTTCGTAAATCGGCGTCGGATGGACGCGCTCGGTCGTCGGCACCAGCCCATTCGGAAAACTCATGCCCCAGGGGAGGGAAGTCGGCACGCCGTAATCTCCGTCGCCCGATAGCAGGCAGCCGATCCGCCCGATGCCGTACCCGAGCGCCGCGGCCGCCGAGCCCGCGTCGAACGATTCGAGCAGCGCAATTTTCTTCGCTCGCGCGACAAGCACCCACGCGATGAACCCTGCGATCAGTCCGCCGAACCACGCCAGACCGTAGCGGCTGAGCAACTCCTCCGCGGGATGCGCGAAAAGTTCCCGCGGCGTCTCCAGCACGTGATACAGCTTCGCGCCCACGATCCCCGCGAGCGACGGCACTACAATCATCACTTCGGCCGTCGACGAGTTTTTAGGCGCGATTCCGCGCCGCGCCAAGTCCGCCCGCAGGACGTAATACGCCGCGATCATCGCCGCCGCGACCATCAGCCCAAACGTCGGCAGCTCGATCGGCCCGATATGTATGAACGGAATCATTCGCTAGTCGAATCGCGCGCCGTAGCGGGCCCCGCCCGCGAGTATATCCGATCGCACCGCGCCCCACCGATGCGGCTGCGCCCTTACTTTGTAGGGGCACGACATACCTGCCTCGCCGACAGGCGGGTCGGCCCCGCCGCTCATCCTTGGCTTCCAGTCGCCCACTCACCTCGCGTTGTCATCCCGAACCCAGCCCCGACGCTTTCGGTCGGGGATGGCGGTGAGGGATCTGCTGTTGCTTTTGGCGACCGAACCCAACTGCAGATCCCTCGTCGGCCAGAAAACAGTTTCGCTCGGGATGACAGCTCTCTTGGTGCGGAAGGCATGTTCACCCGGGCTAAAGCCCACTTTTCGCCGCCCTCTTTCGTGGGCCTAAAGGTGCCCCTGCTTCCGCCCATCTGCAACCCGCCGCCTCCGGCACGCGTCGAATGATGTAGAATCGCTGGCGTCCCCTCGATTCGCGAAAGAGGGTGCGAACATGACGCGCAACACGCTGTTTCGCCTGCCTTCTGGTTTCGCCGCGCTGGCGATCGCCACACTCGTTTTCGCGCCGCACGCTGCACTCGCGCAGCGCGGCGGCCACGCTGGCGGTGGTGGCGGCGGACATTTCGGCGGGTTCACGGGTGGCGGCGGACACGTCGCGGGCCACGCTGGCAGCCATTCCGCGTCGTCTTCGCATTCGACCGCGCCGCATCCAGCCGCTACCACGCCACCAGCTAATCCCGCCAACGCCGCGCGCAGTCCTGCCGCTGATTCGCTTCCGCCAGGAATGGTCGGCGCAGCTCGCGCGCTCCTCGCGGGAACGGTGAGCGCCGGCCTTCATGCGCAGTCGGGTGTACCGGTCGCGCCAACCGGGAAGGGAAACTCAGAATTTGACGCGCGCCTCTCGCACGTCACGATCGGTTTCCCGCCCGTCGAAGGCAGCCCGAGCACGTTTGCAAACGTGCGCGCTCACTCCGGCCCGCTGAGCTTTTCCGGGCAAGGCCACGAGATCTGGCAAAACTTCCCGGCGTCAACACCTTCGATCACTAGCGCCGATCGCAATCGCCAATCGATCGGAATGCGGCCCGTGCCGCCGCACAAAATTCACGGGCAGCCGCCGTACTACTATCCCTACACGTTCTTCCCGGCCTTCGGTTTCTACGGCTTCGATCCGTTTCTCGGATTCGGCTGGTATCCGGGCTGCGACCCGATCGATCCGTGGATGTTCGGCTGCGGCGCGTGGGGCTTGGGCTACGGCTACAGCAATCCCTACGGCTACGGTTATGGCGGCTACTATCCGCCTGCGCTCGACTACAGCGCTCCTTCCGATTCCGGCGACAGCTCGAGCGAGTACGGTCCGTTCCTCTGGCAGAACCCGCCCGCCGAGTCGAGTCCGCCAACCGGAGATTCGACTTCGCAAAGCAATACTGCCGCACCGAATAGCGTGATCTATCTGCAGGACGGCACGAACTTCGACGTGCGCGACTACTGGGCGGCCGAAGGCAAGCTGCACTACGTCACCGCCTACGGCGGCGAAAATTCGGTCGATCTCGGACAGGTCGATATTCGGCGCAGCGTCGACGCCAGTGCCGCGCGCGGCTTGAGCTTCTCGCTCCATCCCGCGCAAGCCACGCCGCTCACGCCTCCGCCTTCATCCGATAACGCTCCGCCCGCATCCACGCGACAGCGATGAACGCTGCGCCGGGTTTTGTAGCGCCGGCGTCTCGCCGGCGTATTGGTTTTTCTTCGTAGGGGCACGATATACCTGCCTCGCCGACAGGCGGGTCGTGCCCGGCGTCAATCCTTGGCGTGCTGCCGCCCATCCGCCCCGTGCGTCGGGGCGGTTTTTCCCTCGTAGGGGCACAGCAGGAAGGGCCCCCAGGTCGACGGTTAGTCGAGCCTGGGGGATCGATCGTGCCCGGCAATCTGTCTTGGCTCCGCGCCGCCCCGGCTTCCACCCCGCCGCTACAATCGGCCTCTTATTTTTCGCGCGAAATCGTAAGTCCGCGCGCCGTTTACCTTGGACGATTTTTTCTTACACAAAAAAGGGGAATTATATAGTTAACTTCCAACGCTTGAAAACACGACACTTAGGAGGTGTCCTATGATTCACTTCGCAGACCAAGCAGACTTTGCAACAGAGCAGTTTTGTGAGACTATTGGACCTAACATGGCTACTGCGGCCAAGGTAATTCAGATCGCTCGTGAGCCGTTTCCAGTAGGGGTGCGCCGTATGTATGCCATTGCCTTCGATCTTGATACCACGCAACTGCAAGCCGAGTATCCCGGTCCATCGTGGCAAAATGCCTACAGCGAAATTAAGAAAACCCTACTTCCGCTAGGCTTCAAATGGCAACAAGGCAGCGTCTATTTCGGAGACGAGAAAATGGACGCCGTTAAGTGTGTCTTAGCGGTTCAAGCCCTTAGTGAGGCTCACGCTTGGTTTAAGGGTTGCGTCCGCGATATTCGAATGCTCCGAATCGAAGAACTCAACGATCTATCGCCAGCGCTGTAATTTGCGTTTCTTTCCTTTCGGTTTGTGCTTTAGAGCCTTGTCTATTGCTTGCTCAAAAGTCATTCCGTAAAGCGATAATTTTTTCTGATATTTTCGCGGTCGTTTTTTCGACATTCAAGCAGTCTACTCTGAGATTGCCTTTGGGTAGTAATATGTCGGCACCATGTCTCCGGTCGCCGAAATTATCGAAGCTGTTCTCAAATCACTTACGGATAGGTTTGCCTTGGCCGGACTCTTTCTAGCAATTTTATTTCTACTATTTGCCGAACTTCTTCCGAACACCGCAATAGGTGGGTGGTCGAGTAGCCATCTAGTATTGGTATACGGTGTAGGTCTGTTCTCGCTGTGTTATTTGCCCACCCGCCACATCATAGAGGGAGTTGATGGGTATCTTTCAAGTCGCAAGGCAAACAAAACTAAACACTCCCGGTTGCATGGTTTAACAAAAGACGAA
The DNA here is from genome assembly GCA_035622875.1 of Candidatus Acidiferrales bacterium. Taxonomy (GTDB): domain Bacteria; phylum Acidobacteriota; class Terriglobia; order Acidiferrales; family UBA7541; genus Palsa-295. Next base: position 6,237 of record DASPUN010000010.1, read on the forward strand.
TGTAAAGTGCTGAACCGTTTCCTTAGCCTAAACGAGAGAACTGTTTGGTTCGATCAACAAGATGCCGCAGCAAAAGGTCTAGAATACGAGGGCGTTCTCTATTGTCCCGAGGTTCCTCGCCGACAGATTGGAACAATAGCTTTCAATTTGCATGAGTGGGCGCGTAAATATCTGAAACAGCATCCTGAACTACTCAACGGGTAAGCTATTCCGACTGAGATGCACTTTTTATCAGCTTTTTATAAGTAATTCGGCGTCCAGTCACTACTGCAACGAAGCTATCGAGACGTTCCGTCGTGTGCCGAGCCACGTTACCAGCATTGAGCCGCCAAGAAAACTCATCAACATAACGGTGCATGTGCTTCTTGCTGGCGTGGTGATAAACGCCATGGAGTCCGCGACGGAGCACGGCAAACATGCTCTCGACGCTATTGGTGGTCACTCCGTTCCTGACGTATTCCTCTTTGGAATGATTACAGGTACGGTGTCTGTAGGAGCGTCCAAGGCGGTTATAGCCGTTCCATTCGTCCGTATGGATTTCGGAGCCTGTTTCGACGTTCTTGAGTACCAGTTGCTCAACGACCATAGCGCCAGTTGCGGGCATAGGAATAGCCTTAGTGCGCCCGTTTTTTTCGCGTAGGCCCATGATGGCGACCTTTTCAGGTAGGCCGCGATCACCATGAAGTCGCTTCCGCATGTGCTTGTTGGCTTCTTGACCGCCGAGATAGACTTCATCGACTTCGACGACGCCTTTGAGCATCGCGGGGTCATTGCCGCACGCTTCGCGGAGCCGCTGCAATACAAACCAAGCGGACTTCTGCGTAATGCCAATTTCCTTAGCGAGTTGCATCGAAGAGATGCCTTTACGGGCAGTCACAAGCAGATACATGGCGTAGAGCCACTTGTGAAGCGGGACGTGGCTGCGCTCGAAGATAGTGCCTGTCCTGACCGTAAAGACTAGGGCGCACTCATTGCAGTAGTAATAGCCACTTTTCTTCGAGTGAACTCGGTCGGTCTTTGAGCATTTTGGGCACAGAGCGCCGTTCGGCCAAAGGTGAGATTCGAGGTACTTGCGGGCGGCTTCGGCGTCGGGAATCAACTCAAATAGTTTGAAGGTGCTGATCGTTGATCGGCTCATGTGCCAATTATGCCCAAGAGCCGTTTGGAGGTCAAGTATATAATTCCCCAAAAAAGCACTTGACACGCGCAACGCAGAAGCGTAAATATTTTTTTGTTATCCTCGTTGTGTGCCCAATCGCTCTTCCGAAGTAATTCACTCTCGGCAGGAAATCTTCAGGCGGCACTTTCTCGCTCTAGCCACTGATCACTAGCCACTCACTTCTTGATCGGTTTCTTCGCGAGATCTTCCAGGCTGGGATACGACTGTGCTTCGACGTAAGTTTCTTCGCGCGGCTGCGCTCCGGTCTTGAGCGCCTGCACCAGCATTTCGAGCGCTTTATCCATCGTGAGCGACGTCAGCACCGCCGCGCACAGAATTCCCTGATCGACGAGCGTTCTCACCTGGCTCGAGACGCCCACTCCCGCGCACGGCAGCGCGAGCCACTTTCTGCGGTCCGCCTCGGACGCGTTGGTCTCGAACGCCTTGCGCGCGCCGAAAATAAAATCTGCGTTCTGCGAAAAAATCACTCGCGTCGCCTCGGGCCGCACCGTCGAGAGCGCGAGCCACGAGCAGACCGCCTTGTACGCATCCTCCGCCGTCGCGCCCTGCACCTTCACGCTCTTGACTTCGACGTTTTTTGGCCTCCCGTGTTCCAGGCCTTCGAATCTCTTCGACGCGATCGAGCTCATCCCCGGCCCGCGCAAATACAGAATCGAGCCGCCTGCCGGGAGTAGCGCTCCGATCTGGCGCCCCTGAATCCGTCCGATCTCGACGTGGTCCTGCGACACCTTGAACACCGGAACTTTTGCATTCTTGCGGAGCGCGCCGAGGTAATCCACCTGCGCGTTGCTGACCACCCATCCGATTCCCGCTGCGACCGCCGCTTCGGCGACCCGCGGCAGCCCCTGCGCGCTCACCGGCTCGAGCAAGATTCCGTCCGGCCGCGAACCGTTGGGCGCCTGCACGAATTTCAGCACCTGTTGGCCCTGATGCACCGCGTCCATCCCGGCGGCGACAACTTCCAGTTGTACCCCGAGACGCTGCGCCGTCGCCTTTGCTGCGTTGGTCTGTTCGCGCAAGTACATCGTGTCGCCAGGGATGGCGTACACGCATTTCCAGGTCTTCACACTTGCTCCCGTATCAGGAAGTGACCGCCTAGCCGACGGAGACCTTAATCTTTTCTAAGAATCCTGCTGCCAACCACTTGGCGCAATCCCTTTGACGATTGTTGTGCCGTTCTGGTCTCTCAACTCGCAAATCACCGTCGCCCTCGCGCCATATCTCAATCAGTAAATCTCCGAAAGCTTTTCGTAGCGTCGGCTTGTCCTGAGCGGAGCCGAAGAGCGTCTCGCCGGCTTTTTTTCTTCGTAGGGGCGTAGCACCGCTACGCCCGGCAATCTTTCTTGGCCCCGCGCCGCCCCTTCTTCTAGCGCGACCGTCGCCGCAGGCTCATGCGGAGCGCGGGGGCTTGCCCCCGCGGTCGTCCGCGAAGATCGCTTCGCGGCGCGTCAACCGCAGACTCGCCCGCTACGCCATTCGCAGCGTCGTCCGCCGCTCGGGTTTGAGGTTTGAATGTAGCGCCGCGGTCTTTAGCGCGGCACGGCCCCCGGCACGAAGATGCCGTGCTAAAGCACGGCGCTACACTTACATCCGCCGACGTCCTCGCCGGCGTTTTTTTCTTCGTAGGGGCACAGCAGGAGGGGCCCTCAGGTCGACGGTTAGTCGAGCCTGGGGGATCGGTCGTGCCCGGCACGCTTCCTTGGCTCGCTGCCGCCAATCCAGCACTCGCACGAATGCCGTCGCTGTGTCATCCCGAGCGAGTCCGCCAGAACCACCGGCGGACGACGAGGCCCGCCTGCCGGCGAGGCAGGGATCTGCTTCTGCTTTTCGTAGCCCCGGTCGCCGAACAGCCCGCGCAGGCGAAATTGCCGACGCCACCGACCCTCATCTCTCGCAATTTTCTTTCTGGAGCCACCATGCCGAACTACAACGCGCAGGTTCCGCCGTACTCGATTTTTCCGGGCGACGTCGCGCTCGCCTTCAACTCCGAATCTCCCGCCGCCGGACAGGCGAGCCAGCAATTCGCTCTGCCGAGCTACGCGGGCTTTCCCGAAAACGGCCGCACCGTCCGCTGGCAAACGATCTACGGGACGTCGCCCTCCGCCGTGAACGTCGCGCTGCAAACCGCGATGGTCGATTCCGACGCGCAGTACACGACGATCGACTCCTCGACCGCCACCGCCGGCGAAGCGCGCACCGTCACCGGCGTCCGCGCCAATTTCATCCGCGCAAAAATCACGTCGATCACCGGCGGCTCCGGCATCACCGTGCAGATTCTCGGTTGACGCGCCCGACGGTTGGTCTACAATCTGCGTCGATGAAAATCGTGCGATCATCGCTTGCCTTTGTTGCGCTCGTCGCCCTCACAGTAGTTTTCGCAGGAGCGCTCTCGGCACAAGAATCAAGCCCAGCCGATCTCGTCGGCACATGGGTGCTGAACCTCACGAAGAGCAAGCCCGACAAGCGCTTCCCGATCACTTCACAGACGCTCGTCATCACCTACTCGGGCCAAACGATCCAGTTCGACTATACGACCGACGGCAAGCCGCTCTCATTCACCTACATCGTCGACGGCAAGGAGCACACCACTCCGATGCCCGCTCCGCCGCCGCCCCCCAACGGCACCAAGCAGCCGCCCAATCCGATGTTCCGGGACGCACAGAACATCGAGAAGGCGCAGTGGAAAAAGGGAGCGCTCGAAATCACCGTCCTGTCGCAGATGGGGCCCACCGGCTACAGCGTCACTTCGACATTTCTCTCCGAGCACTGGACGCTTTCTTCCGATGGCAAGACGCTCACCGAAAAGACCGGCAGCGACTTCGACTCCAGCCACCTCTACGTCTTCGACAGGCAGTAGCGCGCGCCGTTTCTCTCTTGTGTGGAAGCCTGCCTGTCGGCAGACGGGCGCGGGACTTTTTACCCAGAGCGAAGCGAAGGGCAGCCGCGCGAAATAGCGCTGCGGTGAATTAGGGGCTTTAGCCCCGGCAATTTCTTCGCGCCGCACTTCGCCGCCGCAATTATCGAGCGGATGTATTAGAATCTCTGGCAATAGAGGTGCGCCTATGCCGAGATTCCGTCTCGCCACGCTTTTGTTCGCGACGTTTGCTCTGCCGGTCGTAGCGCAAACCTTCGCCCCGCCCGATCTCTCCGGCACATGGGTTCTCGATATCGCCAAGAGCAAGCTCGCGAAGCACGCGACGCCCGACACAGAGACCCTGGTCATCGCAGCCTCCGATTCATCGATTCGCATCGACATCTCGTTCTCCGGCGGCAAGGAGTCGCACAACTGGATCCCCGACGGCAAGGAACACCTACGAAACGAGCTGCGCGATCAAATCGCTGCGGGCCAGGTCTTTGAGAAGGCTCATTGGGCGAAAGGCGTTCTCGTCACTGAATTGATTTCTCGCGTGAGCATGCCCGGTCAACCCGTGGACGGATTCGAGCCGATCCATTCGACCGAGCGCTGGTCGCTTTCGGCCGACAAAACTACGCTTACTCGAACGATGGACGACCCGAAGCAAACCTGGGTTTACGTCAAGCATTAGCCGATTACCTTCGCAGTGAATACCTGCGAGGAACATTGGGAATTTATCCGATCGTTCGCGCCGCGCCGTTGCGCTAATATCTCCTCTCCATGCTGAGAGGATTCGCCCTGGCGGTTCTGCTTTTCGCGAGCGCGCACTCCGCCGTCGCGCAACAGGCTTCGCAGCCGGCCGCGCCGCCACTGCCGTGTCCCGCGCAGCCGTCCCCAGCCCCGCAATCTTCCGCGATTCCCGCCGCCGCGGTCGGCCAATCGGACACATCGCAGCCTACGGGCGCCGCGTGGCACTGCGTGAGCGTAAAATTCAACTACGATTTCACGAAGACTCCGCCGTGCACCGGCAGCAAGCCGAAGCATCCCTGCGTCGCGCAGTTCGCAATCTACGACACCAGCTCCGGCACGAAAAAGAAGAACCGCATTTTGCTTTTCAACGTTCCGCTGCCCCCCGCGCCTTCGGGCGTGATGCCAATCAGCGGCCAGAGCCCCAACCAGAGGGACTTCGCGCTCGGCTGGCACAAGCTCGGCGTGGGCGCGCTCGACGATACCGGCAAAGATTCGCACATGAAGCTCTGCGATTCCTGCGCCACATGGATCGAGATTCAAGCCGGGCCGACGTCGACGCCCTCCGCCCCCGCCTCGGGCACCTCCACCACGCCTCCGACTCCGTAGCGCCGATCAACCCGCTTGTCATTCCGAGGCCGGCCCGTTTTGGGACGGTGCCGAGGAATCTGCTCTTGCTGCACGGTTTTCGTAGGGGCACAGCATGCTGTGCCCGGCGCAGTTGCTTGGCGCCATGCTGCCCATTCAGAATTGGTGGCGGTCTAAGCGCATTGCAGCGTCAAAACAGGTACGTCTCCGACGACACGGCCGGTATGTGCGCTTTCACTCCCGCATAGACGATGCACCACGCTGCGATGAACGAGACGACCCACAGCGCGCCAAGAAATAATCCGAGTTTCGCGCCGAGCGTCCAGAACCAGTGCTCGCCGCTGAACCATATTCCGATTCCTTTGAATCGCGCAACCGCCCAGAGTCCGGCTTCGAGCAGGCAAGTCAGCGCGATGTAGAAAGCGCAAGTTAGCAACGGAAGCTTGAAAATAATCATCGAGGTCCCTCCCGGTCTTCGATTGGATGCCGCTCGTCGCCTTTCGTAGCGCGCCATGATGTCGGGCCGATTATCTTTTCCCGTGTAGGGGCGTAGCGCCGCTACGCCCGGCAATCTTTCTTGGCACACCGTTTCCCATCGGAATCTCGCGCCAATGCCATCGCGTTGTCATCCCGAGCGAGTCCGCCTGCATCAACGGCGGACGACGAGGGATCTGCTGCTTTTCACAGCGCCGCCGTTTTTGTTTTCCTCGTAGGGGCACAGCATGCTGTGTCCGGCAATATTGCTTGACGTGATGTAGCCCATCATCCGATCCCGTCCGTCGCCGCAAGCACATGTGGAGTGCGGCGGCCTGCCTGACGCAAGTCAGGCTTGCCGCCGCTGTGGTCCGCGAAGCTCGCTTCGCGGCGCGTCACCGCAGCGCCCCCGCCTCCCATTCACCCCGCGGCGTCTGTCGCTCGGGTTTGAGGTTTGAATGTAGCGCCGCGGCCTTTAGCGGGGCACGGTCCCGGGCACGAAGATGCCGTGCTAAAGCACGGCGCTACATTTACACCCGCCGACGCCGCTGCGCTGTCTCACCCGCAGCATGTGGTCGAGTTTCGGTCTGCCGTAGCCGCACAGCGCCGCTGTTCACGTCCCCATGCCTCTCTGCGCCAGCCTCGTTCATTCCGCGCGACACGACGCGGCCTGGTCCGCGTGTTCGCGCCCCGCGCAACGCGGCGATCTCCTCTGCGCCCCGCATCGCGACGCCCTCAACGGCCTCGTGATGGGCATCCTCGAATCCAATTTTCTCGCCTATGTCCACCAACAACGCCAAGCCGCGCGCGAAGGCCGCGCGCTCACCGACCGCAAATTCTGCCGCGTCGACTTCCTCGCGCCCGAGCCGGTCATCCATCCTGCGAAGAGCTCCCGCCGCAAACGAAAGCGGCGTCCCCGCGCCGGCACAAAACGAGAAAGCTCGCGTGCCGCAGAAGCGACCGCGTCTTGAAAAGCCGATCGCGATCGACGAGGCGCTTCGCCGCGAGGGCATGGGCCCGCGTCACTACGCAAGGAGATTGAAGGTTTTGGTCGAAGGCGTGACGTTCGAGGACGATCCAAAGGTCGCGCTCGAAGTCCTGAAGGAGTGGGCCCGGCACCTCGAAGCGAAAAAATCCGCCTCATCGACGGAGCCCGAGCCGCCGGTCATGGTCCAGCTCGTCCACGCCGTCCCTCGCCCCAGCCGGGGCCCCCAAGTCGACGAAATGAAGGGCTCCCGAGGCCCCGGTGACGGGCGCCCGGGAGATCAATCGAGCCTGGGGGATCGGTCCACTGCCGAATCTGGAAATTCGAAACTCGAAATTTGCCCTGCGGCGAACTTTCGCGACTCGCCGGATCTTTCGCCGTCAGCCTGATTCGCGTTTTCTTCGTAGGGGCACGATATATCGTGCCCGGCGCGGTTCCTTGGCGTCCTGTCGCCCATCGGCCCCGCCGCCCAAACCGCCGCGCCGTCATCCTGAGCGACGTCGCGCGCGATGTCGATGTGCCGCGGTTTCTGCGGCCGCGCGACGCAGTCGAAGGATCTCTCTTCGTTGCGTGGCGGTTGAGAAATCCAAAATCGCCGGCCGGGAGGGCTCCCAGGTCGACGGCGAGTCGAGCCTGGGAGATCAGACGCCGGCGCTACAAACCGTTCACGTTCGTCTTCCGAATTTCGATGTTCGGTCTTTACAAGGAGTCATCATGACGGCATCAATCACTCCCGCATCATCCGGCCTCAGCAAGAAAACAATCGGCTACATCGTGCAGCTGGGAGGCATCGCTTCCTTCACTCTCGGCGCGGTGTTCAGCATGCACCACGCAGCGATCGGCGCAGCATTCCTCGGCGGAGCCGCGGCGTTCTACGTCGGCGGCAAAATTCGCTCGATGGCGTAAATCCCGAAACTCGGCAATCGAAAATCAAAGCTCGACTGACTGCTGCGAATTTCGAGTTTCGCTTTTCGAATTTCGTCCTCCTCCCATGCCAACCATCATATCCGGCGCCCAGCGTTTCTTGCGCGCCGCAAAAAACGTCGCGCTCGACTACGAGCCCTTCCCGAAGCAGCAGCAATTCCACGCCTCGCCAGCGAAGTATCGACTCTTCGGCGGCGCGGCCGGTCCCGGCAAAACGAAAGCGTTGCTGATGGAGGCGATCCTCCAGGCGCACGAACACCCGGGCGCGAACACGCTACTCCTCCGCCGCACGTTTCCCGAGCTCGAGCAATCGCTGCTGCTCTATTTCCGCCGCGACGTTCCGCGCGAGATCTACAAAAGTTTCAACGAATCGAAGCACGTCGTCACCTGGCAAAACAATTCCACCACGCGCTTCGGCTATTGCCAGTCCGAATCCGACGTCTATCAATATCAGGGCGCGGAATTTCTCTTCATCGGCATCGACGAGCTGACGCTCTTCACCCTGCGCCAGTGGCAATTCCTCACCAGCCGCAACCGCTGCCCCATCGCAAACTCATTTCCGTGCATGGCCGGCGCGACCAATCCCGGCAACATCGGCCATGGGTGGGTGAAGTCGCTGTGGATCGATAAGCAGCCCGCGCCGGGAATGGAGAACGCGTCCGAGTACGATCCCGCCGATTACGATTTCATCGCCGCGCGCGTCAGCGACAATCCCGTCTACGCGCACGACGAAAATTATCTGAAGACGCTGCGCGCGCTCCCTACTCACCTTCGCCGCGCGTTTCTCGACGGCAATTGGGACGTCTTCGCCGGACAGTATTTCGACAATTTCGATTGCTCGCGCCACGTCCTCCGCGCCGAACAGATCGGCAGGATGTGTCTGCCCGTAGGGGCACAGCATACTGTGCCCGGCGACGATCCTTGTCTCGATGCAGCCCAAACGTCTGGCGCGATCGACGGAAAGTCTGTCAAGGGAGATTGGCCGTCCTGGTGGCCGCGTTGGATCTCAATCGACTGGGGCTTCGAGCACCCCGCCGCCGTCTACTGGCATTGCGCGATCCCGAACGAGTCTCGTAGCGCCGGCGTCTCGCCGGCGAATTTCTCTTCCGAGGATTCTTGGCACGATGCCGCCCATTCGTCTACCGTGCCCCTCGCCCCTTCGGTCGTAGGGGCACAGCATGCTGTGCCCGGTGCGGCTTTGGCGACGCGAAGCGATGTGCAAGGCGTAACGGACGGAGGAGTCGCGGAAGATGGCGCGGCAGTGCCAAGCACATTCTCCGGGCACAGCAGTGCTGTGCCCCTACAAAAGCAAAACCGCTCGCAGTGCGTCGTCACCTACCGCGAATTCGTCACGCGCCGCACGACTCCGCGCAATCTCGCGCACGAAATCGTCCGCCGCAGCGTTCAATTACGTTGTCATTCCGAGGCCGGCCGTTTTGCGGACGGGGCCGAGGAATCTGCTTTTCGGCCTGACCCAGCGAAAAACAGCATATCCCTCACCCACATCCGTGCAGACCGCGGCTGGGTTCGGGATGACACCACGGAGCAGGGGAGCGGCGAACGCGAAAAAATCGACGCGATTTACCTCTCGCCCGACGCGTTCGCGCACCGCACCGGCGAAGCCTCGATCGCCGAGCAGATGGGCGACGTCTTCGCCGCCGCTGGCCTTCCGCGCCCCGTCCCCGCGGACGACGATCGCGTCGGCGGCTGGATGCTGATGTACCAGATGCTCGAGGCAGCAAAACGGGGCCCCCAGGTCGACGGTGAGTCGAGCCTGGGGGATCAGGCGTGGCTGCTGGCCGACAACTGCTTCGAGCTGATTCGCACGCTGCCGTCGCTCGTGCGCGATCCGATTCGCGTCGAGGACATTGAGAAATGCGACGGCGACGATCCCGCCGACGCCGCGCGCTACGGCCTCAAGTCGCGCTACGCCGCGTATCGCGGCGACCCGGGCGGATGGCGTTCGCGCATGCCCCTT
>DASPUN010000011.1:0-91385 GCA_035622875.1 Candidatus Acidiferrales bacterium
ACCGGAACGGAGTACTTCTGCGTGGATGCGACGAACGTCATCTACCAGAGCAGCGCCGCGATTGCGCCGGTTGCTGCTACCGGATGCCCAGTCGGTGGAGCAGACACGCCGATCGGCAACTAACCATCACTCAACGCCCAGGGAGGAAGCGACGAGCTTCCTCCCTAGCGTTGCACCAAGTCCGCTCGCATCATATCGTCGTGATCACCGCGCGAACACAAGGTCCGAACGATCGATGCATTGCACCACGCCTCTCTGGTAATCCGAAGCGAACTCCGACGCGAACAGATTTGAACTAGGCGATACGGAACCCGTAAGAGCTTTGTCATAGCAGCCCGCTGCGCGATAATCGACTCAAAATATGGGCACACTGGAAATGCCGCAGGCGCGAAAAAGTTCGTTTGCGCCTGACATGCGCTGGACGCAGCAAGTTCCGCAGAGTAAGCGACTCAACTGCATCGCGGCAGCCGAGGAAGTGTTCGTTCAGGCCGAACAGAAGCTGGCGCAGGTCGAGAAGACCGGCCTCGACCGGGGAGAAATCCGCGTCGCTGCATTCATGCCGCGGCTGCCGGAGGTGGAAGTTGACCGCGGATCGCGGCGCTACGCCAGCTACATGAAAAAGAAGTTCCAGCAGCACGGCCTGGATTTTCGCGTCGAAGAAGCGCATAGCGCCGACGCCCTGGAACTGCTGTTGATGGGCGCGCAAGTCCACGACAAGATCTATGGGACATTTATCTTCTTCCCGGCGCCGTTCGGCAAGACCGAGGACTATTTTCTGCGGCGCGTGCGGCCCGAGAAGGACATCGAGGGGCTCACGGTCGAGAACACGGGGCGCATGGCGCTGAACATCAAGACGGTCGACGAAGAAGAGCGGTACGAAGGCGTGGTGCCCTGCACGGCCAAAGCGATCCTTACTCTGCTGCACCAGCACGGGGAGATCAGGAAAATGTTTCCGCGCGATGGCCAGCAGAAAGGTCCGACAGTGGCGATCTGCAATAGCTCGCCGCGCATCGGCATTCCGCTGCAGAGTATGCTGATGCGGATCGGAGCCACCGCGCTTATGATCCATCCGCAGACCCGGCCGGAAGATCGGGAAGCGTATCTCAAGACCGCAGATATCATCGTGACCGCATTCCCGGCGCAGTGCGAGGCGGACCTGGTGAGAAACGTGAAAGACGGCGTGGTGATCATCGACTGTTCCACCGAAGGAAACTTGCATGCGGACGTGCTGAACAAAGCGGCCTACCTATCGACCCACGACAATCATTTGGGGCAGATTACGACCGCGCTGGCGCTCTACAACACCGCGTTGTGCGCGCTCTGGCAGCGGGGATTGAAAGGATAGCGTCCGCTGCTCTTCTTGTGCTAGCCGCGGCGTTTGTCTCCCTCGGAGTCTACGCTTCCTGCATCTTTGGACGTGTAGAGCCAGCAAGCCGCCACGCGATTCGCGTCACAGACCGGCGTACCACGCGTAACCGGCTTCCGGAGCCGACGAGCCCAAGCCCTTGCCGAACGATTTGATGCTGTCACTCAACGTGAGCCGGGTGATGTATTTCACGTTCTTGTATCCGAGCTGCCGGGAAACGCGCATGCGAAGCGGTCCGCCAAATTTGACGGGTAGCTCATCGCCGTTCATTTCGAATGCCAGCAGGGTTTGCGGATGCACCGCATCTCCCATGTCGAGACTGTCCCACCAGTCGTGTTGGAACGAACGGTAAACAACATATCGCACTTGAGGCAGCGCCCCGACCCGTTCGAGAACATGCGAGAGCGGAACCCCCGTCCACTCGGCGATATACGACCAGCCTTCCTCGCATTGAATCATTGTGATGTGGCTGTGGCGAGGAAAGCTCTTAAGGTCCGCAAGAGAGAACGATGCCGGACGCGTGACCATGCCATCCACGGAAAGACGCCAATCGCCAAATGCTCCTTGCTGGAGGCGCTGGAACTCTTCGCCCAGCGGGTCAACTTCATTCGCGAAGGGTTCTTTGGAGATTTCGCTACGAGGGAACTCGCGCGCCAGAGAGTGGCGGGTCAGGAGCCGCTGCGCCGCGTAGGTGAGCGTTTCGCCGGGCCCGTAGAAGCCGCCCGAATCGGGCGGAATCAGTCCATAGCGCTGGGCGAGCTTCGCGGCGACGGCGAGCCCGGATGCGCCCACAGCTGTTGCGAGGCTGCCTGCAATCAATTTTCGTCGAGTGAGTTTGTTCATCCTCGCTCCACAGATTCTGCGACGCGCCCTGTGATCATGGCGCGCACGCGGTTTCGGAATCCCGCTAGAACTATCATCAGGAGATGAACCAGAAGGAAAAGCACCAGCGCCAACGTCAAGAAAAAGTGCAGGGTGCGCGCCGATTGCTGCCCGCCCAAAACATTCACCGCTGCGGGAATCGCGGATACAAACGATGGAGACATCGCTAGCCCGGTCCAGATGATCATCGGAAACAGAACGAAAACGACCAACAGATAGGTCAGGCGCTGCAGCACGTTATACGAGCAGGCTTCTTCCGCGGTCGGCCTCGCGAAGCGCAAATGCTGGGCGATGGACGACACGAGCTGCTTCGGTGAAACGTCGGACAGGGTGGGAAGCAAATTTCGCCGGAAGTGCCCGCTGAAGAGGCCTGCGACACCGTACACCAATCCGGCCAGCACCAGCACCCAAGCAGACTGGAAGTGCAGATAGCGGCTCCAACCGTTCTCGTCCGGAAGCACGTGGCCGTAGCCAGTCGGTACCGTTTCTCGCGAGGATGGGATCGGTATTTTGAATAATGTCGGAGTGTTCGCGTTGCCGGTCTCACCCCAATAGAAGCGCGGATGCGAGACCACAATTTCCAATCCACTGACGAGCAGCGCCAGAAACGCGAGGGTGATGAACCAGTGCGTAACTCTCACGAGAAACGAGTGCCGCGGACGCGGTGTTTCGGCCATTTGCGGAGTTCTACCAGCAGCGCGCCGGTTGTGCAAGGTGCATCTGCGCAAGGGCGCGCACGACCGCCACATGCTTGCTAATAACGTGAGTGCGCGATAAGTTGGCAGTCCGCACACGTTTCGACACGATCGTCGGAGAGTCCATAGGACGCCTGACTTACGAGAGGGAAATCACCGCACTTTTGGTAATCGATCCGCATGACGATTTCATTTTCGAGGGCCGGAAAGTGTGGGATCGCTTGAAAGGCGTCGCTGAAGCCGACCGATGCGTTTTTCATATGGCGCAAGTCGTCGATGTTGCGCGAAAGACGGCGACGTCGCGAAAGACCTTCGGATAGGCACGTGGGCGGGAGAAATCCGCAGCGAGTTCGCATCTCAACCGGGCGATATCGTGGCGCTCGAGCATTGTGGCTCCACCGGACATCCCGCTTCTCCTGTCATCCGATGACTCCGGATTGCCTGACAGCGCTCAAGTCTTGTTAGAGATGTCTGATAGTCGTGGTCGGGCGCTGGACTGAAATCGACTCTCGTCGAAGGTCGCCGAAAACAAAAAGGGACCAGCTGGGCTGGGTGAGCCCAACTGGTCCCCGGGTGGGTACAGCGTCAACGCGCGGCCGAAACTCCGCGCGCTCCCGCGCTTAGAACTGAAAATGCAATGCGAACTGAATCACGCGCGGCTCGACCGAGGTCGACTGGATTTGGCCGAAGGTCGAAAAGGGCGCACCGGTGAACTCCGTTGAAACCGGATTGCTGAACTGCGGGTGATTCCAGATGTTGAAAAAGTCCGTCCGGAATTGCAGCGTGCCCCACTCCCTAATTTTCGTGTTCTTCAGGATCGACACATCCCAGTTCCATTGACCCGGGCCGGTTATGATACCTACTGGAGAGTTGCCCCAACCCGTGCCAGCGATTTCATAGGTAGAGGGACCCGGAGGGGGGGCAAAGAAACCGGCGGCACCGCAGGTCGCCGCGGCACTGCCTCCCGGATTAGAGACGCCTCCGATGCAGTACGGGGAACTAGCAGGGAGAGTGGCGAAGCTCGTGAAAGCGTTAAAATTGATCCAGCCCCCGGTTCCAGCCGGGTTGTAGCCTGGACTGCCTGGCAAATCCGAAAGCACGCGCTGCTCGGTGGTCCCCGTGGTGGCGACTGGCGTCGCGGAATTGCAGACACCGTTGGCCCGGCAGGTGCCCGCGTTGGCCAAGAGCGCCCTGCTTGTACCGCCATATATCGATCCGCCGCCCGCGTCCGTAACCGTCAATGGCTGGCCGTTCTGAACGGTGGTGATGCCTGAAACAACCCATCCGCCCAGGATTTTGCCCCTTAATCCCTCGGTCGATTTCCACGGCAAATCGTAAGTGTAGCTGACGATGAGCCGTTGCGAGCGGTTCGCAGAGTATGGCCCGTATTGCTGCGCAAGGTTGAGGGGGTCATTGCTGCTGGTCGTGCCGAAATCAGTCTGGCCGACGTCCAATAACCCGGGCTCGGCGCTATTGACGTCGGTGAGGTCCTTGCTCCATGTGTAGGATGCCTGCAAGAGCATACCGTGGGAAAAGTTGTGCCTGATCTGAGCTTGGAGGCTGTTGTACTTCGCGTCGCCAATCGTATTGGTAGTTCCCAATGCGCCTGGGGTAAAACCAAGGTAACTCACACGAGCTGGGGCGTTCTGAGTAGTGTTGACCGTCACGGGCGTCGCGTTCGCCGGGTCGTTGAACGGGATAGGATTGCCACCCGGGAAGTTGGGATTCTTGAGCATAGCCAAATCCTGCGCATTGCAATCGCCACTAACTCCGCCGCAGAGAAGAGTCGCCGGAGTGCCAACCAGATGGGCAACGTTAATGGGTGTCCCCTGGTTTAATACATGGATGCTGTGCGAGCCCAAATAGCCCACATCGACCACCCATCCGTGCCCGAGATCATACTGAAGGTCCAAATTGTACTGCTGAGTGAGCGGAAGGCGCTGGGACATCTCGGGCGAGTTCGTACCTGACGCGAGACCGGAGTAGTCCAAAGCGCCAAAGGCATTGTAGGCGTTGAGCTGGTACCCGTTCACGAGTGAGAAATACCGCGGCGTCCACGAAAGCGGAATTCCCGCAACGGCCTGGAAGGGACTATGGAGCGTGTTCTCCAAGTTGGTGATCGCAGTTCCGGTGATCGGTCCCGAATAAGGAGGCTCCTGTAGAAGGTTGTCAACCAGGTAGATACTGCCAGCCCGGTCGTAATACCAGCCATAACCAGTGCGCACGACGAACTTGTGTCCAAAAGGCTGCCACGCCACACCGATGCGCGGCATAAAGTTGTCTAGTGGCGAGCCGGGGAACAGCGTCTTGTTGTTGTTCTTCTTGACCCCAGACGCCCCGCAGGGGCCAGTGAGCCCGGCGGCCGGATCAAAGTTCGTCGGAATCACGAACCCGGCAAGTGTCCCGACCGGAGTAAAGCCTGCTGTGGGTGAGACTTGACACGTCGAGGGTTGGCCCAAAAAGAAAGAGCCAGTGTTCACGAGAGCCAACTGGCTAGCCCAGATGTCGTCGAATTGTCCAAGCTTGTCGGCTGGCCAACCATCATACTCCCAGCGGACGCCGACGTTCACAGTGAGCCTGGCATTTACTTTGATGTCATCCTGGACGAACCAATCGTACGCGCTGATACGGTCATAGTGAGTCAGCAATCCTCTCAGCGCAATCGGAACAGCACCGCCCGCGCAGTTAGAGAAGCCGAAGAAGCCGCAACCAGCCACCGGGTTGGGAGGAGGGGCGCCTGGAGGAAGACCTGTTTGCGCGGTGCCATCAATCGCAATTCCGGAACTGCTGGTGAGGAAGTCCGCAGTGTTGTCGAAAAGCACCTCGCCGCGGCCGCTGGCGGGAGTCTTGTTGTTGTACTGATCGAACTCCCAGTCAAATCCGAAGCGAAAGGTGTGTCTGCCACGGTTCCAGGAAACGAGGTCGCCCGCCTGAAACTCGTTGTCGATATTCTCGCCGGTACCCGCGAAGTTTCCGCCCTGGTTCCAAGCTCCCGACGGTGCGTAGAGGCCGAGAACGTCGATGCTCGGCACGATTCCGAAATCCGCGATTGGAAGGGGCACATTCGCAGAGCAGGGCTGCCCGTTGTTGTTCAGCGGAATGATTGACGCGCCATTCGCCAGGTTGCAAGCCAACAGTGGATTCGGATCGGTGGCATCCTCCAAGTTCCGCTGGAAGGTAAAGCGTGCCTCGTTGATGAGGGTGCTTGAAAGTGTCGACGTCAGCCGCAGCGTGCCCGTGTGGCTGATATAAGAAACATCTGCAGGCGAGCCTGGATTGCAGTCGCCGACGAACAGGCAGTCGAAGCTCTGAATCTCGGGATCGATCTGATATATATATCGCTCCGAGAGAGTGTTCTTGGAATTGATATTCCAGTCGCTGTTCCCCATATATTGATTCTCGTTGGCGCGCGTGGGCAGCGAGATGGCCGTGCGGCAGCCAGACGCGAGAACCTCGGGAATCTCGAGGTTTGGAGACGCCGCCGTGCATGAAGCGGGGGCGGCCGCGATCCAAAACCCGCCCTGGTTGTAACCGCTCTTGAAAGCTCCCTTTGATTGAAGCAGGGCAACGGCGGTATTGCTAATATTCGAACCATTAGGAGCAATCGTTACGCCATCGGCAAAGCCCGTGGAGCACGGCGAAACGCCAAATCCCGTGGGAAAGGGCGCGCATCCAGCGTTGTTCCCGAACACGCTTCCCAGGTATTCTTTGTACCCCGCCGGGTTGTTCGTGCAGCGTAGGTCGGTGCAGCCAAAGTCATCGGTTTGGTAGTTATAATCGTTCCATGGCATCAAAGTGGCGGCCGACTCGAATCCACTGGCAAAGCCGTTCAGGGCAATTCCATTCAGCTGCCGGTAGCCCTGGTAGGAAAAGAAGAAGAAAAGCTTGTCCTTCTTGATCGGCCCGCCAATGGTACCGCCAAACGTATTTTGTTTCAGGGTCTGCGGTTTGTCCGGCTGATCGCTGAGTCGCTCTGAAAACTTATAGAAGAAATCATTGGCATTGAAGAAGTTATTGCGGTTGAATTCGAGGAGGCTGCCATGGAAGTTGTTGGAACCTCCCTTCGTGATCACTTCGACGTTGGCGCCAGCGTTCCGCCCGAATCCCGCGTCGTATTGCGAAGTTTGCACCTTGAATTCCTGAATGGCATCCGGGCTTGGAATCGGGATGCCCGGCATGCTGCCGAGTTGCGCCGCGCCTCCACTGGTGTACTGGGTGATGTTCGCGCCGTCCATCGAATAGCTGTTGGAAATGCCTCCCTGTCCGTTGGCACTCACGTCTTGGGTGCCGTTGCCCATCGCGGTCGCGTTGGCGACGTTAGTGACGACGCCCGGAGACAGGTCGAGGATCTGCGTGTAGTTGCGGCTGACCAGTGGGAGAGTCTGAATTTCTTCTGCACTGACGACCGTGCCGTTCGCCACGCCTTCGGTCTGAATCGTCTCGGTGTTTGCTTCGACGGTCACAGAAATCGACTGCCCGCCGACCTCCATCTTGCGATTCAGCACCGCGGTTTCAGTAACGTTGAGCGTCACTGAAGGCACGTCGACCGTCTTGAAATTGGACGCGGAAAATTTGACGGAATACGATCCCGGTGGCAGGAGCGAGAATTTATACGAGCCGTCGGCACCGGTAGTTGTCGAACGCGTCTGTCCGGTGGCGGTGCTGGTGATTGTTACAGTCGCGCCAGAAATAACGGCGCCGGTAGAATCGGTTACAGTGCCGGTCAGGGCCCCCGTTTCAGCGGTCTGGGCCATCAGAAGCGGCGCGGCAAAAGCCAGCATTGCTGTAACAAGGGCTGAAATAACCAACGCACGAATTGCTTTCATCTCTTTTTTTCCCCTTCCACGGTGATTGCGTGACACCCGCCAGAGACGGTTTCCAAAGTCGCAAGCGCAGCCAAAATCGGCAACAGATCGAAAACGTCAAAGTCGCATCCGAAATCCGGAACAGCCGCGAGCGACATGTTGCAGTGGCTGCTGGCTTACCGGCACCGTACACATACCGACTCGCCGCTCGAAGAAAAGGCTTTGGTTCGAGCCTTCAAGAGACTTGAATTTCTCGTGACGGTAGGCTTCCGAACCCATAGGCGAAGAAGCCCGACACTCGCACCCTACAAGTGCGCTCGAATCCACCACACCCTCTCCACCGGCGCCTGGTGCGCCCAGTCCCCTCAATGAGGGCGCTCTTTACAACTATTCAGGTGTTGGTGTCAACATAAAAGTGTATGCAATGACAATTTCTCTTGATCGAGGACGACCTTCGCCTCGTTCGCTCACCCAGGAATCCTCGATAGGGGAGCAAGCTGGAGCCCCTGCCAATCGAGACTGGGCATGGTTTTCAATTCGAAGGCCTACCCTTTCAAATCGCTTGGCTTTGGAAACTTAAAGGAACTCCAACACGCACGCGAATTCCGGCCGAAGTGCCGATTACCAGAAGCGAAGGCGCAGATCAAAAGTAGGGTTTAGGCGTCCGGGCCTCATTAGTTTCGAGGCTGACGTCAACTATGTATGCAGAAACGAAGCGACGGGTACACTTTTTTGTTATGTGGCAGCCGTACCTTGAACTTCATGTGCTGAGTGGGTTCGATAGCTAACCGCGGGTTTCGCGGCCAACTCATCTCGGACGGTCAACCTCCACGCCGGGAATCGAGAATCGCACTCCAGTTCGGGTAATTTTGCATCTCGGCCGGACCCGATGATCCGAGCTTTCTAGAACAGGTTCTCGATCTATTTCAAACGAATGGCGGGGATGGCGCGGCTTAGTCCTTGGGCGCGACTTCGCGCAGCTGGATCAGCCACTGGCCGTTGACGCGCACGAGCTCGTCGACTTCGCGGCCGGCGGCAGCGACGCGAACCGGCACGTTCGGGCCTTGCGAACCAAAGACAGTCGCCCAGTAGCCTTCCAGACGTGCGTGGTCTTTGTCGACAAACTCAAGGTAGCTGTTCATCTCCATGTGATACATCGGCGGCCTCTTTTCGCCCTTCGCTTCAGCGTCAGCGGAGCGCTGGCGAAGATCGGCGATCATTTTCTTGAGTGCGTCATGCCCTTTGACGGCATTCGCGCCGCTGCCGAATTGGCCGTCGGGCGTGTATGTTGCGGCGTAGGCGTCGGCGTTTTCTGAGTCCAATGCGCGAGTGTAGTGCCACATCAGCTTTTCAATCTGCGCGCGGTCTTGTGCCTCTCCTTTCGTATCGTTTCCTCCCGCCGCAGCGCGGTAGGCCAGCAACGCGACAAACGAAAGCGCAGCGACCCCGGCAAGAATTTTTTTCATTGCAATTCTCTCCTTTCGGCAACAAAGCACATGGCGAACTAGCTTCGACGAGGAAGCCTACGCACGGCGGACCCGAGTTTCAATGAATTTCGCGACGCGTTGTCGCATCGAGGCACCATCCCAGCGGCGGGCGTCGACCATGTCAGCCCAAATTTCAAGCGCGGGGATGCCGGCGTTTTCGAGCGCGTGCTTGATGAAAAATGTGCCGGTGGCGGAAGGCCGGCTATTTTCCGGCACGAGAATCACGGCGCCGTCGATGCGATGGCGCTTGGCCTGGTCGACGATCCATTCGTTGGCCCACGGCGGATTGTGCAACTGCTCGTTCATACTGACGATTCGGCTCGCGAGAGCACGCAGCGGATCATCGAGGCCGTAGCGGATGTAGCCGTCAGGTCCGAAGGCGAGATACATGGACCAGACGAAAACGGCGCCCAGACTTTCCTCGAACGCGGTGTAGAAATCCGTGTCGTGCCACAGGCCCGCGCCTACCCACATGAGGCGCAGCTTTTCTCCCGGATATGCCGCGATTCCTTGTTCCACTCGGTGGCGCACTTCGTCTCGAAAGGTGCGCGCGTGGCTCACGGCCCAGTCGGTGCCGCGATGCCACTGCGCGTTCATCACGTTGATTACTTGCTCGTTCATGCGGACGGGCGTTTGCGGGGCGGAGCAGATCAAGTCGCGGACTTCGTCGAAGTATTCTTCTTGGCGATTCACGCCCTCCATCAGGGAACGTAGCCGAGCGGGGCTGAATTTGATACGGCTGATCCGTTCGAGCGCGTGGATCAGCACGCCGAATTGCGCAACCATGAAATCCAAGCGATGAGGTTCGTACAGCTCGCGCCAACGATCGCGACTCAATTCCCACCAGCGCGGAGGGAGATGCGTCGCGCCGGGGCTATCGAGCGCGATAAATTCCGCGCCAAATGACGCGGCCCACGTTTCGAAAACGCGTTGAATGCAATCGCACGTGAGGCGAGCGGCGAGCAGCGCGGGCTTCGGGAGACCGCCCCAGGGCGCTTTCGCCGGGTCGCCGGAAATCGAAGAGGCGAGCGAGAGACTGCAATAGCGGCAAAGGCCTTCGTGATAGCCGGCGGCGTGAAGGGCGTCGAAAAAGTATCCGGACAATTGTTTTGCAGAGACGACAGCGGCCCACCACTGATTGCTGACGACCGGCACGCCGAGGAGATGAAACAGTTCCAAGGGCATATCGGCCTGAGCGATGGCGTAAGGTTTCTTTTCGTCGAAAACGTTGCGTCGAAGCTCCGCGAACCAAGTTTTTTGATGCTCGGAAGATGCGCGCGTTGATTCGAGCTGTTTTTCAGACGCGCGCGGCATGGCGGCTCCTGCGAATTTTCTGGATGAAATCTCTGATTTGAGCGTTTGCGCCAGCGGAAAGTCCGCAGAAGGCGTCTTCGCGAATCAGCAGCGAGGGAATCTCGCTCGTTTGCAGAAAATCGCGCTGGCGAGGATAGTCCCAGCCGTAGACGTCGTCCTCCGGTGGAAGATAGAAGACGACGCCGTCTATACGGCGTCGAACACTATCTTGGAACCAACGATCAGCGGCGGCAGCAGGCAAAACGCGCGGGCTTGGTGTGTGCAAATAGTAGTTCTCGAAAATCGCGCTAATGATCGAAGCCACGCCGCGACCAGGCACAACGTTGGCCTCGACTGCGCGCGAACCCCACCAGTCGTCTTCTGCGACGATAACGG
This sequence comes from Candidatus Acidiferrales bacterium, assembly GCA_035622875.1. Lineage (GTDB taxonomy): Bacteria > Acidobacteriota > Terriglobia > Acidiferrales > UBA7541 > Palsa-295. The sequence continues at coordinate 10,925 of DASPUN010000011.1, forward strand.
CACCGTGCGCTTCGAGTGCCTGATGGAGGCGCGGATGATGCAGCGGCATTCCCTTGATCAGGAGCCGAGGGCCGCGCAGAGGTTTCGCGGACTTGCATTCGCGGCATACTTCGCCGACCAACTTCGCGTACTCGGCGCGATTCATGAAGTACAGCGCTCCGGTAATCATGTGAGCATTGCTTCCAGTAATGCGTGGCACCTCGCCCTGGCGCAATTTCTGCAGACGCCGCAGCGCGGCTCGAGCGGCGTTCGATTCCGTGATCGCGCTGGCGAGAGATTTCGAGCTAATTGGCGCGATTCCTTCGAGGCGTTGCATCAAGTCTTTCGTTCGGTCGATTCCGTACTTCCGGCTGATCGAAGAGCGCGTGTGGAGCAGATCGTAGAGATGCACCGGCGGCTGCTTATCGCATAATTTCTGACGCGTGACTTCGCGAAGGTAGAGATAAAGCTTGTTTTCCGGCTCCGATGTGCGCGGAACGATCAACAATCGAAGGAACGACCAAGCGCCGGACAGGACGTCGTTGAAGATAGCGCGAATTCGCGAATCGAACACCGGCTCCATGAGTGAATCGGCGAGGGGAGTGGGTTTGTCGAGGACATCGAGATCGGGCCCGATCAAGACCGGAAAGCAACCTGCGGCGCGGATCAATTCCCAAGGAACCATGCTCGAAGTGAAGGCGACCACGGGCATACCCGCCTTGTGTTGCGCCAACGCTTCGGCGGAGCGGTGCTGATAGTGCCAGAGTAATTTCTCAAAGGCGCCGGACATGAGGATTCAGATGACGCCATCGCGCCGAAGCTCGGCAATCCGCTCGGTCGAGTAGCCGAGGAGCCCGCCGTAAATCGCGTCGTTGTGTTCTCCTACTGCAGGCGGCGGCTGATCGAAGCCTACCTGGGCGCCGGAAAACTTGAGCGGCATTCCCATGCCGTAGACGTCGTCCACGTCGCCATACTTGGGGTGAGATAGCTTCACTGTTTCGCCGCGAGCGACGACGCGCGGATCGCGGACGGCCTGGTCCGTGTTTCGCACCTGCGCGCAGGGAACGCCGACGGCCTCGAGAGTCGCGATGACTTCGGCGGACGTGAATTCTTGCGTGTAATCTTCAATGATGCGGTCAAGCTCGCGCACATTGACCACACGCGCATCGCGCGTCGAAAAGCGAGGATCGGAATTCAGCTCCGGCCTGCCGATCGCCGGAAACAGCGGTTTTGCGAACACTTCCATCGGAGCGCAGATGGAAACAAATCCATCGCGGGTGCGATATGTTCCGAAAGGTGCGAGGCGCGGGACTGTGAGGCCCGTGCGCTGCGGGACGCCGAGACGCTCCAAGACGTCGAACGGCTCGCCGGAAACCATCATGGACATCACGCCGAGCATCGAGACGTCCACGTGCTGGCCGATGCCTGTGCGCTGAGCTTGCATCAGTGCAGCCAATACACCGATCACGCCGAAAAGCGGAGCGCACATGTCCGCCATGGGGACGCCGACGCGGACCGGGGGATCGCCTTGCGCGCCGGAGGTCATCATGAATCCGCTGAGCGCCTGAATAATCGCGTCCATGGCTTTGCCGGAGCCGGGCTCTCCTTCGCTGCCGAAGCCGGTGAGTGAGCAGTACACGATGCGGGGATTGATCTCGCGCGCCTGCGCGTATCCGGCGCCGAGGCGATTCATCGCGCCGCGGCTGAAATTTTCGAAGATGACGTCGGCTCGCCGGACGAGGTCTGCGAACACGTCGCGCGCTTTGGGATTTTTCAGATTGAGAGTGATTGCTTGTTTGTTCCGCAAGCGGTTGATTGCCGAGACAGAAATATCATCGGCATTGCGGCGCACGAGCGTCGCGCCATCCTTTCCGAGGTAGGGCGGATTTTCGCGACACGAGTCGACCGAGAGCGGATTTTCGATCTTGATCACGCGGGCGCCCAAGCCAGCCAAGATCAGAGTTCCGAAGGGTCCGGCCAGCGCAGTCGTGAGGTCGAGTACAATCACGTCCTCAAGTGGGCGAATGCGCGTTTCTTTGGTCGACGGGTTCGACATCTAAGCTCCGCTCAAGATCTGCATCCGCGAAAACCGCGCTTTGGCGGCAGCGCGTTTCAGAATCAGTATGACCAGAAGAGAAATCGAGGCGCCGATGGCGACAAAATACCAACCTGCGGCGAAGCCGCCGGTGTGGTCGCGGAGAATGCCAAGCGTTTGCGGCCCAACGTATCCGAAAATTCCTCCGCCCAGGCTAACGATCCCCATGACCGGACCGATTTCGCGGCCGGGCATCACCTCGCTCGCGATCGCAAAAATTTGATTCGTCGCACACAGGCCAAGAGAGATCAGGAGCGCCGTTGCGACGCGGAATAAGACCAAATTGGGCACCATCATGGCAAAGGAAGCAGGGATCAACAGCAGCATGAGTGCGATCATAACGCCCCAGCGATTCAGCCGGTCAGCCAGGTAGCCGCAAATCAGATTTGCGAAGATTGCGGTGACGTATGACGCGCTGATGATATAGGCCGCCTCCTTAGGTCCGAGATGAAATGTAGTGGTCACCGCCGAAGGAACGAAGAAATTCGCGCTGAATCCGCCCATGTTCGTGAGCCCCAGCAAGACCATCGACCAGACCAGCGGATTGCTGAATGCGCTCGCATCGAGAGGCTGGGCGAGACCGTGTTCGAGCGGCGCGTCTTGCACAACTGCATCAGGCCGGCGATAAAAAGTCCAGAAGACGATCGATCCGAGCAAAGCCATTCCGGCAAAAGCGAGAATGCCGTTGCGCCAACCGAATGCTACACCGATTGAAGTGCCAAACGGCGCGCCGATTACAGAAGCAAGCGACGACGTCGCGCCCAAAATTCCCATTGCGGTGCTGCGGCGATGGGACGGAACGACCTGAGCGATTGCCGTCATCACGCAAACGAAAGCCACGCGATAACCGATGATCCAAATCGAGCGAGCGGATAGGCCAACCGCGAAGTTCGGAGCGCGGCTCAGCAGAACGAGTCCAAGCGTGACGACCACTAGTCCGAGACCGAGAACGATTTTTTCGCCGAAGCGCTTTGCCAGGACTCCGCCGGGAATGCTGAAGACAACGGCAGCGAGTCCGTAAATGCCGCTGAATAGCCCGATCTGAGAATAGTTGATGCCGAAATCCCGCTGAATGTCGGGCAAAAGAGGAGTAAAGCCGAGGCTCGACATTTGCAGCGTCATCATGGCGAAGATCGTCGCCGTAAAGGGCACGATCCAGTGCTTCGCCGAGGCTTGATCGAGATACGGTTCAGACATGTGATCGAGAGCGTAGTTGAGCAGCGCGAATTCGCCGGAGTATAGCATCGCCGCGATACACCGGACCGAGAGTCATTCAGCCAAAAGCGAAATCAACAGCGTGCTTCGATATGCGGCCCCGTGAAACTAGACGTGCCCTGTACAACGAGGCACCACCAGGGAGGCGATGACCTCGGAATAGATCTCGGAATAGATGCTGTGGGACTGGAACGGCGTAGCGCGACGCATTTCGGCCCAGGGGATGTTGTCGCGGCAAATACCCGGTTGCGGTCAGCTTAGCTTGCCCGCGGCGGTTTTCTCCCAGTCCAGTTTTTTCGCGTCCTTGCCCGCCACAGAATAGAGCGCGCCCGGTTGGTTGCGCGTCTCCAAGCGGCACGAAATTCTGTGACGGGTATCACACGCCAAGAGCCGCAAAACCCGGGACTCAGGCTGCAACAAAGGGTCCGTTGAGACGGATCCGTTATCGGGACAGGATCCATGCGCGTTAATCCTGCCTTGAGGGCCACCGCGTGCTACCGGATGTTTGTGACGCAGGACACAGCGGAAGGCGTAGTATGTCACGGCAGAATCTTGCTGTCGGCGCTATAAGGCGCAGTGAAGGAGAGACAAGCCAATGCTGTCAATAATGATTGCTATCTGGGCGGTTGTCACCTTGGTCCTGATTGCCCTGTCTATCCACCGGTCGATTTTCGTCATGCGCGAGGAAGACACGATTTTCGTTTCACCGGCGGAGGGTGCAACCAAGGAGCACTACGCGACAACGATGCAACGACTCAAGCGCTTGGAAACCGTTCTCAAGATCTTTTCCTTCGCCTCCGGCATTCTGACAGTGTTGATAGCCGCGCTGTGGCTCTACCAAAAGCTCTACGGCTAGATAGAGCGGAACACGCTCAAATGGTTCCGCGCGGATTGCGCTCTGCCCGCCGGGAATATTGCCGCAGCGCGAGCGGACGGAAGCGGCTCGACCCGATATCTCTGGTACACCATCGCATCAACTTCCAAGATAGAATCACACGCCTATGTTCACGCCGCAGCAGCGCGCGAGCTTGCGTTCCGATCTCGTCGAATTCGCCCGGCGCGATGCGCGAATCGCTGCGGGTGCGCTCACCGGCTCCGCGGCGGCAGATCGAGAGGATGAGTGGTCGGACATCGATCTCGCATTCGGCGTCACCGACGCGGTGGAGCTGCCAAGCGTTCTTTCCGATTGGACGGCGCGCATGTACGATCGCCACTCGGCCGTTCATCACTTCGACGTGAAGGCCGGCGCGTGGATTTACCGCGTCTTTCTGCTGGCGAGCACGCTGCAAGTCGATCTGGCCTTCGTCCCTGCGGCGGAGTTTCGCGCACTCGCGCCGACATTCCGGCTTCTTTTCGGCGAAGCGAACGATCCTCGTCATGCTCCGCCCCAAAAGACCGACGATCTTATCGGAATGGGTTTACTTTACGCGCTGCACGCGCGAAGCTCGATTGCGAGAGGTCGCGTGTGGCAAGCGGAGCTCATGATCAGCTGCCTTCGAGATAATGCTCTTTCACTGGCGTGCATTCGCCACGGGTTGCCCGCGGCGCACGGGCGGGGATTCGACCAATTGCCGCGCGCCGTGATCGGGCAGTTCGAGGAGGCTCTGGTGCGCAGCCTTGATACGGTGCAACTCGCGCGCGCGTTCCGAGCTGCGGCGCAAGGATTCTTCTGCGAAATCGGAAAAGTTGACCCGCAGCTCGCGAAACGCTTGGAACCGATACTCGCTTCGCTAATCGCCGCGGCATAGCGAAATGCCAGTAGACGCTTACCGAAGATAGGACAGCCTTCTACATCACCGCACTTTCCTCGTGCTACAACTAGTGGCTGGCATGGAAAGGTCGGATCGAGACCTTGCGAAAATCCTTCTGCCACTTCTCTGCATTCTCGGATTTGTGAGCGCGCTGTTTGCGCAGAGACCCTTCCGCGAATACCCGTCGGTTGAATACGGCGAGTCCACGCCGCTGCCGCCCGATTGGAAGCGGCCCGGCGAATGGGCGTTTGCCCGCCTGATGTATCCCCCCGGGCCTAATGACGGCTACCGCGGGCGCTTCGACGGCGATTGGCGTCTGGGCCTATCGCTGTGGACGCAGGATGGACCGCCAGCCGATCGAGCCTTGGCCGCTGCGATCCGGCGCCTGACGCGTATCGACGCTCGATCGGTCGAGCAGGACGTAGATCTCGATGACGGCGACGAGGTCTACAATTGGCCGTGGCTTTATGCAGTGCAGGTCGGCGAGTGGGGGATCACACAACACCAGGCGGATGTCTTGCGCGATTATCTTCTGCGCGGCGGATTTTTCATGGCGGACGATTTTCACGGCGCGTACGAATGGCAGATGTTTCTGAAGCGCATCCGCATGGTTTTTCCCGATCGCCCCATTGTCGATATTCCGGACAACGATCCAATCTTCCACACGGTTTACGATCTCAACGACCGCTATCAGATTCCGGGAGAGGCTCATCTTTGGCTTGGCTACAAACAGCCGGACTATCCGCAGGGGCCTGAGGACGGCAAGGGCGCGCACTGGCGGGCCATTTACGACGATAAGGGCCGCATCATGGTCGCCATCTCATTCAATTCAGACATCGGCGATTCGTGGGAATGGTCGAACCGCGCTGATTATCCCGAACGCTATTCCGATCTGGGATTCCGCATCGGCGTCAACTACGTCGTCTATGCGATGACGCACTGACTCACTGCTTGCTTGATCCTTAAGAGCAGCAATGACGGCTGGCAGCCGCGTGCGGTAGAATTCAGGCCCATTCATTTCGCTTTGTCTCGCGGTGTCGTACAAGGGGTCAATGCACATGCCGAAAGCGAAGGAGTTCACGGTAAAAATCGAAGATAAGCCCGGCGCGCTCGGGAGGTGCTTTCTCGCCCTGGCCGAGCGCGGGGTGAATGTTCTTGCGTTTCAATCGTACGTCGAGGAAGGTGAGAGCGTGGCGCGGTTCGTGGCCGACGATATGGCGACCGCGAAGTCGGTGCTCGGCGGACTGCGGATGATATTCGAGGAGACGGACGTCGTGACCGTGCGAATGGCGCACCGTCCGGGCGCGCTGGGGCGCGCGGCGTCGAGGCTCGGCGAGAAGCACGTCAACATCGACTATTCGTATTGCGGGTTCGAGCCCGGATCGCCGCTCGGCATGCTGGTATTTGGCGTGGACGATCTGAACAAAGCCGCGGCTGCGCTGGACGAACTGGCTGTGGAGGACGCGAAAAAACCGCCGTTGATGTGATTGCTTCGCAAGGCTCCAAAAAACGAATCCTCAACTTGGACTTGCCTCGTGAGATTTCTTAACGCAATTGCCGTTGAAAACCTGAACATGCTTTTGGATCGCAGTGCTAATAGACGAGCGCGCGTCTTGTGCGCAGCGGCTCTGTGCGCAATCGTCTGCGCGGCGGGTGCCGGTGCGCGGCCACAGTCGAATCGGATCACGATCACCCTGACGGGGCAGTCGATGATCCGCTCGGACATCCGGTCGACGGCGCCAGCGGAAGTGCCGGTGATTCAGGCGCTGCTCAAGGGCGACGTGAGACTCACGAATCTGGAATCAACCGTCGCCGAACCGGGCGAGACGGTTCACGAGGGACGCGGATTTCTTACGCCGCCGGAAGCGCTCGACGCGCTGACCACCTGCGGCTTCAACCTGCTTTCGCTCGCGAGTAATCACGCGTTCGATCTGAGAGTAACCGGCATTCAAAACACGATCGGCGAGGCAGACAAGCGGAAGATCGTCCACGCCGGCACCGGAAATAGTGTGGCGGAGGCTGTCGCGCCGGCCTTTCTTCGCACGCCGAAGGGCACGATCGCGCTGATCGCGAGCGCGTCGGGATTGATCGCGCCGGGAGCAAGCGCGACGGCGGACCGCCCGGGAGTAAACGAGCTTCGCGTCGAAGCGGGCGAGAAAGAAAACGAAGCGACTGAAGATCTGCCCGGCGCGCCCGGGAATACGCCCAATCCGGAGGACGCCCAGCGGATTTTGCAGAGCATTCGCGACGCGCGCCAGCACGCGGATCTCGTGATCGTGTACGAGCACAACCACGTCTTCGGGAATCACTCGTTCTCGACGATTTTTTCCGAAGGCATGGCCGAGCGGCTCGCGCCGAACGAATGGCTCGTGAAGTGGACGCACGCGGAAATCGATGCGGGCGCGGACATTGTGGTGATGCACGGCGCCCCCTTGCTCCACGGCGTCGAAATCTACCGCGGGCGGCCGATTTTCTACGATCTGGGAAATTTCATTTACAACGTGCCGCCGACGCTGACCTACATCGACGAACCGATGAGCTGGGAGAGCGTGGTTGCCTACGTCGTGTTTCAGGGGAAGATGCTGGAATCGATTTCGTTCCGGCCGATCGTGTTGAACGTCATTGGCGAGGGCCAGCCTGACGTTCACAGCGAGTACACGAACAATCAGTTCCTCGATGCGCGCGGCCTGCCGGCGCCGGCGACAGGCGCGAAAGCCGGATACATTCTCGAGCGGCTGGCAAACGAGTCAAAGCCATTCGGTACGACGATGAAGATCCAAGGCGACTCGGCGGTAATCGTGCCGAATTCCAGAAACTGACGCGACGACTGCGGCACGCGGCGAAGCATTCACCTCGCCGTGAGGACGCGACGGCCGACGATGCGGACGTGCCGACCAAGAACGAGATTAACGGCTTCGGTGTAGATGCGGTGCTCTTCGCGCAGAATTCGCGCTGCGAGAGTCTCCGGCGTGTCGCTGTCCTCAATTGGCACGACGGCCTGCAGAATGATCGGACCCGCGTCGAGATTTTCGTCCACGAAATGCACGGTGCACCCTGAAAATTTCACGCCGTGTTCGAGCGCTTGCCGCTGCGGCTCGAGTCCTGGGAACGCAGGAAGCAGCGACGGGTGAATATTCAGAATGCGACCGCGAAATGCGTTCACGAAAAACGGCGAAAGAAGGCGCATGTACCCTGCCAGGCAAACGAGATCGACGTTTTTCTCCTGCAGCGCCGCGGCAACTTGCCGGTCGTAGGCTTCGCGCTCGAGCCCTTTCGATGGAATCGCGCGTGCATCGCACCCGCGCAAGCGAGCCTTCTCGATTCCGGGAGCGTTTTCGCGGTTGCTGACGACGATCGCGATTTCTGCGTTCGGAATGCGTCCGGCGGCGACGCTATCGGCGAGAGCTTCAAAATTCGAGCCGCGCCCGGAGAGCAGGACGCCGATATTTTTCTTCATGTGAAGCCGAAATTAACATAGATCACAGGCGGGGCAAACGCCATTACGGCTGCAGGTCGTGGACTGCAGGCGAGGAAGCTGCGCCGCAGCGTAATGTCCCGCGCCGCTTGACAGGCCGGGCCGCGCAAGGCATCTTCTTGCCCGCTGAAATCACTTTCCTGGAGGTCGTTACGATGCCGCGCACCCATTCGATTTCGCTCCCGTTCGCCGCGACGTTTGCGGCAGTTGTTTTCATTTCCTGCGCTCAACCACAGCCAGCCGCGCCGCCCGACAATCGAGCCGCCGACGCGGCGGCAGTTCAGAAGGCCGACGCGGACTGGTCGAAGGCAGCACAAACGAAGCAGATTGACGCGTGGATGGCGTTCTACGGAGATGAAGCGGTGCTGCTGCCGCCAAACGACAAGATGGCGACGAGCAAAGACGCGATCCGAAAAGGTATTGCTGATGTGCTCGCGCTCCCCGATCTTTCCATCAGCTGGCAGCCGACGAAAGCCGAAGCCGCTCGATCGGGCGACCTTGCCTACACCTACGGCACCTATCAGCTCGCGTGGAAAGGCGCCAAAGGAAAGCCCATGAGCGAGCAAGGCAAGTACTCCGAGGTGTGGAAGAAGCAGGCCGACGGCAGCTGGAAGTGCGCCGTGGACATGTACAGCCCTGACGCGCCGGCGAAATGAAGCGTCGCTTACACGAGGGGTTCAGGAGGCGGAACCGTGGCTCGAGGATTCTCACATTCGTTTGTGATCTCCACCTGCATCGCGGCCACGCTGGCGGCAGGATGCTCGCACACTCAGCCCCTGGCGCCCGAGCTGGTCGACATGCGCAAGGTGGCTGAGGACGCCATTAACGCCACGAGCGAGGAATTCGCAAAGGCTGTCGACGCGAAGGATGTCGACAAGATCGTGTCGTACTACACCGATGACGCAGTGCTGTTCGCGCCGTCGGGGCCGGCGGCTGTCGGCAAAGATGCGCTACGAAAGGCGTGGCAGGGATTTCTCGCTGGCCCGGCGTCGAAAATTGATGTCAGCGGAACTGTCATCGATGTGGCGGCGTCGGCTGATCTGGCATTCGAGCGGGGCAGTTTCACGAACACGATCACCGACGCAAAGGGGAAGACCACCGCGGTGACAGGAAAGCTGGTCGACATTTGGAAGAAACAGGCGGACGGATCGTGGAAGATTGCAGCAGATACCAACGCCAGCGACAAATAAGACGCCTCACATTTACCAGGGTTGTCGAAACCGATTCAACTACCGGAGGAAACACAATGTCCCTGTTCAAGATATCGCGATTGCTGTTCGCCGCCACGGCCGCGGCATGCTTTGCCGCCGGTTGTAGTCAGAAGCCGGCCGAACCAGCGACGCCGCCGGACACGCGCGCAGCAGATGAAACTGCAATCCGCGCCTCGGATGACGAATTTGCCAAAGCGGCGCTCGCAAAGGATCTCGATAAGTGCGCGTCGTACTACGCGGACGACGCAGTTGCCTTTGCGCCGGGCATGCCAGCTGTGATCGGTAAGGACAATATCCGCAAGTTCCTCTCGGGGCTAGTGTCGTCTCCCGGTTTGCAGATGAACATCCACATCGAAAGCATTGACGTGGCGCGTTCGGGAGACATCGCGATCGATCGCGGCACGGTCGATGCCACGACGACCGACAAGAAGGGAAAGGCAAGTACTCAGTCGATCGAATACGTCATCGTGCGGAAGAAACAGACAGACGGTTCGTGGAAGATCGTTGCCGATACGAGCGCGAATCTGAAGTAAGCGTGCAGAGGTGTGCGGCGCCTCTGCAAGTTTTCTAGAGTGGAAGTTCGCCGGAGTAGACGACGGTGGGTTTGCCGCGGGCGGCGCGCTCGATGCGTCCGATGACGTAGAATTTCTCGCGGCGGCGCTTCAATTCCGCTTCCACGCGCGAGATATCGCGCGACGGCACCACGAGAATCATCCCCACGCCCAGATTGAATGTTCGGAGCAGCTCGTCGCGCTCCATCTTTCCGAGCTGGGCTAGATAACGAAAAATCGGCAGCACGGGCCAGGAACCCAGCTCGACTACGGCTCGCACGTTGCGCGGCAGCGCGCGGGGCAGATTGCCGGTGATGCCGCCGCCGGTGATGTGCGCCATCGTTGTAACCCATCCGCGCGAGAGGACGTTTTTCAGCAGCGGCCAGTAAGGGCGATGCGGCTTCAGCAGCTCTGCACCGATCTTGTTGCCGACTTCAGCGACGTAACTATCAGGCTCGAGCTTCGCCACGCCGAAGACGAGCTTGCGCGCCAGCGAGTAGCCGTTCGTATGCAGCCCGCTTGAAGGAAGCGCGAGCAGCACGTCGCCCGGACGTACGTTGCGCGGATCGAGAAGCTTTTTTCGCTCGACCGCGCCGACGATGAATCCGGCGAGATCGTATTCGCCCGCAGCATAGAAATCGGGCATTTCCGCGGTCTCGCCGCCGATCAGCGAGCAGCCTGCCTGCTTCGCCGCACGGCTCATTCCTTCGATCACTTGTTCGAGCACGCGCGGATCGAGCTTGCCCATCGCGATGTAGTCGAGGAAAAACAAAGGCTCGGCGCCCTGCGTCAGAATGTCGTTGACGCAGTGATTGAGGATGTCCGCGCCGACGGTCGAATGAATGCCGGTGGCGAAAGCGACTTTGAGTTTGGTGCCGACGCCGTCGCAGCTCGCGACGATGACCGGATCGCGCCAGCGCTTGCGGTCGAGCTGAAACAGGGAGCCGAATCCGCCAATCGGCGCGAGGACACCATGGCGAAACGTCTTCGCGGCCATTGCGGCGATGCGCCGCTTGGCTTGATCCGCAACCGAGATATCGACGCCCGCGTCGGCGTAGCGCATGCGAGTCGCTCTTTTCGGAGGGGCGGGGCGATCCGTCAAATTCTAGAACGTGTGAAACAACCGGCGCCAGCGCACTTCGCCTGGGTGCACGAGCACGCGCCCGTAAGTTAAGAAACGGTCGACGGCGAATCCCGGCTGCCAGACTTGCTCCGGCGCGTCGATCGACATGTAGATGATCACCGGCGTCCCGATAATATTTTCACGCGGGACGAAGCCCCAGAAGCGGCCGTCGTTCGAATTGTCGCGGTTGTCGCCCATCATGAAATACTTGCCCGGTGGAACGACGAGCTCGCCATTGACCGTATTCTGGTGCAACTCTTCAAGCCATTCCGGGCGGTCCCTCATGCCATCCCTCATTTCCTCGGCGCGCGCCGGGAAATTTTCAACGGGAAGAGTTTCATAGTCTGCGCTGTGCTTCACATAGGGCTCATTGAGGCGCACGCCGTTGACGTAGACCTCGCCCGCAACGATCTTTAGATGGTCGCCAGGCACGCCCATGCAGCGCTTGATGAAATCCGGATTCCCCTGATCCGCGAGCGGAGCTTCAAAGACGATAATCTGCTGGCGTTTCGGCTTCCGCCAGAGCGGCACGTGGATGTTGGTAAACGGAATTCCCGCGTCGTAGCCGATGCGGCTGACGATCAAATGATCGCCGATGAGTACCGTATTCTCCATCGAGCCGCTGGGAATCACGCGGGCCTGCACGAGCGTCCCTTCGATGAAGAGGAACGCAACGATTACCCAAAACCAGGAGACAATTTCGTTCCAGACGCGATCTTTTGTAGTCGCCGGAGCGGACTTGGATTTTGCGGCGGCTACGGCGTCTTCGACATCAGCTTTCACGATGAGCCTTTTCTTGCGCGCGCCCCGGACGTGCGGGCTTTGAGCAACGATTCAATCTAGAACGTGTGAAGCAGCCGATCCCAGCGGACCTTGCTTGGATGGAACGCCGCATCGAGATACGCTCGGAGCCGATCGGCGAGATTTCCGGAATCGAGTGCGTCTTCCGGCGCGTCGATTGACATATAGATGAGCACCGGTGTGCCGACGACGTCGGCCCGCGGTAGAAATCCCCAAAACCGGCTGTCGTTGGAATTGTCGCGGTTATCGCCCATCATGAAGTATTCGCCTGACGGAACCACGAGCTCGCCGTTCACGATATGCCGCGGCAGTTCCCGCGACCACTCCGGCGTGGCGAGCCCGCCCATCGAGTAATTGCTGGGGGCCGGAGGAAAATTCTCGGCGTCGGTGCCGGCCGCGCCCAGCCGGTGCACCGAATACGGTTCCTCGAGCGGCTTGCCGTTTAGGAAGACGCGGCCCCGAACGATCTTGATGTGATCGCCGGGAACTCCGATGACACGCTTGATCAGGTCCGGAGAGCTCGGCTCGACTGAGCGAATCACAAGAATCTGCTGGCGGTGCGGCTCGCGCCAGAGCGGCACGTGGATGTTGGTGAACGGAACACCCGCATCGTAGCCGGCAAGGCTTACGATCAGGTGATCGCCCACTAGCAGCGTATTTTCCATCGAACCGCTCGGGATCATGCGCGCCTGCGCCACCGAGCCCTCGACCAGCACGAACACAAGAGCGATCCAGAACCAGGAGAGTAGCTCTTTCCAGATGCGCCTGCTCATCGGATGAACCTGTTGATTCGCGTTTGCGGATTTTTCTCCGGCGCTAGGATTCACGATGAGCCTCCACTTCGAGTTGTACCAGCTCGGTCGGATAGCTGCCGGTGTAGCAAGCCGTGCAGAATTTCTGGTCTTTGTCGTCAACTGCCGCGCGTAGCGATTCGAGCGAAAGATATCCAAGCGAATCGGCGCCGAGGAACTTACGGATCTCCTCGACCGATTGCTGCGCGGCGATTAGCTCGTCGCGGCGCGGCGTATCGATGCCGTAGTAGCAGGGCGAGATCGTCGGCGGACAACTAATGCGGACGTGAACCTCCGTCGCGCCGGCCTCGCGCACCATGCGCACGATCTTCCGGCTCGTCGTGCCGCGCACGATCGAATCATCGACAAGCACGACGCGCTGGCCTTCGAGCATGCGGCGCACCGGATTCAATTTCAGCTTCACGCCGAAATCGCGAATCGCCTGCTCGGGCTCGATAAACGTCCGGCCGACGTAGTGGTTGCGAATCAGCCCCATGCGAAAAGGAATGCCGGACTCAGCGGCGAAGCCGATGGCAGCAGGAACGCCGGAATCCGGAACGGGAGTTATGACGTCCGCTTCGACCGGATGTTCACGCGCGAGCAGCCGGCCCAGCTGCTCGCGGCTTTGATTGATTGGACGGCCGAAGATGATGCTGTCGGGCCTTGAGAAATAGACGTGCTCGAAGATGCAGTACTGATGCTGCTTTTCCGGCGCGAAGTGAATCGATTCGATGCCGCTCCGCGAGATGCGCACCATTTCGCCCGGCTCGATTTCACGGACGTATTCCGCGTCGATCAGATCAAACGCGCAGGTTTCGGACGCCGCGACCCAAGCGCCGTCAAGGCGGCCCAGCACCAGCGGACGGAAGCCGCGCGGATCGCGGATCGCATACATCTCATCGCGCGTCAGCACAAGCAGCGAATAGGCGCCCTCGACTTGCCCTAGCGCTTCAGCGAAAGCGCCGGGAAGATTTCGCGCGGCGCTGCGCGCCACGAGATGCACGATTACTTCGGTGTCGCTGGTGGTCTGAAAGATCGAGCCGCGGTGCTCGAGCTTGCGGCGCAGCTCGAGCGCGTTCGTCAAATTGCCGTTGTGGCCCAGCGCGAGCTTGCCCTTGTTGCAGTCGATCATGATCGGCTGCGCGTTGATGAGCGTGGTGTCGCCGGCCGTGGAATAGCGCGTGTGCCCGATCGCCGCGGAGCCGGGAAGATGCGAAATCACTTCCGGCGTGAAAATTTCCTGGACGAGTCCGAGGGCGCGATGGTTGCGGACTTCGAGGCCGTCGGCGGCGGCAATGCCGGCCGATTCCTGTCCGCGATGCTGGAGCGCGTAGATGCCGAGATAGGCGAGCTTCGCAGCTTCCGGATGGCCGAAAATGCCAAAGACGCCACAGTGATCGTGCAAATGATCGTCGTCGATTTGGATAACTCTGCTCACGATGCGCCTTCGACGGATTTTGCGAGCGATTTGGACCAAACTTGGCGAAACGAATCCGCGCTGCCGTGAATCACAGCGGCTCCATTGTATTCGACGCGAAACTCGCCGCGCGTGACCTTTCCGATGCGCTGTGCTGCAACTTTCCATTGTGCCGCAATCGACTCAACACGGGCAAGCAACGCGGGCGAGACGGATACGACCGCGCGCGCCCCGCGCTCGCCGAATAATGCGATCTCAGCGGGCGATTCAGACGCGTCGAGCTTGGCATCGTTGGAAAGGCCGTTGCTCTCAAAGCAGCACTCGGCAAGAGTGACCGCGAGGCCGCCGTCACTCACATCGTGCGCGGAGCGAATCGCCTTCTCGCTCGCGAGCGCGACGAGGCACTCGATGAGATTTTTCTCGGCAGCGAGATCGATAGCGGGCGGCGCGCCGGCGACGATCCCGTGAATTGTCTTCGCATATTCAGAGGACGAAAATTCGCACCGTGTCTCTTCGGCTGAACTGGCTGGGCGTCCCGCATCGAGCAACAGAATCGCATCGCCCTCACTACGGAATGCAGAGCCGAGAGCGCAATCGGCGTCTTCCATCAACCCAAGCACGCCGAGAATCGGCGTCGGATAGATCGGCTTGCCGAGCGTTTCGTTGTAGAAGCTGACGTTGCCGCCGGTAATTGGGCTCTCGAGCACGCGGCAGGCCTCGGCGATGCCTTCGATCGCTTCGGTGAATTGCCACATCACTTCCGGCTTTTCGGGATTGCCGAAGTTGAGACAATTCGTCGCGGCAATCGGACGCGCGCCGGTGCAGGCGACATTGCGCGCGGCTTCGGCGACCGCATGCATCGCGCCCACGCGCGGCGAAAGAAATCCCCACCGCCCGTTGCCGTCGGTTTTAATGGCTAGAGCGCGCTTGGTGCCCTTGATGCGCAGCACGCCCGCATCGCCCGCGCCGGGCCCCACGCGCGTGCTCGTGCGAATCATTGAGTCGTACTGTTCGGTGATCCACTCTTTCGACGCGATCGCCGGCGATCCAAGAAGGTGGCGGAAATTTTCGGTGAGGTCAGTTCCCTCACGCACGAACTCAACCAGCGGCGCATTCGCGGCAGGCGGCGCGGCTGGCTTTGCGATTGGGCGTTCGTATCGCGGGCCTTCTTCCGCGAGCGCATGCGCGGGAATTTCCGCGGCCACGCGGCCCTCGTGTAGGACGCGCAACATTCCGTCGCTCGTGACGCGGCCGATTTCGAGCGCGTCGAGCCCCCATTTGTGGAAGACGTCGAAAACTTCGCGCTCGCGCCCGCGCTCGGCGACCAGCAGCATTCGCTCCTGCGATTCACTGAGCATCATTTCGTACGCGGTCATCCCGGCTTCGCGCTGTGGGACGCGATCGAGATTGATCTCGATGCCCATGCCGCCGCGCGACGCCATCTCGGAGCTGGAACTTGTCAGACCCGCTGCGCCCATGTCTTGAATCGCGACCACCGCGCCGGTGCGCATCGCTTCGAGGCACGCCTCGAGCAGCAGTTTTTCCATGAACGGGTCGCCGACCTGCACGTTCGGCCGCTTCTGCTGCGATTCTTCGCTGAATTCCGCCGAGGCGAGAAGCGACGCGCCGTGAATTCCGTCGCGGCCCGTCTTTGCGCCCGCGTAGATCACGGGATTGCCGACGCCGCGCGCGCGGGCAAAGAAAAGCTCCTCCCGGCGAGCGATGCCCAGCGCGAGGGCGTTCACGAGCGGATTGTTCGAATAGCACGGCTCGAAAAGCACTTCGCCGCCGACGTTGGGCACGCCGAAACAGTTTCCGTAGAAACCGATGCCGCGGACGACGCCGTCGAGAATGCGGCGATTGCGCTCAATCTCTTCTGCAGTCGGCTCTGAAGAATTTAATGTAGCGCCGGGCTTCAGCCCGGCATCTTGGTTTTCGCCACGCGCTCCGGCCTGCCCCGCTGACGCGGCGAGGGATCTGCTTTTTCCTGGACCGATAGTCGTGATCGGGCCGAAACGCAGCGAATCAAGAACGGCGATCGGTCGCGCGCCCATCGTAAAGATGTCGCGCAAGATTCCGCCGACGCCGGTCGCGGCGCCCTGAAACGGTTCGACGAAGCTCGGATGATTGTGCGACTCGATTTTGAAGACAGCGACCCAGCCGTCGCCGATATCGACCACGCCCGCGTTTTCGCCGGGGCCTTGCACTACGCGCGCGCCGCGCGTCGGCAGCTTTTTCAGGTGCACGCGGGAAGATTTGTAGGAGCAGTGCTCGCTCCACATCACGCTGAGAATTCCGAGCTCGGTGAGATTGGGATCGCGGCCCAGAATTTTCTGGGTGCGCGCGTATTCGTCGGAGGTGAGACCGTGTTCGGCCGCGATCTGCGGAGTGACTTTAATTTCGGTGTCGATCATCGCGAAATCCTATTTCGCTACGGCGAAATCGTACACGACATTCCAGTAGAGATGAGTGCCGTCGAGATAGTTTTTCAGCGGGATGCGCTCGTTATCGCCGTGCACGCGTTCGTCGTCCTCCTCCGTGATGGCGAACGGCTGGAATCCATAACTCACGATGCCCTTCTCACGGAAGAAATGGGAGTCCGTGAAGCCGGCGTCCACTGTTTGGACGACGCCGGCGCCGGGATCGAGAGCGTGCACGGATTTCTGGATTGCGGCGAACAGCGGTGTGTCGGTGGAGGAAGCGGCTGGAGGGAAATTCAGAATCACGCCGATCTTGATCGACGGGTCGTTGAGTACGCCGCGAATTTGATCGACCCAGCGATCGACCGTCCAGCCGGGCAGCAGGCGGCAATCGAGTTCAGCGCTGGCCTCGGGCGGAATGATATTTGTTTTGTTGGAGCCCCGCAGGCTGGTGATGGAAATCGTGTTTTCGAGGCGCGCGAGAATTTCCGGACGCTTTTCGAGCTCCTGGCGGGCGTCGGGCTGGGCCAAAAACGCCTCCATATTCGAGAAGCGGCTGCGCCAGGGTTCGGCCTCGTAGGGCGCGTGGGTAAGCAGCATGGCCGCGATGGGAGGCGTCAGTTCCAGAGGCGGACGGTAGAGGCGCAGACGCTCGAGCCCGGCGACCAGCCGATTGGGCGCGGAATCAGGAATGGGGACGGAGCCGTGGCCGGCCCGGCCGGTGGCAGTGAGTCTGAGCCACGCCGGAGTTTTTTCCGTCGGGCCGATGCCGAAATAGATTGGCTTGCCCGAAGCGTCGGCGAGCGATCCGCCGCCTTCGGTCATCATGGAGCCCGCGCCGGCAATCCACTCCGGGTGGTTCTTGACCACCCAGCCCGCGCCGAAATTCCCGCCGGCCTCCTCGTCGGCCGTGCCCAGAAAGATTACGTCACGGCCAAGCGGCACGTGCATCCGGTGCAGCTCCAGAAACGAAATGAGTTGAGCGATGCCAAGCGACTTCATGTCGATCGAGCCGCGGCCCCAGAGGTAACCGTCCTTCACAAGGCCGGCGAAGGGATCTTCGGTCCAGTAAGAGCGGCTGACCGGGACGACGTCCATGTGGTTCAGGAGGATGAGCGCGGGCTCAGAGCCCGTGCCTTTCAGGCGCGCGACGATGCTGGCGCGGCCCGGCGCGGATTCGGCGGTCTCAAAGGCGATTCCCTCGGCTTGAAAAATTTTCGCGTACCAGTTCGCCGCCAGAATCTCGTTGCCCGGGGGGTTCGTGGTGTTCACGGCGACGTAGGCGGAGAGTTTATCGACGGCTTCCTTGTCGAGCGCGCGCCAGTCGGGCGAATACGCGGCCTGGTTGGGCGCGACTTGCGCCCGCAGGCGTTGCGCGAACGGAAACGCCGAAAGCAACGCGAATAAAGCGAACAGAGACGCCTGAAATCGCACGGCAACCCTCCTGAAGGAATGCACCGCGCTAGGCCGGCACCGAGGCCTTGACCTCGGCACGTCTGTCCGCGGAACGCGTGAGGCTTTCGACCATCGAGCGGAAAATCACGAGGCCGTCGGAGGAGCCAAGGGCGTTTTCGGATGCGCGCTCGGGATGGGGCATCAGGCCGGCGACGTTACGTTCGCGGTTGCAGATTCCGGCGATGGCAGCGAGCGAGCCATTGGGATTGGCGTCGAAATCTTCGGGGCCGGCGTCGCGACCGTCGGGATGAACGTAGCGGAAAACAATTTGATGATTGCGCTCGAGGTCGGCGAGCGCGGCCGCGTCGCAGAAGTAGTTCCCATCCATGTGTGCGATGGGCACTTTCAGGACTTGTCCCGGACGCGCGGCGCACGTGAACGGCGTGTCGGTAGTCTCGACGCGGATGTGCACCTGTCGGCAGAGAAAGCGCAGGCGCTGATTGCGCAGCATTGCGCCGGGCAGAAGTCCGGCTTCGAGCAAAATCTGAAAGCCGTTGCACACACCCAGCACGAGACCGCCCGAGCGCGCAAATTTCCCGACCGCCTTCATCACGGGAGAAAAGCGCGCGATCGCGCCGGTGCGGAGATAGTCGCCGTAGGAAAATCCGCCGGGAATGATGAGCGCGTCAAATCCGGAAAGCTGTTCGGACTGATGCCAGATGAGTTCGACCGGCTGGCCGATCACAGAACCGATGGCGTAGACGGCGTCGTCATCGCAATTCGAGCCGGGAAATTGCACCACGCCGAATTTCATGGGGTGATTTTAGCACACTGGATCAGATGGATCAGATTCCTAGTCCGGAGGCGCGAAGCAACAAAACCTTCGGCTCGCTCCGCTCGCTCAAGGTGACAATCTTGAACGGATTGTCAAAACGGAACGGCCGGAGGCTTTCGCTTCCGGCCGTTCCCACCGCGGGTATGAAGTTATGTATGAAACTTACCGGCGTCCACTGCCATGGAAGCTGCCTCCACCGTGGAATCCGCCCGCATTGCCGCGGAATCCTGCTCCGCCGTGAAACTCAGCGCCACCGTGGAATCCGCCCGCCGGCCCGCGAGGCGCAACGGGACCATGCACGACTGGGCCTGGCCGACCAACGAATCCAGGACGGCCGTAGAATCCGGGGCGGCCCCAATAGTGGACGTGATACCACGGGCCAGCGCCGACGAAGACGCCGCCGACAAACCAGTCAGGACCGTAGTAACCATAGGGCGCGCATGTGTACGGTGGATACGGATAGTAGCCGTAGACGCAAACAGGCTCCGGGCCAACGTAGGCCGGACCGACTCCAACTGCAACCGGTCCCACCGCTACGCCAACGCGAACCTGCGCCTGCGTAGACGCTGCCGGAATCATCAAGCAAACTGCCAGGACTGCGACGAAACTGAGAATCTTTGCGTATCGCATCTTCGACTCCTTCTGAGCTTCCCTACTTTGGTTTGTCTCAAAGCTCATGTCGCTCTCTCTCATCACTTCCGACGCTGGTAAATGCACAGGCTGTGCCAAACCGGAGGCCCACGCAAAGGATCGGAACAACCAGCCTACTTCCAATGGGTTACGCGAAGACGTCCAGCGGATGCGCGGCAAGTGCGTGCGGTTTCCGGTGGTGGATTTCAAGCAGCAACGGTGGTGTACGGCCAACGTCGGCCGGGCGCTACAAGCAGTGCCCCGAAGCACTCGGGAACTCAGCGACGACGGGACTTCGATTTCTTGCGGCGGGCTGGGCGGCGAGAAGCCTTGCGCCTTGAGGATTTTTTCGTGCTCTTTGCGGCGGCGAGTTCGCGGCGCTTGGCGCGAGCCCAGCCGGCTTTGTTGGCCTGGCGGCCACGGGCGATGGCGAGCGCATCCGGCGGAACGTTATCGGTGATCACAGATCCGGCGGCGACGTAGGCTCCGTCCCCGACGCGCACCGGCGCAACCAGCGCCGTATCGCTGCCGATAAATACGCCGTTGCCGATTTTCGTTTCGTACTTGCCGAAGCCGTCGTAGTTGCAGGTGATCGTGCCGGCGCCGATGTTGGTGCCCGAGCCGATCGTCGCGTCGCCCAGATAACTCAGATGCGGCGCCTTCGCGCCTTCGTGCAACGTCGTCTTTTTCATCTCGACGAACGTGCCGACGTGCGCTCGCGCACGCACGTCCGTGCCCGGGCGCATTCGCGCGAACGGACCAACCTGCGCATCGGGTCCGATGCGCGACGAAACCAGATGGCATTGCGGAAAGATCTTCGTGCCGTCATCGACCCGCATGTCGATCAGAACGCTGCCGCCGCCGATCGAGCAGCGCGCGCCAACGCGCGTCGCGCCAAGAAGCTGCGCGCCCGGCTCGATCACGGTATCCGGACCGACCGCCACGTCCGGATCGATGGTCACGGTCTCGGGGAGATAGATCGAGACGCCGGAGTCCATCAGCGCGGCCGCCTTGCGCGCGCGGAAGATGCGATCGGCATCGGCGAGATGCGCGCGCGTGTTGCAGCCGATGATTTCGCTTGGATCGGCGGCAATCTGCGCCAGCACGCGCTCGTTGCGCTGCCGAAGCATTGCAATCGCGTCGGTGAGATAGAGCTCGCGGTGAACGTTATCCGGGCGGAGGGCCGCGAGGCACGGCCAGAACTTCTCGAGCGTGAAGCAGTAGATGCTGGAATTGACTTCGCGAATGTCGCGCTGTTCGGGCGCGAGCGCCTTGTCCTCGACGATGGCCTGGACACGGCCTTCGGCATCACGCACGATCCGGCCGTAGCCAGCGGGATCAGCCAGCTCCGCACTCAATATTGTGGCGGCGGCCTCGCCGCGGCGATGCATATCGAGCAGCGCGGCGAGCGTCTGGGTGCGCAGTAAGGGAGCGTCGCCAGGCAAGACGATCGCGATCTTGGTGCTCTTACGAATGGCGCGCCGCGCGACTTGCATGGCGTGACCGGTGCCACGCTGCGGCTGCTGCACGATCGTCTGCGCGCCGAGTGATTCCGCAACTGCTGCAACATCTTCGGCCTGGTGTCCCACGACCACGAGGATCTGCGCCGCCTTCAGCGGCTGGCACGTGCGGATGACGTGTTCAACGAGCCTGCGACCTCCCGCGCGGTGCAATACTTTCGCGAGATCGGAACGCATGCGCGTCCCTTTTCCGGCGGCAAGGATGACGATGGAAGTGTCGGGAGCGGCCATCGGAGCGGTCATCGCAATTGTCACTCCCGGCTCGCGCATTTGGCAATCGGGAATTGGTTGACATTTCGCGACTCAAACGGTAACCAAGTGTGCAAATTCGATCGCGGGCGCAAAGCGACGGGAGGTACGGCAATGTTCTGCTCCAAGTGCGGCGCGAATAATCCCGACAACGGCCGGTTTTGCGTGAGCTGCGGCGCTGCGCTCCCGGCTCAGGCCGGCGTGCCGACCGCCGCACCGGCTGCGATGGCTCCCCCGATTCCGGGCCTCGCGCCTCCCTACGTGGGTCCGACGGAAACCAGCGGCAAGGCGATTGCGAGCCTAATCTGCGGAATTTGCTTCTTGATCTTCCCTGCGGCGGTTGCAGCGATCATTCTTGGGCACCTTTCTCTGTCTGACATCAAGAAGTCGGCGGGCCGGCTTACAGGACGCGGACTGGCGACGGCAGGCCTCGTTCTCGGCTACTTCGGCGCCGTCGGCCTGATCCCGTTCATCTTGATCATCGCTGCGATCGCGATTCCGAACTTGCTGCGCGCGAGAATCCAAGCGAATGAGATATCGGCCCAGGCATCGCTGCGCGTATTGGATACAGCTACCTTGAGCTACTCGGAGAGGTATTCGAACGGATTTCCTCCCAGTCTGGTAGCGATGGACGGCGTGAATACCGGTACTGCGAGCTGCGATCACCCGCAACTGATCGATAGCGTTCTCGCAAGCGGGCAGAAGAACGGCTACGTCTTCACCTACACTCCCGTCCCGGATCTGGAAACTCAGGACCGCACTGTTTCTGCCGAAGCAGCGGCGAATGGATGTACGGTCGCAGGAACTAGAGGGTTTGCGATCAACGCCGATCCGTTAACGCGAGGCACCACGGGAATTCGCAGCTACTTCATCGATCAGACCGGCGTGATCCGCGTCGAGCAAAACGGGCCCGCGAGCGCGGACAGCCCCGAGCTCGGGGAATCGCACAGCTTCTAATCGGCTTCGGCGTGAGAATGCGCGGAAACTTCAGTTGAGGCGTCGAGAGCGGCGGGCGCATGATCGATCGTGGTCTCTTCCCACAATGAACGATCAGCGAGAAGGCGATTGACGAGCTGCGTGTGCAGCGCGTGGCCGGCTTTGTGCGCGACAATGCGGCCCAGCAGCGGACGGCCAATCAGCGCGAGATCCCCGATCAGATCGAGCGCTTTGTGGCGGCCGAATTCGTCCGGAAAGCGCAGCGGGCCATTGAGAATACACTGATCATCCATCACGATCGCATTGGCGAGCGAGCCGCCTCGAATCAGACCCATTTTCTGCAGCGCCAGTAGTTCCTTTACGAAAGTAAACGTACGCGCGGGCGCGAGTTCGCGGCTGAATGTTTCGGCGTTCACGACCATTTCGATTTCCTGCGGACCAGCGGCAGGATGGCGATAGTCGACGAAGCAGTGGATGCGGAATTCATCGGCGGGGAAAATGCCGATGCGCCGGTCGCCGTCGGAAAACTCGAGCGGCTTGACCACGCGAATGTAGCGGCGCTTTCGCCGCAGGCGGCACGTGCCGGCCTCCGCGAGGATGTCGATGAAGGGCTTGGCGGAACCGTCGAGAATCGGGAGCTCAAGCGCGTCGATTTCCACGTAGACGTTGTCGACGCCGGTGCAGTAGAGCGCCGCCAGCAGATGCTCGGTGGTGGAGATGAGCACGCTCTGGCGCATCAGGCTTGTCGCGTAGCTGACGCGCGCGACGTTATCCGCATGCGCGGCAATCTCGAAACCGTCGAGGTCGGTGCGGCGGAAAACGATGCCCGTGTCGGCCGGCGCTGGTATTAGCCGTACGCGCGAGTGCACGGCCGTATGTAGGCCGATGCCCTCGATCTCGACCGGGCGCTGAATCGTAAGTTGATGTGACATTCGAGAGAAGCACCCATTATGGGGCACTTTGGTGGCCGCAGGCTTTTTATTTTGTCCCTTTGATATCAGCAGGTTACCGACGATGGCGACTCTGCCAGCATTTCGGTGTTGTATTGATACAACAAAATCCAGTTTTGACCTGTGGTTCAGGATGAACAGCCGCTATCGCCGCCAACAATGGATTCTTAAGGATTTCTGTAACGGCGCGGCTGTTGTCGGATCACGTAGGCGCGCGTAAGATGGCTTTGAGTTCTTGATGGCGAGTCCCTTCAACATACTGCCGGAGAATCCTGTGCCGCCTGCGCCGACTGGTCAGCGGCCGCCGTGGCTGAAGGTGCGCTTTCGCGGCGGACAGAATTTCCGCGAACTCGACGGCATCATGCGCACGCTCGGTCTGCACACCGTGTGCGAGAGCGCGCGCTGCCCGAACTTGGGCGAGTGCTGGGAGCATCGGACGGCGACGTTCATGATCTTGGGAAACATCTGCACGCGCGCGTGTGGGTTCTGCGCCGTGCCAAGCGGGAAGCCGCTCGGTCCACCCGAGCAAGACGAGCCGGAGCGCGTGGCGGAAGCGGTCGAGCGGATGGGGCTGCGCTATGTCGTTGTGACGTCGGTGAACCGCGATGATCAGCCCGACGGCGGCGCGGAAATTTTCGCTCGCACGATTGTCGAGATTCGGAGCCGCGTGCCCCGATGCAAAGTGGAAGTGCTGATTCCGGATTTCCGCGGCAGCTGGGACGCGCTCGCGACGCTGATGGCAGCGCGCCCTGATGTGCTCAACCACAATATGGAAACCGTGCCTCGTCTCTACCGGTGCGTACGCAAGGGAGCGGTCTACGAGCGCTCGCTCGAGCTCCTGCGCCGCGCGCGGGAAATGTCTCCCTCAACACCGACGAAGACGGGGATGATGCTGGGGCTCGGCGAAACGCGGGAAGAGGTCTTGCAGGCGATGGGCGAAATCGCCGCTCAGGGAACGCACATTCTGACGCTTGGGCAGTATATGCAGCCGACGCCCGAGCATCTTCCGATCGAGCGCTACGTCCACCCGGATGAATTTGCCGAATTCAAGCGCCTCGGCGAGCAAATGGGATTCAAGCACGTCGAATCCGGGCCGCTGGTTCGGTCCTCGTATCACGCCTTCGAACAAGAAGAGGCCGCGCGGCTCTAAGCTCCCGACGAATCGGGCGCGTTGACGCGAAGCAGGATGCCGGCGCCGGCTTGCACATTCACCTGCCCCTTCGTGGATTCGAGCGAAATCTCGCCAACAGGAAGCGTGCGGCCAGTGAGGCGGATCGTGAGATTCGGCAGACCGTAGACGCCGCAGGCGTCCGAAGAGAAGACCCAGAGCGCTTGCGGAGTGACATTGGCGTTGATTGCGCCGCGGCAGCCACGCTCTGCATTTGGGCTCAACTGGCTGAGCACGCCGTTGTAGACCGGGACGCCAACTTTCCCGCCGGGCCCTTCGACTGGACCACCGCCGCGATACACAGAATCGCCCCCGATTTGGACGGTTGTCCAAGCAGTGTCCGGAGTACCGCGATCAGGACCGGTGAGCGGAAGTTGCGCCTGCTCGACTTCCACAAACGAGGCTAGGGCGCGAAGATTCGTCGTAATGCCAATTTTTCCGTGCGGAGTTTCCACGGTGTCGAAGCGAAATGAAATGCTCGCAGGCGAAGTGCTCGACTCGGGCGTGACGCTGACGATTTGTCCATATACTTTCGCGCCTGCATGAATTTTCGTTCCGCCGGGCAGCGGCACGTCCTGCGCAATGCGCGCGGTGATGACCTGGCCCGGCCTGCCCTTTGCTGAAGAAAGTGTGGAACTCAGTGTGATGGGAAGAATGGTTCCGGGTGTGATTGAATCGTCGGCGCGCAACCCGGCGGTTAATGCGAAGAGGCAAATCAAAGCAAACAGAACAGCTTTTCTTGCGGTGGGAATCATGCGATGAACCTCCGGTCGTTGCAGTCCTCGCAGTCGAAGCCTAGGCCCACACGTCTTAGATGCATCGGCGAGTTCGCATGGTGACATGAGAGTGAAGCTTCACACCGGCAGCCGCGACAACAGCCAAGTGCGGCGGTGCCGAGCGCGAACGGTCTAATGGGTCACGGTGGTGAAGCGGCCGTTGACGACGGGATCGCGTTCGTTCTCGTCGCAATCGGCTTCCTCCAGCATGCGGTCGAAGTCGGTGACGCGCGTTTGAGTCATGACCGTGTGAATGGGCTTGGTTAGCGCGACTGGGTCTTCCACGGTGTAGTCAATCTGTATCGCGTCGTGGTTCACCATGCGAATGCGTTCGATGAAGTGCAGTTGATCGCTCATCGGCATGAAGAATCCGGTAAGCTCGCCCATATAGATGCGGCGCTTGGTCGCGATGGTATCCACGACGAGCGTATCGCCTTCCCAGTGGCCGATGGAGTCGCCCATCAACGTCGGCCACAACAGTTCTTTCGGTGGATGCGAGCGGCCGTCGGTGTAGATGTGGCGCACGGCGCCGACGGTGCTGATGAAAGTCGTTTCCTCAGGCGTCACGCGCCATTCAAACATTCCGGGAGTAAAGGTTGCGGGAAACGGTGGCGAGCCACACAGTGGCTGATGCGTGGCGGGCGGATGCACCGGATCAGCGGCGATCGCCGCTTCGATGGACTTTCGGATCTGCTCGTACTTCGCTTGATATTCCGGCGTGAAGGAAGGGCGCATGGCTTCCGCGCGCGCCTTCATTTTACGTAGCGCTTCCTCGCTGAACTGCTGGCCGTCCGCCTGCCCGACAAAAATGTCTGGCTCCCACATGCCCGACCAATCCGGCAATTTGGCAAACGTCTCGACGCGCGCTTTCGAGTTCAAACTCTGCGCGGGAGCGAACGACGCACAGCCGAACAAAACGAAAAGCGCGATCAGCGCTCCTCTGACTTTCATGGCGCCCTGCTTCCCGGAGCTGCGGGATGACCGATGATTTTTCCGTCCGGACCGGTGACCGATACTACGAGGCCGCCCGGCTGCCCGTCGCGCAGCGGGTTGACGACGATCAAGACCTTGTCGCCCGGGTTCAAACTGCCCGGCTTCCACCCCTTGCGCATCAGCTCGACCGGCGCCCCCATCTCGACGCCCCACTCGACCGGCGCGGCCTGCGGATCCTTGGGATCCGGCACGAGTACCTGAATCCAGCAGTGGGGATTGGTCCACTGAAAATCCTTCACCGTGCCGACAAGCGTGATCTGCTTCGTCTGATCGAACATAGCTCGAGAATGGTGAGCGAAAGTGGAGCTCGCAACCAGCATCGCAGCGACACCAATCAGGGCAGCAACCAATTTCTTCATGAGCATCCCCACGCCACCCAAATCAGCAAGTTGAGCGTTCGAGCACGGAATTGCGTGAAAGCGTAGCGCCCGTGCGATGGCGTGTCAACTCAGTGCAGCGGACCAAGAAAGGAATCGGCGATGTCGTGGACGCGCGCAGCGCAAGCTTTATCCTGCATCGAATCGAAGAGCGCGAGTGCGGCGTGGAAGGACTCGGAGGCTTTTGTCGCGCGGCCCAGTTCCACATTCAGATTTCCGACGAGAAGCTGGAAGATCGGGTTGCGCGGATAGCGTGTCACGAGCGGCTCGGCGACATCGAGTGCATCCTGATAGCGCTCGTCATAAGAACGAAGATTTCGCGCGAGGTAGAAGCGTGTATCGACGCCGAGAAGCGCGGCGTGATCCATGCCGATTTTCATCTGTCGGATTCCTTCTTCTTTGCTTCCACCGGGAATGCCCATGAAGAAGCGCAGCATCTTGGCGATCGCGGAGAGTGTATCGATGTAATAGTTGTAGAGACCGAGCATGGCGGTGGCGTCGGCCATGTCCGGGTCGAGTTCCAGCGCGCGGAGGCATTCGGCGCGCGCTGAGACGCCAGCATGAGCCACAGCGCGCTTCTCGTCGCGCAGGGCATAAAGGCGGGCTTTGAGCGCGAAGCCGACGGCGACATAGACGTGCGGCTCGGCCGTATCGGATTTGGCGATTTGCGCGCGCGCAAGATCGATGGCTTTGTCCGCCAGCGCAACATAGGCATCGTCCTCCGGCTTTTTCCCGCGTTTCCATGCGTCGAGCATGCCCCATTTGATCTCGCACGCAGCGCAGTACATCTTCCACCACATGGCCTCGGCTTCGAGGAGAAACCCAACGGGACTTTCGGGCTGCGACTGCTCGATCGTGCGGGCCGTCGCAATGGCGGCATCAGGTTCACCGCTATAGATCTGATCGAGAGTGCGGACGGCGTCGGGCGAGAGCGTGAGATTGGCGGCGCGTGCCGGCACCTCCCAGATCGACGCGAGAGCAAGAACCGCGATAACAAACGCCGTGCGCAGGATCATTTCACTCGTTTCAGCCAGCCGGCAAGCCACGCGGCGGTGACGTACATGGTAAAGCATTCCATCGCGAACGGCAGAAAGCCGAGATAGCCGGGCGCGGGCATTTCAAAGATTTTCCACCGTTGGAACATCGGGAACGTGTAGTGCCACTTCGCGCCGGCCCAGTTGTTCCAAAATTCCCAGAGCCAGCCGCAAATCCACCCCGCCCAAAGAAAGCCGTAGAGGCGCCGCGCAAATCCCTCCGAGAGATCGCCCAGAAATGAAGGCAATGCGAGACGCTTATTGATCGGATCAACCAGCAGGACGAATCCGATCCACAGCAAGGGCACCATGTAAGGCGCAAATCGATTTGGAACGATGAGAGGCATGACGAGGCACGCCGCGCCGCAAATCATCGCGACGTTTTCCACAGTGTGCGAAATCTGCCACGCATGAATCGGCACGGGCGGCATCAGAGCCTGCACGAGGTCAGACGTCTCGAAGATCGCCGGCGTGATCGTGGCGAACGACCAGCCGTAGCCGAAAAGCGCAGCAATCGACTCCTGCGGCACGCCGACGTAGGTCCAGCCGCGCAGGTGGAAGTTGTACGCCTCGAAGATCAGCCAGAGCGGAATCGAAAGAAGCGCCATCCGTGTGACGACAATGGGCGCGTCGCGCAGTCGCGAACGGCCAGTAAGTGCGAAGACGGCCGCGTCAACAACGAGGATGTACGCGCTCCAGGCGATCGGTGTGAAGTACGTCGTGACGGGCTCGATGCGGCGAAGGAGCAGCCACTCCGCTCCAGCGAGAGCGACGATGCCAAACCAGCCGTGCGGCGGAAACTCGCGGCGCCGCGGCGTGCGGAAAAATCCCACGACGAGGATGGCCACGGTCGCGGTTGTGACCGAGATGCCTATGGCAATCCGGGGCTCGAGCATCGTCGCGCGATTGTCCTCGTGGTCCAGCGCGTATGGTAGCGCAGTTCGCGGGAGATTTCGGGCGGCCTCGCGGTGTTTCTTGCTATGCTCTGTGCGCTTTTGCGGCGCAAATGACGGTGAACGAAACCCAAAAACTTGAGCGCGGGCTGGGGCTGGTCGAAGCAACGTCGCTCAACATGACGTTCATGGTGGGCATCGGTCCGTTCGTCGTGATCCCGCTCGTGATTCAGGCAATGGGTGGTCCGGGAAGCCTGCTCGCGTGGGCTGCGGGAGGCGCGCTCGCGCTCTTCGACGGCTGCATCTGGGCCGAGCTCGGCGCGGCGATGCCGCGGGCGGGCGGCAGCTACGTCTATTTGCGCGAAGCGTACGGCGCGGAGCGCTGGGGGCGGCTGCTCTCGTTTCTCTTCATCTGGCAGACGCTGTTTCAGGGGCCGCTAAGCATTGCGTCGGGCGCGCTCGGCTTTGCGGACTACTCGACGTATCTGGTCGAGCGGTCCGGCCGGCTGGCGGCGATGATGGCGGCGCTCGGCTCGCACGAAAGGAACGTAATCGCCGGTGCCATCGTCTTGTTAGTCGTCGCGCTGCTCTACCGCAGAATTACGGAGATCGGACGAATCTCTGTGGTCTTCAGCGTAATCGTAATCGGGACGATTCTGTGGATCATTTTTGGGGGCGCGACGCATTTCGATCCGCACCGCGTCTTCGATTTCTCAGGAGCCGACCGAACGTTCTCGTGGCTGCTTTTCGGCGCGCTCGGCCACGCCACCGTGCAAACGGCGTACAGCTACCTCGGCTACTACAACGTCTGCAACCTTGGCGGCGAGATGAAGGCCCCCGAAAAAAATATTCCTCGGGCGATTTTCATTTCGATTCTGGCGATCTCTGCGCTGTACCTCGCGATGCAGACGAGCATTCTGAGCGTGATTCCGTGGCGCGAGGTGCCGGATTCGCACTACATCGCGAGCACGTTCATCGAGCGGCTGTACGGCGGCGGCCCGGCGATGATCGTGACGACGCTGATTTTGGTGACGGCGCTCGGTTCCGTCTTTTCAGCGATGCTGGGATATTCGCGGGTGCCGTACGCTGCGGCGGCGGACGGAAATTTCTTGCAGATTTTCGCGCGTGTCCATCCGACCAAGCATTTTCCATACGTTTCGCTGCTGGCGCTCGGAGCGGCGGCGCTGGTTTTTTGCCTCGCGTTGAAGCTGGCCCAGGCAATTCGTGCCATCCTGGCGATGCGCTGTATCATCCAATTCATGGCCCAAGGGGTGGGGCTGGTCCTTTTGCGGCGGCGATGGGGTGCTGAGCGCCTGCCGTTTCGGATGTGGCTCTATCCGCTGCCTGTCGCGATTGCGGTTGCGGGCTGGGCGGGAATTTTCATTTCGACGGGGCGCAAACCGATGCTGGCGTCCCTCGCAGCGGCGGCAGCGGGAGCTCTGGTGTATCTGGGGCGCGCGCGCTGGATGCGCCAATGGCCATTCGAGGGGACGGCTTGATGAACCGACGGAGCCATCGCTGGAATGCGATCTTGCTCGCAGCGGCGCTTGCTGTGTTCACTGGATTTCCCTCGGCGCGTCAGGCGGGTGCGCAATCGCTGCCCGAAACCGTCGAGGCGATCAACAAGGCGCGCGTCGCGACGCGAATTCTCTTCATCACAGCGCATCCGGATGATGAAACCGCGAGTTTGCTGGCGTATCTCTCGCACGGGCTGGGCGCGGACGTCGCGCTGCTGACGATCACGCGCGGGCAAGGCGGACAGAATGCCATCGGGCCGGAGCAGGATGGACCGCTGGGCGTGATCCGCACGACCGAATTGCTGGCGGCAGACGAGCACTACGGCGTGCGTCAATTTTTCACGCGCGCCGTGGATACCGGATTTTCGAAAAGCCCCGAGCGCACGATGAAAATGTGGGGCGAGCAGATTCCGATGGAAGATATGGTGCGCGTGATTCGCACCTACCGGCCCGACGTTGTGATCAACGGATGGGGCGGCGTGCACTTCGGTCACGGGCAACATCAGGCAAGCGGGATTTACACGCCGGAAGCCGTAGCCGACGCGGCTGATCCGACTAAATTCCCCGAGCAGATTGCCGAGGGACTTAAACCGTGGAAAGTGACGCTCGAGGTGCGGCCCGCAGCCTTCGGTTTCGGCCCTGTCCAGCCCCAACCTCCGGCGGGCGCGGTGATGTTTCCGGTCGGCGACGTGTCCCCGCTGTGGGGCAAGAGCTACGTCGAGATGGGGATGGAAGGGCACGCGCAACATCGATCGCAGGGTACGCCGTCGCTTTTCGGCAATCCGTTTTTCCGCCGGCCGGTGTATCTGATCGGCGAACGCGGACAAGAGACCGGCGGAAGTTTTGACATTAAGCAGATGGCCGAACCCCTTGGAAGTCTCGCGGAGCGATTCCCGCAGTTGCGCGAGACGCTGGCACCTGCGCTCGCATCAGTTGACCAAAATCTGTCGGCAGCGGCGAAATCGGCGCTCGAAACAGACCGCGAACCTGCAGCGAAGTCGCTTGCGGAGGCAGGAAAAGAGATCGCTGCGCTGCGCGACAAGATTTCGAGCGCGGGCAGTGACAATGCGGACGCGCTCGCGGAGCTTGTCGGCGTCAAGCAGCGGATCGATCGAGCGCTTGAGGACGATATCGCCCTCCCGATCGACACCCAGGCGCACCGGCACGAGCTGGTTGCGGGCGAAAATTTTTCGGTGGACGTGAATTTACTCGACAAGCCCGCAGCGCCGGTGAAATGGACCGTAGACCAGTCGAGCCTGTGGCTGCCGCATGGATGGACGGCGACTCTCGATCCGCCGAAAGCTGGAGGCACTGGCTATCACTTCGGCGTGAGCGTTCCGGCCGGAGCTACGGCGCCGAGTTCTCCCGAGGACGCGATCCTGCCGTTCCCGCCGCCGCTCGTAAAGCTGGCCGTGCGGCTCGATGTGGACGGCTACGATTTCACTGTCGAAAAAAATGTTGAATCATCCGTAGCGAAGACAACGGGCATCGAGACTTATCAGCTTGAACTCGTTCCTGCGGTCACGCTGACCGTGGAACCAAAGCAGGTGATGGCACCGGTGAAACGCGGGGCTGCGCCGATCGATCTGCTGGCGCGCGTGCGCTATCACGGCACAAAACCCGCGAGCGTGATGGTGGGACTCGACGCACCGGCGGGATGGAATGTCGCGCCTATTTCGGCGCTGAATTTCACAGCGGCGGGAGATCAGCTAGTGCGCTACGTTGTCAAGCCTCCGGCGAAGATTTCGACCGGAGCCTATCCGCTTCATCCGTTTGCCAAGCTGGACGATCAAACGTTCCGCATGTCGCTCGAGCCGATACCGACGCTGCCGACGCGGGATTGGAGCGAGCCCGCCGACGCGACGGTGCACGTGCTCGATCTGACTGTTCCTTCCGGTTTGCGCGTCGGCTATATCGCCGGCGACAACGACACGGTCCCCGAGACGCTGCGGCAGATCGGCATTCAGGTGGACATGCTCGACGAGGTTGCGCTCGCGTTCGGCGATTTGAGCCGCTGCGACGCGATCGTGGTCGGAATTCGCGCCTACGAACTGCGGCCCGATGCAATGGCGGCCAATCCCCGCCTGCTCGACTACGTGAAAAATGGCGGGACGCTGCTCGTCGAATACGAACGCGATTTCGCGTGGAACTCACTGCATCCCGCGCCGTTTCCGGCAAAGATGGCCGCCCAGGCCGTCCGCGTGACGGATCAAAATTCTCCGGTGCGATTTCTGGCTCCGGATAGCCCGCTGCTGAACTTCCCGAACAAAATCACTCTTGCCGATTTCGAAGGATGGAATCAGGAGCGCGGCCTCTATTTCTGGAGTCCGCCGTGGGACGCGCAATATCAACCCGTGCTCGGACTTACCGATCCGGGCGAGCCGGAAGCGACCGGCGGGCTCGTCTATGCGAAAGACGGCAAGGGAGTTTACATCTACACAGGTCTCTCGTTTTTCCGCGAGCTACCCGACGGAGTCCCGGGCGCTTACCGACTGTTCGTCAATCTGCTGAGCCAGAAGCGGAACACCACGCCCTCGAAATAGCGGAATCCCCACGGTAGAGGCGACGCACTGCTGTGCGCGATTGCGACACACGCCACGACTTCCGCTTGCTTCCTCTTTTTTCCTTCGTGCTATGCTTCGGACCGATTTGGGAAGGAGAAGCAAATGAACAAGGGGCCTGGAAGATTTCTTGGTGCGCCATTCTTCGCCGCGTGCATCGCCGCAATCTTGATCTTCGCCACGGGCGCGAGCGCCGCTGGCGGACAAAAAAACAAGAAAAATAGCAAAGAAGCGGCTCCGCCGGACCAATCCACGCAGGTGCCGATGGCTACCGACAACGACCAAATCGAAAACGACATCGGAGAGATGCTGGGCGCGTTCCAGATCGGCGACGTTGAGATGATGCACAAATACTATTCGGACAACGTCACCTTCGTGAGCGGCGACTACGCGCCGCCCGTCATGGGCTGGCAGAACTACGCGGCGCTATACGCGCAGCAGCGGCATGCCTTTCAGGGGATGCAGATTGTCCGGCGCAATACTCTCATCTTCACGCAAGGAGATTTCGCCTGGGCGACGTATCAGTGGGAGTTCGTTTCTAACGTGAACGGGCAGCCCTATCAGCTCCGCGGTCACAGCACGCTCATCTTCAAAAAGACGGGCGGGAACTGGCTCATCGTGCACAACCACACATCAGGTGTCTATCCGGAAGGGGTAGCGACCGCTCAACAGACTTTCGCTGCTCCGGCCTCGCCACGGCCTTAGTTCGCGCTCACGCGCGGCACACACGCGATCAGAAGCTCTTGAAACCCTGATAGAGCCACAAGCCCACAATCGTCACCAGGATCAGTCCCGATACGACTGCGAGCGCCGCGATCGGGCGGCCGAGCTTTTCGATTTTGGCCACAAGTGCCCGCTGTTCGTTTGCCATCGAGTCCCCGGCGGCGTCAAGAAAGATCTGGTCTTCTTCGCGCGTCTCGAGCGTGCTGCGGTAGATCATGGCGATGATCAACACCGCGGTGATCACACCCCAAACGACGAGGAGAATCTGAATCGTGCCCATGGTTCCCTCCCGTGCCCGCGGGTCGTGGGGACTAGCTCCGATGGAGGACCGGCCCGTGCGGGCCCCTCAGGGTCGATTTTGGCGGAATTATAGCACTATCAGCGAGACAGGGATGTCAACCGGACTGGCGCTCGTCGGGGAACTGGACGCCCCAGAAATTGCGCGCGGGATAATAGATTTCGACGCCCAAATCGAACGGACCGTGCTCCTTCTGGGCGCGCAAACTGATGACGCGGAACTCCCGGACTTCCTGCGAGAGTCCGTGGCGAACTTCGATTCGTGATCCCATCGGCGGCAGAAACGGCACGCGAAGCAAGGCACCATAGCGGCTCACGGAAATGGCTTCGGCAGGGGCAGCGTTGGTCTGGCCATCGGCCTCGTTGCTGACGACTCGTACCGGAATTTTGGTCTGGACGCGGCTCGAACGGCGGCGTTCCAACATCGCGCGGGTGCTTGCCATTCGGGGAGACCTCCTCTTCCCGCGAATCTTGCAGTCCCAATGTAGGAATTTGGCAGGGCACAGGTCAATGGTACTTCGAAGGGGGTACTACGAACTTGAGCCGCCGCCCGGGCGCTGCGTTGACAAACCGCAAGGCGAACGGCAATATGGACTTGCCCCGCTTTTCTGCACGGATTGCCCAAGTGGCGGAACTGGCAGACGCGCTAGCTTCAGGAGCTAGTGGCCGCAAGGTCGTGGAGGTTCGAGTCCTCTCTTGGGCACCATTTTTGAGGGTCGCTTCGCATATTCCTGCCACCTGTCGGTTGATTCGTCTCGCTTGACTGACGCGGGTGTGATTGCGCACACTGCTTGTTTCGCTCGCACGCGACGGGCCGGCTGTGGGGCAGGTCCGAGCGTGAAGTGCAATTCACGGTGACGTCCATCCAAAGAACCGAGGTGCCAGATGTCTGAGGCTGCAACGGGTTTGCCGAGCATCGCTCCGATGCTGCGCGGGTATTCCGTCGAGATCAGCCCGCAGAACGAGAAGGTGGTCGACTCAGCCGCGGAGCGGCTGGAGCCGGGGACCGAAGTCTTCTTCACCTGGATCCCCGGCGAGGATTTCTCGAAGGCTGTGGCGCCGGCAGCGAAGCTCCGCAAGGCCGGGCTCTATCCCGTTCCGCACATCGGCGCGCGGCATCTCGAGAGCAAGGAGCAGCTCGATCAATTGCTTGGCGCGTTCACCGGCGCAGGAGTGGACCGCGTGCTATTGATCGGCGGCGAGCGCGATAAGCCGCTCGGTCCCTACGATGCGAGCATTCAAGTGATGCAGTCCGGCTTACTGCAAAAGCACAATATCCGTCGCGCTGGAATCAGCGGGTTCCCCGAAGGCCATCCGAGAATTTCCGAGCAGGTGCTCGCCGAATCGACCCTCGCCAAAATGAAATACGGCCGCGAGATTGGTCTTGAGCTGCAGATCGTGACGCAGTTCGTCTTCGAGGGCGAGCCGATCGCCGCGTGGCTGAAAAACCTGCGCGCGATGGGCATCGATCTTCCTGTGCGGCTGGGACTCGCCGGTCCAGCCGGCATTGCGACGCTTACGCGCTATGCGATTCATTGCGGTGTGGGAAATTCGATCAAAGCGCTGACGAAATCCGCGTCGTTCGGCAAGCTGCTTACCGAACGCGATCCCGAACCCGTGATTCGCGAGCTGATGGGCGCATCGCCGGATGGCGATCCGTCCAAGTTGGGCGTCGCGGCGCTGCACTTCTACACGTTCGGCGGGCTCAAGAAGACCGTCGAGTGGATCAACGCCATGCGCGGGCAGTAGCTCGGCTGCCGCTAGAGCAATTCCGTTGCGTAAAATGCGCCGCTTGGTGTGTCTTCGTGCTTGAAGTAGGCGAAGACGTCGCCCGAACGCGCGGCTTCCATCACTTTCCGCTTGATCGCCTTGCGGGCACGAGGGGAGTACTTGTCCTTGCGTAGCCGAAAATAGCGGAAATTCGCGGTCGCAAGGTCGGGTGCCTCCAGCTTTTCGCTTTCCGCCTGGCACAGCGCGACTCGCGCTCGGCGCAGCCGGTCGTACACGTCATCGACAAACCAAGAAGGATGCCGAAATTCGATCGCAAAGCGCGTACCGCTCGGAAGTTTTTCGAGAAATCCGCCGAGCCGCGCTAGATCGCATTTGAAATTCGGAGGAAGCTGGAAAAGCACCGGGCCGAGTTTGCGCGCCCTGCGGAGCGGTTCGAGCGAGGCGAGAAATTGCGAAGTCAGTTTCGCGACGCCGCGCAACCGCTTGATGTGCGTGATGGATTGGTGAGCCTTCACGGCAAATTTGAAATTCGCGGGTGTCGCGGCGATCCACTCGGCGAGCAACGGCTTGGTGACGGCGCTGCGAAACGTGTAGTTCACTTCGACGGAGTTCAGGCGCGTCGCGTAGTATTCGAGAAATTTCGCGGACGCGAGCTTCGCGGGATAAAAGTCGGGCCGCCAGCTCGTGTAGGCCCAGCCCGACGTGCCAGCGTAAATTTTGCCCATGCGTAGGAATCACCCCAACGACGGTCAAGTTGACAGTGTAGATCAGCTCACGATAGTGTCAAAAATCATGGAAGTCTTCGATTATGAGGCGCTGCGGAAAGCGCCGCTCGTGCGCGAGCCGTACGAGCACGTGATTCTGCCCGGGTTCGTGAAGCCCGAAGCGCTCGCGAAAATCAACGCGGACTACCCGCGCATCGACCACGCGGGCAGTTATCCGCTCGCGTCGCTCGAATTCGGCCCGAATTTTCAGCGGATAGTCGACGCGCTTGAATCCGAAGAATTTCGCAAGGCGTTCGAGGAGAAATTTGGGACAGATTTGAGCGGCCGTCCGACGACGATCACCATCCGCGGCCGCAGCGACACGCGCGACGGCAACATCCACTGCGATTCGGAGAGCAAGATCGTCACGATTCTCCTCTACATGAATCCCGGTTGGGACGATTCGGGCGGGCGGCTCCGCTTGCTTCGCTCGCGCAGCGATATCAACGACGTCGCGGCGGAAGTGCCGCCGTCTGGCGGCACGCTGGTCGCGTTTCTCCGCTCCGATCATTCCTGGCACGGGCATCTGCCCTTTATCGGGGAGCGGCGCGTGATTCAGTTCAACTGGGTAACCGGCGAAGGCAGCCAACGCTTCAATCTTTTTCGCCATCGCGTCTCGGCTTCGGTGAAGCAGCTGCTGAGCTTCGGGAAGTCGAAGGATTCGCGCGCCGCCGCGCCCGAGCGAATGTGAACGAGTACGGTCAGTTTCACGACGGCTCTTTCGACGGCCTCTGGATCAACGAGAAAACTGCGCATATTTTCCTAACCGCCGACGAAAACCAGTCGTTCGTCGCCGTCCTCTCGGGCGTCGTTGCGCTGAACGCCTCCGAATTTAGAGCCGGAAGTATCATCCTATCGGTGGACACGCGCGAAAGCGAGGAGATTGGCAGGGACGATATCGCCGAACTCTATGATCTGCACGAAGGCGCTGCTAACGAAGCTCACGTATTTCGACAGCTCGCCAAGGCGCGCGACGAGAAACTGATGCTTCTGGTGATCGCTCCTTCATATGGCGCTTATTGTCTTGTTCTCGCGGGCTCAATGGAACTGCTGCCGCGCGCTGATTGGATTCGCCGTTACTGTCCGGGCGAAATCACATAGAATCCCGCTACGGTAACCAGTCCATCTCGCGATTCGGGGATCGCTCATGTCTCCCATCATCATTGCGAACTTAACGAAGATCATCCTGGTTGAGTCGCACATCAGCTTTCCACAAGGGCCAGTGACGCGGGAGGAGATCGCACTGCGCTGGCTGCACTTCGTCGCCGGGATGATTTGGATCGGGCTGCTCTATTTCTTCAATCTCGTCGGCACGAGAACGATGAAGGGGCTCGAACCGGCCGTGCGCGTGAAAGTTTATCCGGCGCTCATGTCGCGCGCGATGTGGTGGTTTCGCTGGTCCGCGCTGGTGACGGTCCTCGCCGGGCTGCGCTATTTCTGGCTGATTCTCGCAGCGGACGCGACGAACGCAGGCAATCCGCCACTCGCTTGGCGCTGGCTGGGCGAATGGTTGCTCGTGTGGTGCGTCGCGTTTGCGCTGATCTATCCGTTTCAACTACCGCACAAGGGGATTCTGGATAGCGCTTGGCTGCGCGCGATTGCCATCGCTGCGATTACGAGCGCGACCGCCTGGGTCGTGCTCGCGCTAAACGCCGGGCCGGAATCATCCAATCGTCACCTCTCGATCGCAATTGGCGGCGGGATCGGCTTGCTGATGTTGCTGAACACGTGGGGCGTCGTGTGGCGCGCGCAAAAGCGGCTGATCGCGTGGACACGCGCTGCCGCGGAGCAAGGGACGCCGATGCCACCTGAGGCCGAGCGCATGGCGCGCTGGGCGTTTCTCGCGTCGCGCGTGGGATTTTGGCTGTCGTTTCCGCTGCTTTTCTTCATGGCCGCCGCGAGCCATTTCCCGTTTCTGAGTGGTATCGCCGAATGAGCAGCGCGTTGAACCCGGTTGCAATCTCCGTTGCGTCTAAATAGGTAAAGTCAGGCCCGGAGGTAGCAATGAAGTCACTCGTCCGGTCCGGACTCGCGATCCTGCTATTTGTGCTGATCGCGGTGCAGGCCGCGCTTGCTTTCGACTACCCGCTCTCCCCGGAAGCGATTCGCGAAGCCTATTTTCTCGTTACCACGAGTCAGGACAAACGGGCGGAATTCTTCCAGAAGTATAAGCACTATCTGCCGATGCCCGAGAGCGGGCCGTATGTCAGTCTGATCGACGTCAAGACGCCTATGGGTTGTCTTGTCGACGAACTCGTTACGCGCGGTCCGAATTATCACGCGGACGATGCCGAGAAAGATTATCTAGGCAAGCCCGGCTGTTTCCGCGTGCACGTGGGAATCAACTTCACGCAGGACTATCCGCCTCCCGGCTTCAGCAAGGCTGCGCTTCCCGATCTGTGGAAGCAGTTCAAAGTACATCTGAAGCAGCGCGCCGAAGTCGAACCACAGTCGATCCATGGGGAGCCGATTTATTACAGCGATGACTCAGACGTGTACGGAGTCATTGGGGCAAACATCAACCTCGAATACGACTTGAAAAAGATTGACGCGGGCGGCCTCACGACGATCGACGTGGACACTCCCGACGGGCAGGTCATCGAGACGACGTTTAATCTATCGCAGCTCAAGTAGCGCGAGGCTGCTCGACTATGGAGTCACGCCCTGCGTTTCGACAAAATTGAACGCGTCCTCGATGGATCGCTGCGAGGCGCGCGATCCTTTCACGTAGGTCGTGAATTGCGGCCTACGGCGCGCCGAGAACTTCGCCGGGTCGAACGCGCCTCGCGTCATCCGGAACACCCACACGAATTCGTAGCGCGCCTTTTCCACATCCGACGCTTTCACTAGCGCGGTGTCCACCGTCGTCATCGGACTGAAATCCGAAAATCCGTTGTGATCGGTGTGAACCGGCTGGGGCATCGCGTAGGTGTAGGAATTGGAATCGTGGGTGAAGAGCACGACGTAGTCGACGTGCGCCAGATCAGGTGCCGGGCAAATCCCCGAAAATTCCTTGCGGCGATTTTCCGCCATCCATTTGTATTGCGACGGCGATAGTCCGTACGCAGCGAAGAAAACCCTGCAGGACGGATCGGCGCTTTCATTCTGCACCTGCGTGTCGGGATAATCTTCCAATTCTTCTGCGTCAGCGGCGGGCGGCCTGTTCGTCGCAACCGTCACGGCGCTATCTTTCCTCGCGCTTACGGTTTCAACCGAGGCTTTCGGAGACGCAACTGGAGCGCTATGCACGAGCCGCGCAGCTGGCGCGCTGTCGAAGTCTGGCAACGAAACAGCTGGCGCAGGGTTCGCTTTCTTCGCTCCCGCTGGCGCCGCTTTTGTCTGCGCCGAAGCCGAAGCTGTCGGAACTTTCGCTTGCGTGGTTGCATGTCCAGGAGCGGAGGGACGTGTAGATTTCGCAGATTGCGAAGCCTTCGCTGGAGCGAGCTGCGCTGTTGTGGCAGCGGGCTTGGGCGCAACCGCTGGCGTGATTGTGATCGCCGCGGCTTGCGATGCAGCGGGCTCTGGCGGCGCTGGTTTGGCTGTTGCGACGATTATAGGCACAGGTTTCGCCAGCGCAACTGCAGGCGCTGGCGTCGGCTTCCCTGCTGCGACCGCCGCTGCAATAGACCGTTGCGATGCCGAGGCTGCGGCCGGTCTATCGGCATCATCTGGAAGTGCTGGCAAATCCGGGAAGACGCTGTCCGCTACGTAGCCTTCCACGCCGCTCTCGGTGCGAATCCGGACGTAACCCTTCACACGATGCAGGATTTCGACTGGCTCGCCGCACTTCAGTTTTGCTTCGACGTCAAAGCTGCTGAGCGATTCGTAGACCCACACTCGGTCCTGATTGGCCGCACACTTCACATACGCGAGGTCGGTCGCAAAAACGGGCGATGCCAGCCACAGGCCGGCCAGAGGCAGGAGAAATCGAATGCGACTCATGTTCCCTCCTTCGCTCCCAGGTTCGGGCCGTCGCCACGGCCCCAGCCCGCTCGCGCGGGCCCCAGAGAAAGAACTGCCGCAATCGGCGATAAAAGTGTGCGCTCCTGCGCAGAGGTCAACAACTGGACGGAGGGCCAAAATTAGGGCAGGGCAAGAGAAGGCGAAGAAATGCTACGAACGCCAGCGAAGCGTCACGGGGCCGGAGACTGGATGGCGCATCGGCTGTCCCGTGCGTTGTGACTCGAGGTGCGCCGCTTTCAGTTCGAAATACCAGCGCGCCTGCCGGTCGGCGTCGTCCACCAGCATCATGCGGTCTTCGTACTTCAGGCCAAGCCCCTGTTTCTCGATCACGGCGGTGTCCTGGCGGATGAAGCGCGGCCCGAGAACGTGAATGATGAACGAGACGATCGGAAACCACGGAAGAATATTCCACGCCGCCACGAAATCGAGCCGGCAGAGGTCTCGGCGGATGGGAGTGACCGTCGTGCGGCTCGATAGCCAGTATTTTCCCGCGCGAATCTGTTCGAAGCGCTGATTAGGCAGGACGAAGTCGATCGTCGTCGTGGCCGGCTCGCCGGTGATGAACTTCAGCAGCTTGTATGGCGCGCTATTGGCGGAAGGAGCGTGCGGGCTCATGCGAAAGCCGTTGGGAATCGGCTCGAACTGCTTGGATTTGTCGCGGATGCTGCGGCGCGTGCGCCACCACCACGCCTGATGAACGAATGGCCCGTGCGCCGGATCCATCAGGCCGATGATGCCGTGATCGACGTTGCCTGGCAGGTCGGCCGCTAGATGCGCGATCTTGTAGCGCTCGCTGAGCGTCGGCAACTCGGGCACGGGCGGAGGCGGCGGCTCGTTCGCGCCCGCGGTGCGGCCTTCGGGATTGGTCATGAACGCCCAGATGTAACCGTCGCGCTCGGCGCAGGGAAAAGCGCCCGCGTAGATTCGCTCGCATTTCAGCTTCGAATCGGCGGTGAGCGAAGGAATGTGGCGGCACTGGCCCGTGTGCGCGTCGAATTGCCACCCGTGATAGGCGCACTCGACCGACGCGCCGTCGAACTGGCCGAACGAAAGCGGAAACGCGCGGTGCGGGCAGATATCCCGCAGAGCAAAGGGCTTTCCGGCAGAGTCACGGCCGAGCAGGAGCGGAACTTCAAGCAGCGTCGCGCGAGCGAGCTTGCGTCCGTGGATCTCGCTGCTGCGCAGCGCGGGATACCAGAATCCCCATAGCATTTCGCCCGAGCCGTTGGTGGGCTTCGCGGTAGTGCCTTCGTTCATCGGCGGGCGTTTATCGTAGTACATCCGCGCCGCAGCGGCAAAGTAATGCGCGGACATGCGGGTGCTGGCGAAGACCGCGCGAATCCGCCCGGGAGTACGTTCGTACCGGAACGTGATGAACGAGCGTTCCATCGACGCCCACACGCGCCACCGGCATAATCGCACTCGATTCGGGGCGTGGGCCCCGAATCTGCACCTCCATCACCCCCATGCCCAGGAGCGGCTAGCACCCCCACTAGCCGCTCCCCCCTTTTGAGCGCAAGCCAGGCCGGCATCACGCTGCGGGAAATTCACAGACAGAAACAAGAAGGCCCGAGAAGCCCTGAAGAACTCAGGACTGGCTCGGGCCTGGTTGCTGACCCCCACCCCTGGGGAGCTGCGGCGGGGACGTGACCGGGCTGGGCCACGGTCTAGCCGCTGCCAGCTGGGTTGCTCTCGCGCCTCCGCGATTCGACAGGCGGAAGCGAGAGATGGTGAATCGGAAAAACTAGCGCGGACGCCCCGGGCGATAGCCCGCAAGCGGCCTCGGACGCATCCGGAAGCGCGGTCCGAGCGGCGGCGGCACGCGGTGGAGAGGAGCGCCGCAGTTGCTGCAGATTTCGAGGGGCGCAGACTCCACACGCAGCCAGTGCCCGCGCGCGGGACATTCCGGATTCAAGCATTGCACGGTCCAGCCGGGTAGGTATTGCATGCTGATTCGCCTCGCATGAACGAGAGATGAGCCGGCGGCGCAGAAAGTGCGTCCGGCGCCGCAAAGGAACCCCGAGGAACGCAACCGCCCCGTAAAACGGACGGGATTGTGCGCTGGGGCGTCTAGTGTGTCAAGCGAAATCTATACAATTAGTAGTGGTGAGGTTTCCTAAGCCAGCGGAAGGCTCCGTCGTGCGAGTTTCCAATAACGCGAACCTAGTTGGAAGGGGCTTTGGCCGCGGCGGCGGCTTCTGCCTGCAGATCTTGGATCTGTTTTTCTTCGTCGGCGATTTCCTGCTGCTTGGCGGCGATGTCGTCCTTTTCCGCTTGCAGTGCGGCGCCACCCTCTTTGTCCTTCTGATAATCGGGTTTGCCCATGTACATTTGCTCGTCGAGGGCGTATTTCCGGGTGGCGATCTCGAGATCGGTCTTCAGGCTTTCGAGCTTAGCTTTAGCCGTGTTCAGGTTCGACTCGATGGCGGCCTTCTGCTCGGGGGTCATGGGGGCGTGCGGTTGCTGTCCCGCGCCAGCTCCTTCCGGCGCTCCTCCGGCTTCGCCGGTTTGGCCGACGACATTGATGCCGCCGGGCGTCGCGGGAATCGTGTCGTTGTCCCAGGAGTGCGCAGCACTGGCCTTGGGCTGCTCTTTCTTTTTTTCCTGCGCGCGGCGAGCGGCAGCTGCGACGGAATTATCTTGTTGTCCTGACGCGGACGATTGATCGGGCGGAGGAGCCTGCTGCGGCTGGCGCGCTGCGGCGTCCGCAAGCGGCGATGCAAACAGAATCACGAGCGCCCACTTTGCGATTTTCATCGTCGCTCCCTCCGAACTTTCCCAGCGTCCATAGTAGTCGCGCGCGCCGCGCCATGCCAATGCGCCTTCGGCACCGAGTCGAAAGAAGCAACTGGCCGCTTCGGCAGGCGAG
Source organism: Candidatus Acidiferrales bacterium (assembly GCA_035622875.1). GTDB lineage: Bacteria > Acidobacteriota > Terriglobia > Acidiferrales > UBA7541 > Palsa-295. The sequence continues at coordinate 53,935 of DASPUN010000011.1, forward strand.
CGAATCCGATCTTGCGAAAGCTCCGACGCTTATCGGACCGAAACGATCATTTTGCCGGTGTTGTCGCCGCTGAGAACGCCGATCAAAGCGCGCGGCATGTTTTCGAAGCCTTCGATGACGGTCTCGCGATACTTGATCTTGCCCTCTTTGATCCACTGCGCCATCTGCGCGATGCCTTCAGCGAAGCGGTCCATGAACTGCGTGATGATGAAGCCCTCCGCCCGCGCCTGCTTGGTGAGCAGAAAGACGTAGGGACGAACCCCCAGCTCTGGCTTTGCGGCGTTGTACTGCGAAATCTGGCCGCAAATCGAGATGCGCGCCCTCTCGTTCAGCAACGGAAGCACAGCGTCGGTGACCGCGCCGCCGACGTTGTCGAAATAGCAGTCGATTCCGCTGGGGCAAAGCTCCTTCAGCTTCTCGACGTAATTCCCCGTGGTCTTGTAATTGAAAGCCGCATCGAATCCGAGCTCACCGGTTAGCCACGCGACTTTGTCGTCCGCTCCGGCGGTGCCCGCCGCGCGGCAGCCTTTGATCTTCGCGATCTGCCCGACGAGCGAACCAACGGCTCCCGCAGCCCCCGAAACGAGAACTGTCTCACCCGCTTTTGGTTTGCAGATATCGAGAAAACCGAAATAGGCCGTCATCCCCGGCATTCCGAGGACTCCCAGCGCGGTCGACGGCGGCGCCAGTTTCGTGTCGAGTTTCTGCAAGCCCTTGCCGTCGGAGGTCACATACTCTTGCCAGCCCCAGTAACCTGAGACGACGTCCCCCGGCTGAAACTGCGGATTGAGCGACTGCACTACTTTCCCGACTGTGCCGCCCACCATGATCTGACCGATGTTCACCGGATCGGCGTAGGTACGGACGCCAGTCATGCGGCCGCGCATGTAGGGGTCAACGGAAAGAAAAGTCGAGCGCACGAGCAGCTGTCCGCTCGCGAGCGCGGGAATCGGCGCTTCGACGAGGATGAAATCGGACTCTTTCGGCATGCCCACCGGGCGCGCCGCGAGGACAAACTGGCGATTGACGCTGGGTACTGAACTCGCTGTGCTGGCTGTCATAATGGGCGCATTATGCCAGACTGCCGCCCTAACGAGGTAATCGCTCGTGGCGTCTGATGGGGGAATGAGGGGGAAGATGAAAAAACTCGCGCTCGTCTTTTCGGAACTGGTCCTTCTGTTGGCGGTCGGACTGTGCATGACTTCGCAGCCTGCTCACGGGCAGCAGACACCTCCGCCTGCCACGAACCAGCAGCAACCTGCGCCGAGCACGCAGCCGGCAGCCGCGCCACAGCCCGTGCAGAAAATTGTTACCGCGTACACGCTGCCTCCCGACCTCTACGAAAAGACCAAGCGCCTTGAGAGAGTGAGCCTGACGCTCCTCGTTGTCGGCACAATTTACGGCCTCGTCGTGCTTTGGCTTTTCCTTGGCTGGAGGCTCGGCCCGAAATATCGCGACTGGGCGGAACGAGCGTCGACGAAATTTCTCTTACAGGTGCTGATCTTCACGCCGCTCTTCGTACTGACGATCGACGTGCTCGAGCTGCCTCTCAACATCTTCGAGCACTGGGAGAGCCGCAACTACGGCCTTTCGATTCAGAAGTGGGGCTCGTGGGCGTGGGACTGGGCGAAGGGTGAACTGGTCGGCATAGTCCTGACAATGATCGCCATTGCGATTCTCTACGCCGTGATTCGCAAAAGCCCGCGGCGGTGGTGGTTCTACTTTTGGCTGACCTCGCTACCTCTCGCGCTGATCTTGGCTTTCATCGAGCCTGTGGTAGTTGATCCTCTGTTCCACAAGTTCGTGCCTATGCAGCAGAGGGACCCGGCGCTCACCACCGCGCTCGAACAGGTCATTCAGCGCGCAGGGCAAAACATTCCACCCGAGCGAATCTACTGGATGAACGCCTCGGAAAAAGTGAACGAGGTGAATGCGTACGTCACGGGTCTCGGCCTCTCGAAGCGAATGGTCGTATGGGACACGACCATCGCAAAAATGAACACGCAACAGGTCGTCTTCGTGTGCAGCCATGAAATGGGCCACTACGTGTTGAATCACATCTCCAAAGGGCTGGCGATCTACGCCGTCGGAAGTCTGGTTGCGTTCTATCTTGCGTATCGTTTAATCGGCTGGCTGCTGGCTTGGCGGGGCGGTCGGTGGGAGGTTCGGTCCGTCGGGGACTTGGCGTCGTTGCCCGCGCTGATCCTGCTGCTCACGATTTTCGCAATTGTGCTCGCGCCGGTGACGAACGCGATTAGCCGGTATTTCGAACATCAGGCGGATCAGTACGGCCTCGAAGTGACGCACGGGCTGACGCCGGATTCAGGCCAGGTGGCGGCGCAATCGTTTCAAATTTTGGGCGAAGTGGACCTAGAATTTCCGGACCCGGGCCCACTCGAGGTATTCTTGACGTACAGCCATCCGGCTACGCGCGATCGCATTCGCTTCGCGCTCAGCTACGATCCGTGGAAAAACGGCGGGCACGGCGAATTCGTGCACTAATTCTGCGCGTGAAGCGTCATCGGGATGCCATGGCGCGGGCGCAGCGTGACCAGTGGCTCGGGGATGACCACCGCACCGGGAGCGAGCCGGAATCGGAACCGACGTGCCAGCGTCGCGATGACGATTGCAGCTTCCAGCAGCGCGAATCCTTCGCCGATGCACCGGCGCGGTCCTCCGCCAAACGGGAAATAGGCGCCCGCGGGCAGGCGGTCCATCAATCCATCAAGCCAGCGCTCGGGACGGAACGTATCCGGATCGTCGAAGAATCGCGGATCGCGCTGCATCACCCATTGCGAAAAAATGATCGTCGATTTCGGCCGCAGCGTGTAGCCGCCGACCTCGCACGGCTCGACCACCTCGCGCGCCATGATGTACGCGGGCGGAAAGAGCCGCAAAACTTCGTTCATCACAGCCTGCAGATAGGGCAACCGCTGCAAGTCCGCCGGCTCCATCGGGCGCGCGCCGAGCACGCCATCGAGCTCTTCGTGCAAACGCGCTTCGACCTGCGGATTTTGGCTCAGTGCGTACCACGTCCAGGAAAGCATCTGCGCGGTGGTTTCGTGGCCTGCGAGAAACAACGTCATCGTCTCGTCGTGGAGCTGCTGCGGTGTCATCTGCGAGCCGTCTTCGTCCATCGCGCCCATAAGCAGCGCAAGCAGGTCGTTGTGGTGATTCGAATTACCCGCGGCGCGGCGCTCGGAAATGATGCGGTAGACGAGCGAATCGATGAATTCCAGCTCACGGTTGGCGCGGCGATTGTTCGGCGTCGGCCAGGTTTCGGGAATACGAAACGGCAGCCGCTGCCGCCGCAGCGAATATCGCATCAGGAAGGTCATCGCCTGCCCCACGCCGCGGGCTTCTTCGGGCAATGTCGTGCCGAAAAGCGTGCGTACAGCGATGTCGAGCGTGAGCGAGGTCATTTCCTGGCCGATGTTGCGCGCCTCGCCGTCGCGCCAGCCGCTCACGCGAGCCTGTGCAATTTCGAGCATCGTCGCTGCGTAGTCATTGATGCGGCTGCGGTGAAACGCCGGCTGCGCCAGCCGCCGCTGACGGCGCCAGAATTCGCCTTCGCTGATCAGTAATCCTTGGCCGAGCATACGGACCGTGATACGGCGCGTCAGCTCGCTTTTGTGAAATTTGCTGTGTTGGATTACCAGGACTTGGTTGATCAAGTCGGGATGGTTCAGCAGAATGCGCTCCTGCGTCATCACGTGGAAACGGACAATGTCTCCGTATTCCCGCGCGATTTGCCGGATACCTTCCAGCGGATCGCGGCGAATGTTGAGCGCCATGCCGAAGACAGGCAGGCCCTTCGGCCCCGGCGGGAACCGGTTTCGGCTTGCGGCCACATTTGCCTGCGACGCCAGTTGCGCCATGATCATCTGATTGTACAGCGGAGGCCGCGTTTTGTTGACGGTGCCGGGATTGGTTAGAATAGCGGTTCCCCGATCGCTTGAAAGAGACCCTCTCATGCCCATCGAAAAGCCGGAATGGCTGCTGCAAACTGAAGGCATTCTCGAAACGCTCAATCAGGGCGTGATGGTGGTCGACGACTGTCACCGCGTGTTCTTCATCAACAATCACCTCGAGCAGATTTTCGGGATTCCGGCAGAGGAGATGATCGGCCGCACCGCTCTCAAGTGGTATTCAAATGAAGAAAACGAATTCTTGCAGGCTCGCATTGCGGAAAGCGAAAAAGCCGGCCAGCACATGTTTGAGTTTGTCGTTCCGCAGAGGGATGGCACCCGCTTGCCTGTCATCATCACGACGCGGCGGTTCGAAGATCCCGACGGCCGGATTTACGCGATCGTTACTTTCACCGACATCACCGAGCAGAAGCGCGCCGAAGCCATGCTTCGCGAAGCTAACACCAAGCTTGAAGAGCGCCAGAAGCAGATCGACGAGGATCTCACGCTTGCGGCGCGCGTGCAGCAAAGCCTCGCGCCGCAGTCGCTTGTCTGGGGCGGGCTGCGCGTCGACGCCTACTACCATCCGGTGCGCCGGATTGGCGGCGATTTCGGCGTGGTGACCCCCGTCAACGATGAGAATCTGAATCTGCTGGTCTGCGACGTTTCGGGCCACGGCATCGGATCGGCGCTCGTCGCCAACCGCCTCTACACCGAGATCCTGGCGGAACTGCGCAGCAACGCGCCGCTCGGCGACATGCTCCGCCGTCTGAATCAGTTCGTCTTGCAAAGCATCGGCGGCTCGGCCTTCTACTTTACCGCCGCCGCGGCGCGAATCGACCGCGGTGGGCGGCGCATGGTGTTCGCGGGCGCCGGTCACCCGCCGGGCATGATCGTGACGCCCGGGCAGGAGCCACGGCTGCTCGAATCGCGCAGCATGCTGCTCGGAGCGCTGCCGGACGCCGTCGATGGCGAGGCCGTGCTCGATCTCGATCTGAATCCCGGCGATCGCCTGTTGCTCTACACCGATGGGCTGACCGAGGTGTTCAATTCGAGCGGCGAAATGCTAGACATTTCGGGACTGAAGAATATCGTCCGCGACGCGTCCGAGTTGCCGTTCAGCGAGATGAAGCGCGCGATCCTTGATCGCGTTGCGGCGTGGCGCTCAGGCCCGCCCGCTGACGATATGTCTCTCGTTCTCGTCGAAGTCGCTTGACGCGCTATAATTCCCGTTTGCAGTGAATTTCGGGGGAAGAATGTCCTCACCGACGGAAACTGTTCGACTGACGACGACTGCGAAAGCGGCAGGCTGCGCTGCGAAGCTCAGCCCGAGCGTTCTGGAAGCGGTGCTGAAGCGCATGCCGCCGGCGAACGACCCCAATCTCATCGTCGGTTTCGAGACCAGCGACGACGCCGCAATCTATAAACTCACGGACGATCTCGCGATTGTACAGACCGTCGATTTCTTCACGCCGATCGTCGACGATCCCGCGCTGTTCGGGCAAGTCGCCGCGGCCAACGCGCTGAGCGACGTCTACGCCATGGGTGGACGCCCCGTCACAGCGCTGACCATCGTTGCCTTTCCTTCGTCAAGGCCGCCGGAGCTTCTGGAAGCCATTCTCCGAGGCGGTCTGGCGAAAATGCAGGAAGCCGGTTGCACCGTCGCGGGCGGACATTCGATACGCGACGACGAATTGAAATTTGGCTACGCGGTCACCGGCCTGATTCACCCGCAGAAAATTTGGCGCAATGTCGGCGCGAGGCCGGGCGACGTGCTGCTCTTCACCAAGCCGATCGGCACGGGCGTAATTTCGACCGCCCTCAAGCAAGGAAAAGCCGCCGAGGCGTGGGTCGAGGCCTCGACTGCTTCGATGACGCGCCTCAACCGCGACGCAGCGGACGCCCTGCACGAAATCGACGACGCGGCAAGTGACGGCAACAAGCCCGTGCACGCCGTCACCGACGTCACCGGCTTTTCGCTTCTCGGCCACGCACGTGAAATGGCCATCGGCAGCGGCGTATCGATGCGCATCGACCACACGCGCGTCGCATATCTCCCGGGCGCCGTCGAAGCGGCGCGCGGCGGATTCCTTTCGGGCGGGCTTGCCAACAACCGTGAATTCCTCGAAGGCTGCGCGCAGTTTCTGCCGTCGGTGCCGGAGGAATTTCGCTCGCTGCTCTTCGATCCGCAAACCTCCGGCGGGCTGCTCGCTGCACTTGCTCCCGAAGCCGCCGATCGCGCGCTCGCGGCATTCAAGCGTCGCGGCATCGACGCGCGCAACATCGGAACCGTCGTGCCCAAGCGCTCTCCCCTGCTAGAGATCGCCTGAATCGTGTACACTCTTTCCTCGCTCCACCCTTCATGGATCCGGTAACGCACGGAATCACAGGCGCGCTCCTCAGCAAGGGCTATTTCTCCGACCGTTACGGAAAAGCCGCAACTTTTGCTCTCGTTCTCGGCGCCGTTTTCCCTGACATCGACATCACCGCCGACCTCGTCACTCGCGATCCGCTCGCGATCGTGAAATACCATCGCGCGATCACACATTCCTTTGTGGCACTGCCGGTGTTCGCATTTCTGCTGGCGTTGCTGACGCGGGCGCTTCTTCCAACCATGAGGCGCAAATACGAGCGCTGGCGCGACGTCGAATCCCCTCCGCTTGGAATCCTCACGCTGATCTACGGCATCGGCATCGCCAGCCATATCATTCTCGACGGCATGACGTCGTTCGGCACGCGGATGTGGTATCCGCTCTCAAGCCGGCGCGTGGCGTGGGATCTGCTCTTCATCATCGATGTCTCGTTCACGGCCATCATCCTGATTCCGCAGATCCTCGCCTGGATTTATCCCGCCGGTCCTGAATCTTCGCGCGACGTCCCGAAAAGCCGTTCCCGCGCGCTGCGCATGTGGCTGATCTTCACGGCGAGCACATTTGTTTTCTGGCTGGCGGGGCGCGCTGCCGGATATCCGTTTCATTTCTGGGTAGCGGTCGTCGTCGTCGTGCTGCTAGCGGGGCTATTCTTCGGCCCAGGGATCCGCGGCTGGGGATTCCTCGTCGAACGTGCCGTGTGGTGCCAGGCGGGAATCGTCGCGATGGTCGCGTATTTGTTCGGCTGTGCGTTGGCCCATCACTCCGCGATGCTCCGCGTCAGGACCTTCGCGGACGACAATCGCATCCCGGCTGAGCGCATGGCTGCCCTGCCGATTCCACCGTCGCTGCTCGATTGGGGCGACGCGATCCGCACGTCCGATGGCCTATACGAAGCGCAGTTCGATTTGCGTTCCGAGAATCCGCCGTTCTTCTGGTACGTTCCAGATTCTCCGCCCGATCCGTACATCGGTCGCGCGCTTCAGCTGCCGAGCGTGGAACTCTATTTGCAATTCGCACGCTTCCCCGGGATCCATAGCTTCCAGCGCGCCGGTTGGCACTACGTCGATTTCGGCGAGAACCGGTTTTCCGACGGGCGGCACCGCAGTCCGCAGCCATTCACCTACCGCGTCGTGTTCGATGGTGCCGGCGATCTTCTGGATGAAGGTTGGCTCACCAACGGAATGTTGCAGCAACGCCTGAGGAACATGGTGCCGCAGCAACATCTGCCCAAGTCGCCGCCGAAGACGAAACCGTGAAAGTTCTGATCTTCAGCGATATCCACGGCGACCTTTGCGCGTTGGAAGCCAGAATCGCGGAGCCCGCCGACGTCTACATCGCCGCTGGCGATCTGGCCACATTCGGCAAAGGTCTTGAGCGCTGCAGCGAAATCCTGAAGCCGCTCGGCGAGCGACTGTGGTTGCTTCCGGGCAATCACGAAACCCACGAACAGACGCGCGGCTTCTGCCAACGCTATGGCTTCGTCGATTTTCACCGGCAAGTGAGGAACCTCGAAGGCGCAAAAGGCCGCTCCACTTGGGCGGGACTCGGCTACAGCAGCATCACGCCATTCGCGACGCCGGGCGAGTACACGGAGGACGAATTTGCCGAAGCGCTCGCGGCCTTCGACGGCATTTCAAACCTCTACTTGGTTGCGCATTGCCCGCCTCGCAACTCCCGCCTCGATGAATTTGCTCCCGGCAAACACGGCGGTAGTTCAGCGCTCCGCGCGTGGATCGAGCGCGCCAAGCCTTCCTACGTTTTCTGCGGGCACATCCACGAAACCGCCGGCCTCAGCGAACGCCTTGGCCCGACACAGTGCATCAACGTGGGCAAGCAGGGCTACACGATCGAAATCTAGTTAGCGGGAATTCTTCGCCGCGGGATAAATCACGAGCTGGCGGCGGTCGCCCGTGCCTTCGCTCATTGTGCGAACGCCGGGCGCACCTGTGAGTTCGAGGTGAATGATGCGCCGCTCGCGCGACGACATCGGATTAAAGCGGTGCGGCTGGCCCGTTTCGCGTACGCGCTGCGCGGCCACGCGCGCCGATAGCTTGAGTTCGGCAAGCCGCGTCGCGCGATACTCGCCGCAATCGAGACGCACGCGATCGTGCAATTGCGGGTCAAGACGCAGCCACCGATGTGCGATGTGCTCGAGCGCGAGCAGCAATTCGGCGTTTCGCTCCAGCAGCAGCTCCTCGTCGGCTCCCCGGAACGTCACGACGACATCGGCCTCTTCCGGCTTCGCGCCTTCACTCGATGACGAAATCCCCCATTCGAGTTCGAGACCCATTTCGCGAATCGCGAGATCGAGAAAGCGCTTGAGTTCCGTCTCCACGCGCTCGCGATCCAGACGCGGTGCTGCCTGGCCCCGATCGCGGTGCGGGCGATTGCGGGCCGGAAATCTTTTGCGGTCTGGGGTTCTTTCGTCGCTCATTGCTTTTTGCTTTTGAACTTGCTGCGCGTGGGCAGCGGTTGCGTTCGGTTCAAGTATAGTTGTTGGCCGACGCTGACGAGGTTGCTCGTGAAATAGTAAAGGTTCAGCCCGCTCGACAGACTGAAGAAAAACACTCCCATCGCCAGCGGCATCAGCGCCATCATTTTCTGTTGCGATGGGTCAACGCTCGCGGGCGTGGGCATCATCTTCGTGCTGAAATACATCGTCGCCGCCATCGCGATCGGCAGAATGTAGTACGGATCCCTTGCCGAGAGATCGTGAATCCAGAAAATCCACGGCGCGTGTCGCAATTCGATCGCTCCCGCGAGCATCCGGTAGAAAGCCCACAAGAACGGAATCTGCAGAAGAGTTGGCAGGCATCCGCTGACTTGCGACCACGGACTCAGCCCATGCTTCGCATACAGCGCCATGATCTCTTCGTTCATCTTCTGCCGCCGCGGGTCCGTCATCGAATATTTCCGGTAACGGTCCTGGATCATCTTCATTTCCGGCGCGACCACCTGCATTCGCCGCATGGAGTGAAACGTCCAGATGCGAATGGGCAGCAGAATCATGGTCAGCGCCAGCGTGAAAACGACAATCGCCCAACCCCAGTTTGAAATGTAGCGGTGAATCCATTGCAGGATGAAGAGCATGGGCTTGGCGATAACGCCCGTCCATCCAAACTGCACAAGGGCTTCGAGCGACGGCTGCACCTTGCTCAGCAGGGCCAGGTCTTTCGGCCCGATGTACGCGCGCAATTTTACAGGCCCGGGCGCGGCGGAGCCGACCGCCATCTCCGCCACGGGATCGAAAGCCGGCTGGTTGTTCGCGGTGTAGTGGTGCCACTGGGTCCAGTGCGAAAGATAGAGATCGGTGCCGTCGGGGATGAATGTAGCGGCGAAAAACTGGTCCTCGACTCCTGCGAACTGCATCGCTCCGGGCTGCTGGAACGGCTGAATCTGATTCCCCGACGATCCCAGCTTCTTGTACTGCAGCACGGTGAGCGAGCCGCCTTGGTTGTAAAAGACGCTCGCGAGCTGCGGCGCCTTGTACACGGACTTGTCGCCGAAACCCCCGAGCCAGGAAACCCCGCATGTGATCGGTCTGCCATCGAGCCCGGCTGAAACCTCGGCGGACATCTGATAATCGTTGCTGAAGCTCAGCTTCTTGGTCACATCGAGATGGCCGTCGCTCCAGTGAAGCGTGACCGTAACCGGTGCTGCAAGCGTACTCACTTCGCTCGCGCCGGGAATGCTCGTCGTGACCTGATACAGGCCAGCGTTTGCCTCCGCCTCGAGCTGTGCATCGGAAAGCTTGAGCGAGAAGGGCCACCCAAGCTCCTGCGCCGCGGCGGAATTCACCAGATCGAGCGGGCGCGGCGGTTTCTGATCATCGAAATACTTTGTGAGCGTCCAGCTGCGAACCACCCCGCCGCGATTTGTGATCTCAATGTGGTAGAGCGAACTTTCGATCGTAACGATTCGCTCCGCCGCTGCCTGCGCAACGGGAACCTTCACAGGTGCGGCGGGCGCGAGCGCAGCCTGCGCCGCACTCGGCTGCACAGTTCCTGCGCCGGGCGCTGTTTGAGTAACGGCTTGGCTGGGCGTCTGCGGTGGTTGGGCGGGCGGCTTATGAACACGCAGCCAGATAAACGTGATCACCATGACCACGATGACGAAAATGACCGCGCGGGCCTGGTCCGACATCTCTTTCTTTTGCGTCACTGGACCGGCTCCGAACTATCGTGCGGAATACGGAGAAATGCTGATGCTGCAGCCAACGGCTCCGGCTCGGGAACCGGATCGTATCCGCCCATGGTAAACGGCCGGCAACGCAGCAGCCGCTTGGCCGCGAGAATGATTCCGCGTCGCGCGCCATGTTGCGCGACCGCTTCGTATGCGTAGTTCGAGCAGGAAGGATGGAACTTGCAAGCCCCGCCAAAAAATGGCGAGAGAAAAATCATGTAGCAGCGAATCAGAAACAACAACGCGAAAGCGCCGGCCGAATTCAAAAGCGCTTTCATTCCTCGCGTTTCGGCTGCTCGGCGGCTTGCGGTTGCGTTCGCGGCAACAGACGCAGGAGTTCCTCCGCCAGCGGCGAAAAATCCGCCGTGGCGGCCGAGCTGCGCGGATGAATCACGATATCCCATCCCGGAGCGATCTCCTGTCGGTGCAGCCTTACAATTTCGCGGAGCCGGCGGCGGATTCGGTTGCGCCGGACAGCGCTGCCCAGCGCCTTCTTAATGCTCCAGCCAAACCGGCTGCGATCCAAGCGATTGGGGCGAAGAAAAACGGTAAACTCGCGGCTCGCCCGCCTCCGTCCGCCCTGATACACCGCATCGAATTCGGCGCGGTGTAGCAAGCGGCAGGCACGGGGAAATTCGAGACGCGGCGAATCAGACCCGCGTGAGACTGTGGCGTCCTTTTTTGCGGCGTTGCGCAAGGACTTTCCGTCCACCCGCGCTCTTCATGCGTGTGCGAAAGCCGTGTTTCTTGTGACGGCGCCGCACATGGGGTTGAAACGTGCGTTTCGGCAACGATCTTTCTCCTCTAGATAGTTATTACGTGCAGCGCCGCCCTCAATTTCAACCGTGGCTTCGAGCGGCGGCTTCTCCCCTTCGCCTGCCGCAGCGGGCTAGGACCGGGCCGGCGCGCATGGCGCAATCGCAAACCGCTCAGCGCGCATCGCGGACCCAAGCGGATTGGTTAGTGTATGCGAGCACTCCGATGCGGTCAAGGAACGGACTCGAAACGCCGGCCTAATCCCCGCTCGGCTTCGGCGGCGGATTCGCTGGGGCAACGCCGGTCGGGCGAGGCGCGCTCATCGGCGGCGTCAAGCCGTTCATGCGAATGTACTCGACCATTTGCCCGTAGTGATCCATCGCGTGCGTGCAGGTGAACATCGCGATCGAGGCCCGCGTCCTCAAGAACGGCGCCGGCGCATCCTTCAGCGGCGTGAGTGCATTGTCCGCGTTGATCGTCGCGATCGCCTTGTGCATGTTGGCAAAGGAGTCTTTCAGATACTGCATGATTTGATCCTTCGTTTGGATCGCATCCGGACCGTTCGACGTGATTCCTTCATCGGGCGCCGTCGGCGGGGCCTGCCCCAAGATCGCTTCCGCCAGTCTGTCGTTCACGGTCGCAACGTGTTTCACCTGCTGCGCAAACGTCCGCACGCCCTTGAAATTCCCTTGTGTCGGCGCGAACGAGTATTTGTCCTCGGGCATCGCCTGTGCCGTCGCAACGATCTCAAATTCACACACCGAGAGATGCGTCTGCAGGACAGAAGTAAGCGTCGGCGCTTCGTTCGTTGCAGGAGCCTGTTGCGCACGCGCGGCCGCGCCTGTGAGCAGTAGAACAGCGAAGATGAGCGCGAATTTGTTCCATGATTTCATAAAGTATCTCCGTTTGGCTGCGTTTCGGTCGACGCTCAGGGTACACCACCGCGCAGGCGGTAAATGTGGACGCGCCGCGAATAATTTAGGGCGTCGATTTGGTTCAGGCCGACGCGACGAACGCCTGCTTGACACCGGGTTGGAGGAGGTAGACGAGTATCCACACATCGATTCCGACTACAACGATGTGCCGAACAAACACCCCGAAAAAGAAAAGCACGTGCGGATGTCGAAAGACATCGAACAGGCCCAGCACAGATACGAGCAATCCGGCCGCGGTAAGCACGATAGCCAAGATTCGGGCCCATTCCTGCAGCTTCAGTAAACCAATGGCCGCGACGATGTAGAGGGCGGCAACTCCGAGAAGAATCACGCCGACCACCGCTCCTCCCATGCCCATCATCGTCCCCGCGGGTCTTTGGGCCATCCCGGACAACATCGCCCCGCCCGCACACAGCAATATTCCCAGTACGGCGAGCACCGCTCCTCCAATAATGCCCAGCACCGCGATGATCGTCACACCAACAGGACGCTGCATGCGATCTCCCAAGTCGAAATGCTACGATCCGGCCCCGACGAAGGCCTGTTTGACGCTCGCCTTCGAGAGGTAGACCGCGATCCAGACATCGATCGCGATGAAAATCATCTGAAAAAATAGCTGGAACAGGTGGAAGTGCAGCAAAGACCCTACCAGCCCCACCGCGTAGCAGATCGCTCCGACGATCAACAGAACGATCGCTAGGATCCTCGCCCAGTTCTGCAGTTTCCAAAGGCCGATCCCCAGCACCAGATCCAGCACGGCGAGGCCAAGAAAAATGACGCCCACGACCGCGCCTCCGATCCCCGCCACCAATCCCATTCCAGGGCGGCCTGCCATACTCGAAAGGATCGCCCCGCCCAAGAACATTCCCAGCCCCGCGAACAGCAAGCAAGCCGCGCCGATAAAAGCCAGTACCGAGATGATCGTCACGCCGGTGGGACGCTGCATGTGACCTCCCGCACGCGAATCCGCCCGGAATCCGTGCAATTGTGAGCCTCGCGGCCGCTTGGCGCGCCGGCCGGATGGCTGGATTTCGCTGGACGGTACGCCACGTCCCTCGGACGGTCAAGTGAAAAGAAAGTACAGCCTCGGACGCGACTTCGATGTAAACTCCCCGTCAGCCTGGACGACGTACCCTCCGCATCGCCGGTCCGGGCTTGCCACGGGTTGGGGAGTTCCGCATGAGCGCCTTCACGTCAAGACGCCTGCAAGTGTCGGTTGCTGCGGCACTGTTCATCGCGTTTGCCTGGGCCGCGGGAACTGCTCCGTCGTCGCGCGCTCAATCTTCTCAATCCGGCGCGCAGACCGCTCAGCCGGCATCCCAGACGCCCGTCGCCGCGTCCCCAGCGCCGGCTGACGTGCCCGAAATGAGCACACAAGAAGCACCGGTCCCTCTGCAAACGCGCGTCAGCGTGGTTCCTGTGCGCGTCGTCGTGCGCGATGCTGCTGGTCACGCCGTCGGAAACCTGCATAAGGAAGACTTTCAGCTCTTCGAAGACGGCAAACCGCAAATCATCTCAAATTTTGCCGTCGAAACGCTCGCCTCGATTCAGCAGCATGTCGTCCAACCGGTTTCATCCGCGGCCGGCAACGCCGCGCCTCCTCCGCCCGCGTTTCTGCCGCCTTCGCGATTCGTCGCGCTGCTCTTCGACGACGCGCACCTCAATCTGCAGGATTTGATGCAGGCGCGGCTTGCCGCCATGCGCTATCTCAATGCATCGGTCGCGCCTACCGATCGCGTCGCGGTATTCACCACTTCCGGCCAGACCCAGATGGATTTCTCCGACGATCGCGCAAAGCTTCGAGATACGCTCGCCCATCTGCTGCCGCGCGACGTGACTGCCGGCCGGCCGAACAACGCAAACGAATGCCCGCCCATGGACTTTTACGAGGCCGATGCCATTCAGAACCATCATGACCCTCAATCTACCGCCGTGGCCGTCTCGGACGCGATGATCTGCCAGGCGACTCCCGCCGATGCCCAGGCCCAGGCCGCTAATGGCGGCCAGCCGACGGCAGGCGAAATCTCCCGCGCCCAATCAACCGTCGAAGCCGTTTCTCTGCGTATCGAAGAAGAGGGCGAGCAGCAGAACGAATTCGCTTTCCGCCGGTTGCGGGAAGTGATCCAGCGCATGTCGTCGCTTCCCGGACAGCGAAACATTGTCTTGATCTCGCCCGGCTTCATTTATCCGAATATGGACCGGGAGTTTTCCGAACTCGTCGATCGCGCCATTCGGTGGAGTGTGTTCATCAATACCCTCGACGCCCGCGGACTTTACACTCCCGAATTTGGCCCGGACATCAGCCAGAGCTACAACGATCCGAATCTCAATAACGCCGGTTTCCGGAGCTCCGTGCATCTCGCTGGCGAAGAGAGCCGCGTGTATTTCCTGCTTGACCTCGCTCGCGACACAGGCGGCTACTCCTTCCACGGCCGCAACGACCTCGATGAGGGATTGTCCCAGGTGGCCGCCGCGCCGGACACGTATTACTACCTCGCGTTCTCGCCTCAGAACTTGAAGTACGATGGCCGGCTGCATTCGTTGAAAGTCACGCTTGTATCCAAAGAGAAGTACACGATTCAGGCGCGCCAGGGTTACTACGCTCCGCTGCACGGCGACAATCCTGCTGACATCGCAAAACGCGATATCGAGGATGCTGTTTTCTCGCAGGAAGAGCAGCACGGATTGCCTGTCGATCTGCAGACGCAGTATTTCAAGACCGACGCGAGCAATGCCAAACTGGCTGTGCTCGCGCGCGTCGATCTCGCGCACATTCACTTCGTCAAGGCCGCCGGCCGCAACCAGGATGATCTGACCGTCGTCGCCGCGCTGTTTGATCGCAACGGCAACTTCATCACCGCGGAACAGCGCATCGTGCAAATGAAGCTGCGCGACGAAACGCTCGCGCGGCTCAGCCACTCCGGCGTGACGGTGCGTACGAATTTCGATGTGAAGCCGGGAGACTACGTCGTCCGCCTGGTCGTGCGGGACTCGACTGCGGCGCAAATCTCGGCTGAAAATGGTGTCGTAGAAATTCCCTATTAGGGCAGGTGCAACATGAAAATCGGCTGGCTGCAGTTCACCATCGCGATCGCCCTTGTCCTTTTCCCAACAGCTGTCGTTCCTCAGGAGCCTGCGCCGCCTGCTCCTGCGGCACAGCCGCTGGCCGCGGCGCCTCCCGTGCTTCGCTCCGAGTCGCGTGTCGTGCGAGTCGATGTGGTTGTCACAGATAAGAAGGGCAACTACGTTTCCGATCTCACCGCCAAGGATTTTCACGTCTTCGACAACGACCAGGAGCAGCCGATCATGAATTTCTCTTTCGGTGCATCCTCCGGCGCGCCCGCGAACGCCGACCGTCACTACATGGTCCTAATGTTTGACGACGCGACAATGGACTTTTCCGACCAGCCGCGCGCCCGGCAGGCAGCTCTGAAATTCATCGATGCGAATGCAGGGCCTGATCGCGTCATGGCGGTCGTCGATTTCACCGGAACGCTTCGCATCGTGCAAAACTTCACGGCTGACGCCGATCGCCTGAAAAAGGCCGCCGCGAACTACAAATCCTCCGCCGTTTCGCCAAACGAGACGGATGCTTCCGCGGTGAGCACGGTCCCGGGGCCCGCCGGCCCGTCCATCTTTCAAGCTCAAAACGATTTCAGCGTCTATACATTTCTGATGGCTGTGCGCAGTCTCGCACGGAATCTCGCGGCGGTGCCGGGCCGCAAGAGCGTCATTCTTTTCACCGATGGGTTTCCGACCACAGACGAAGAGCAGGTCGAGCTGACCGCAACGATCTCGGAGTGCAATCGAGACAACGTCGCCGTCTATCCCCTCGATGTCCGCGGCTTGATCGCGCCCGCGCCCGGTGCGCAGCTTTTTCCCGAGCGCAGAATGAATCAGGCGACTTCTTATGTCGCGGCGCGGCAGGCCTTGGCTGACGGCGCCGTCCGGCCGCACTTGGTTCTCACTGCGTATCCAGTCCCTGCCGCTGAGCCCGCACAGCACGGCGGAGGCGGAGGTGGAGGTGGACACGGCGGCGGGGGTGGAGGTGGATTCGGTGGAGGAGGCGGTGGCGGAGGGAGTGGTGGGAGCGGAGGCGGCCACGGTGGCGGAGGAACCGGTGGGGGCACGGGCGGCGGCAGCGGCTCGGGCGGATCTCACGGAGGAACCTCGGGTGGCTCATCAGGTGGCGGCGGAGTAGTTATGAATCCGGGCATGTACGGAATGTCGCCGTACGGCACCGTCCCGCCGCAGGCGATCGTGCCGCAGATTCCCGATGGAGGCGCGGCGAATCAAGGTGTCCTGTACGAACTCGCGACCGGCACTGGAGGATTCCCGATTTACAACACGAACGACCTTCTCGGCGGCCTCTCAAAAATCGCGCACGAGCAGGATGAATATTACCTGCTCGCCTACGCAGCCCCTGAAACACCCGATGGTGAGTGCCACGCGCTGAAAGTGAAGGTCGATCGCAAAGGCACCAATGTCCGCTCGCGTACGGGATACTGCAACGCCAGGCCGAAGGATTTCCTATTCGGCAAGCCGGTCGAGAAGGATCTCGAGGCACATGCGGCAGCCTCTGAACCGGGCAACGTAGGCGGGACACTCGAAGCTCCCTTTGTCTATACGTCGCCCAACCAGGCGCGCGTCCACGTCGCCATGCAATTCCCGCCTACTTCGGTCGAATTCTCGAAAGAGGAAGGCAAATACCACGCGGACATCAATGTTCTCGGCATCGCGTATCGTCCCGACGGCTCGGTCGGCGCTCGATTCAGCGATCAGGTGACGCTCGATTTCGAAAAAGATGCCTTGAAAAGTTTCAACGCGAAGCCGATGACATACCAGAATCAATTCGAGATCGCGCCGGGCACTTACCGCCTCGCCGTCGTCTTATCGGCAGGTGGGAAAAACTTCGGAAAATACGAAACGCCGCTCGCAATCGATCCATTCGATGGAAAAATGTTCACGCTGAGCGCTATCGCATTAAGTGACGATATCGAGCCCGCCCAGGGCTTCGGCAGCGCCCTCGAGGCCGACCTGCTCTCCGATCGCGCACCGCTGATCGTGCGGGACATGCAAGTGGTGCCTTCCGGCAGCAATCACTTCAAACGAAATGAAACCGTCGCGCTGTACGCTCAGATCTACAATCCGAACCTCGCGGGCCCGAATCCTCCGGCGGTCAAGCTGAGCTATCGGATTGTCGATTTGAAGACGGGACAGGCGGTCATCGGAGGAGACGACATCGATACGGCTCGGTTCGTCAACAAAGGCAGCCCCGTCCTGCCAATCGGGCTGAAGCTTCCGCTGGACCAGCTGTCTCCGGGGACGTACCGCCTGGATTTGCAGGCGACCGATGGCGTGGGAGCACGAACCTTAGTTCGCGGCGTACAATTTGACGCTGAGTAGGGCACCCGCTTTCGCTCCGCCCCTTGCCGCTCGCTCAAGGCTCGGCAATTCTTTCTCTAGACTCGTCCTCGCGCGGTCTCACGCGATAGATCTCGCAGGAGGAGGTGCCATGAAAATGCGAGTCACACTCGGCTTCGCCGCGGTCACGATATGGCTCTTGCTCGCGCCGTTAGGCGCGCGAAGCGAAACAAAGGAACTCAAGACTGGTGCGTTTCAGATCGTGCAGGAGGTCGTGCTGCCTGCGAGCCCCGAAGCAGTTTACGACGCCGCAACCGGCGATATCAGCGGCTGGTGGGACCATCACGTCTCCGACCATCCGAAAAAGCTCTACATCGAAGCCAAGCCCGGAGGCGGTTTTTGGGAGATCTTCGACGATTCCGGCGACGGCGTCCTCCACGCCACTGTCATATATGCCGAACGTGGCAAGCGCCTTCGCTTCACTGGGCCGCTGGGACTTTCTGGCCAGGCCGTCGACATGGTCACAACCTATGACTTCCTCCCCGATCCGGCCGGCACGAAGCTGCGAGTCACCTGCAACGTCTCGGGTCAGATCGACGAAGGCCTCGACAAGATCCTCGACTCGGTCTGGCATCATTTCATCGTCGAGCGCCTGAAGCCCTACATTGAATCCGGCGCATACAAAAAGAAGCCGCGCTAATCCGCGGCGATGTCCTAATTTCATCTTGAGGCGCACGACGATAGAGTACTTTAGGGGGTCGGACGTTCACGTCCGACAAGAATGATCGGCGCGAAGCGCCGAACCAATGCGCAGGTTCACCCGCAGCAAGTACTTGAGTGATAGGATATCTGCAACCCAACTGAAACTAGGACACCAGCTAGCGCGCCTTTCCGCTGCCGGTATTTTCCGGCCTTTGGTAGGATGTGTGCCCAAGTGTCTGCTCTCAAATCTCAAGTGATCTGAGGTAACCGAGCGTTGGCCAAGGCGCGTCCGTCGAAAGGCAGGAAAAAGCTGTCGAAAATTCCTGCCGCAAAAAAATCGGCAAGCAGGAAGCTGAAGATCGGCCTGCTCGGCTTCGGCACGGTCGGACGCTCGGTCGCGAAAATTCTCGCGCAGGACTCCGCGAGTCCCCTCCTTCTCACGCACATCTTCAATCGTAATATCGAGCGCAAGCGAATCGAGGGCCTGCCCGCGCACATTCACTGGACTTCGAAAGTCAACGAAGTGCTCTCTTCAGACGTCGATGTCATCGTGGAAGCCGTCGGGGGGCTCCAGCCGGCTGGTGAATGGGTGCGCAAGGCGCTGCGCTCGGGAAAATCGGTCGTCACGGCCAATAAGGTCCTGATCTCCGAGCACGGCCCCGAACTCGCCGACCTCGCGCGAAAAATGGGACGTCGCCTCGAATTCGGCGCATCCGTCGCCGGAGGTATCCCCGCGATCATCGGAATTCAGGAAGGCCTCGCCGGCGACCGTCTCTACCGCATCGCGGGAATCTTGAACGGCACCTGCAATTTCATCCTTACGAAAATGGAGTCGACCGGCACGACCTTCGACGCTGCGCTGAAAGAGGCGCAGGAGCGTGGCTACGCCGAAGCCGATCCGGCGGCCGATGTCGACGGGGTCGACGCACGCGCCAAGCTCGTCATCCTCACTCAAGCCGGCCTTCGCCTTCGCGTGCGCAGCGAGCAAATTCTCTGCCGTTCCATTTCGCTGATCGATGCAGTCGATTTCATGTACGCGAGCGAACTCAAATGCGCGATCCGCCAGATTTCCGTCGCGAAAAAAGAAGGGCTCCCAGGTCGACGGTTAGTCGAGCCTGGGAGATCAGACACCTCGCATGGAGTGCGGCTCGCCGCGGCCGTCCAGCCGGCCCTAGTGCCCGTCTCATCGCTCGTCGCACACGCGCAGGGGAATCAAAACATCGTCGTAGCCACCGGTGAGTACGCCGGCCGCATGATCTTTGCGGGCTATGGTGCGGGCGGCGATCCCACGGCCGTCGCGGTGATCTCCGATCTCTATTCGATCGCGCGCACCGCCGGCGCTCCGCCCGAGGCGCTTCCGGGCGCCCCGGAAGTGCCCGACTCGGTGACCGGGGATTTCACCGTGCCGCACTATCTGCGCTTCGTGGTGCGCGACCGCCCCGGCATCGTCGCCGCGCTGGCGACGATCCTCGCCAAATACGGCATCAGCATCGACGCGCTGCTTCAAAAGCCCGGCTTCCCGCATTCCGCGCTGTCGTTTGTGATGACGCTCGAGGCCTGCGACGGCGCCGTGCTCAACCGCGCTCTCGCCGAAATCGCGCCGCTCGATTTTCACGTCGAGCCGCCGCTCTGCCTCCCGATCTTCAACGACTGATTCCGCGATGTCTCCGCCCGAGATCGACGCGAAAGCTTTTCACGCATTCGAGCGCGAAGGCTGGGAGCGCGCGCCCGACGCCTACCATCGCTACTTCGGCGCCCTCACCGCGCAAACGATCGAGCCGCTTTTGGATGCAGTCGCCAACACGCCCGGCGCAAGCCTGCTCGACATCGCAAGTGGCCCCGGGTACGTCGCTGCGGCGGCAACGCATCGCGGCTGGTCGCCCATCGGCGTCGATTTCTCCGAATCCATGGTCGCGCTCGCGCGAAAGCTGCATCCGGGCATTGATTTCCGCTGCGGCGATGCCGAAGCGCTCCCGTTCGCCGACGCGCAGTTCGATCGCGCCGTGATGAATTTCGGGATTCTTCATCTCGGGCAGCCCGACGCGGCCATTCGCGAAGCATTTCGCGTTCTGCGCAGCGGAGGCCGCTTCGCTTTCACCGCCTGGGCCAAGCCCGAAGAAGCTGTCGGCTTTCGCATCGCGCTCCGCGCCGTCGAGGAATTTGGCGATCCCAACGTTCCTCTCCCGCCCGGCCCGCCATTTTTTCGCTTCAGCGACCGCGCCGAGTGCCGCCGCGCGCTCGAAAGCTCGGGATTTGCGGACGTCGTTATTTTGCAGCTTCCGCTCGTCTGGCGTCTCGCATTGCCCGACGAAGTTTTCGATGCTTTCTTCAACGGCTCAGCGCGTACCGGCGGCCTGCTCCGCGCCCAAACCCCCGCAGCGCTGGCGAAAGTGCGCGAGGCAATCCTGAAAAACGCCGCCGCATTCACGCGCGGCGATCATCTCGAAATCCCGATGCCCGCCCTCGTCGTCTCGGCGCGCAAGCCCTAGTCGCGTGCGGCTCGAAAGACTTGAATGTAGCGCCGCGGCCTTTAGCGCGGCAGCTTTTGCATTTGGTGGAAGGGCGGGGGGGTTAGCCCCTCCAAAAAAGAGCGCCGCAGGCGCTCGCTTGCTTAGGGGGTCGGAGCTTTAGCTCCGACAAGAAAACTGGCGCGAAGCTCGCCCGCCGACGAGGCAGGCGCCATGCCTATGCGCTGCCTCATCCGCAGCAAGTAGTCGAATCTGAGGCCCGCCGCATTCCGCCTGGTTTGACCGGCCTCTTCGCGCCGCCTAGAATCGAAACCCGGGGCGGGAAAAGAGGCGATCATATGAGTGCGACGCAATCCGAAAAAGCGAAAAAATTCCGCGCGCTGCACAAGCTGCCCTTGACTCTCGGCGCGCCCATCGCTCACGCCGGCCCGGGCCTGTCCGCCGTGGCGGGCGCGTTCATCTTCCCCAATCCCTGGGACGCAGGCAGCGCGCGCATTCTTGCGGGCCTCGGCTTCGAAGCTCTCGCAACGACGAGCGCCGGTCTCGCCTTCTCTCTCGGCTGCCGCGACGGCATGGTCTCGCGCGACGAAGTTCTCGCCCACTGCCGCGCGATCGTTGCCCCAACCGATTTGCCCGTCGCCGCCGATCTTGAAAACTGTTTCGGCGACGATCCCAGAACCGTCGCGGAGACGATTCGCCTCGCCGCCGCCACCGGAATCGTCGGCGGTTCTGTCGAGGACGCTAGCGGCGACGACCGCCGTCCGATCTACGATCACAATCACGCCGTCGAGCGCGTCGCCGCGGCCGTCGAAGCCGCGCGGGTGCTGCCGTTTCCCTTCACTCTCACCGCTCGCGCCGAAAATTTTCTTCACGGCCGCCCCGATCTCGACGACACGATCCGCCGCCTCCAGGCTTTTGCCGCTGCGGGCGCCGAAGTTCTCTACGCGCCCGGCCTTCCGAGCCTTGAAGCGATCAAGACGGTGTGCGCTGCCGTCGCGCCGCGTCCCGTGAACGCGCTCGCTGGTATCAAGGGTCTCGCGTTTTCAGTCGAGCAGCTCGCCGCCGCGGGCGTTCGCCGCATCAGCCTTGGCGGCGCACTCACCCGCCTCGCCTATGGCGCGTTGATCGCCGCGGGGCGGGAGATGTGCGACCGCGGCACGTTCTCGTTCGTCGACGGCGCCGCGCCCACCGCGCAAGTCGCTGGCTTCATGCTCGCTCCTCAAGATCGCGCCGGCATCGCCTAATGGTGGTGCGCCTTGCCAGGGGCGTAGCAGTGCTACGCCCGGCAGAAATCCTTGGCTACCTTCTGCCCATTCGCCGCGCATCGTCGTTCGAGCCGTCTTTCGTAGCGCCGGCGTCTCGCCGGCGATTTTCATTTTTCGGTGTAAGCCTGTTGGACCCGGTTCACCTCGACCCAAAGAGGCGCGGGCCCGGGCGTTACTTACCCTGAGCGCAGCCGAAGCGCCCCGCATAACGGTGGAAGCGCAGGGCTTCAGCCCTGCGACAAGCCGCCCCCGTCCGGGGTCTTAACCTCGGAAATGCGAGTCACGCGTGTGGTCTCTTGATTGACACCCTTCCATCGAGGCAGTATCTTTCCGCCGCTCCGAAATCATCTCCGGCGGTCGCATCCTCGTCGGCGAAAGGCAAAACCAATGAAACGCTACGTTTGGATGATTCTGATCTGCACGGCAGCGCCGCTTGCGGCTCGCGCTCAGGCCCCCGTGGCCAACCCCGTCGCTGCGGGCGTGCAGGAGCTGTTCAACCGGCAGTCCAAATTCATCATCGCCGCCGCCGACGAGATGCCAGCCGACAAATTCGGCTATCACCCCACGCCGGAACAGTGGACATTCGGGAAAATTGTCTCGCACGTTACGCAGGCAAATTTCTACGTCTGCTCCATGATCTCGGACACTCCGATGCCCACCGACGTCAAGGTCACCGAGACCGATCCCAAGGAAAAGCTGCAACCGGCGCTTCAAGCTTCGTTCGATTTCTGCTCCAAGGCGGTCAACGGACTGCAGGATTCGAAACTGGGCGATACCATCACGTTCTTCGGCGGTCGCAAGACCCCGCGCGCTCGTGCCGTCTTGGAGGAGGTCGCTGACTTGGCCGATCACTACTCGCAGATGGCGAGTTATCTGCGGCTCAATGGCCTGCTGCCGCCCTCCGCCCAACCGCGAAAATAGCGCGATAGAAGTGCTGCGCGTCCTCGTTCCCCTAGGGTGGAAGCGCGGGGCTTGGGCCCCGCGACACTAGGTGCGCCCTTGAGAGCTGTCATCCCGAACCCAGCCCCGACGCTTTCGGTCGGGAACGGCGGTGAGGGATCTGCTTTTGGTTCCTGTTGAGACCCACAACGAGGGCCGCGAATAGTCCACAGACTTTCGCGCTTGCAACACCCCTGACGCCTGCTAGCCTATGGTCGCGCCGACTCGCCGCGCCGTAGCCCTTTGGGCGGAGGCCGGGAGCCCGCAGGGCGAAGGCAGGACGATCGCGAAGATATGCTGTGGACTGAAAAATTCGAAAATGGCGGACGGTCCCGAAGTGGCGGGCCGAGCCGTTCGGTACGAGCAAACATTCGTGGTCGCCTCCGGTCGCGCGCGAGCGCGCCGTGTGCATTGCCCCGTCGAATCTCAACTGCGAATCCTGGAAACCCTCCGCTCCCACGGTTTTCTAATCGCCAAATTCTGCAAGTAGAAACCGGCCTAACTTATAGAAAACAAACGGTCGCGTGTCGTTCTAATCGCCAAAGATTCGGGGTTGGGCGTTTGACCGTTTTTTTCGCGCCGCCTACAATGAATCGTCATCCTCGTCAGGGCACGGCTTTAGCCGTGCCAAAAACGCAAAACTTTTCAGGGGTTTCAACCCCTGAGGTCGACGCCAAACCAGAATGTTTGAAACCCTAACCGACCGACTTCAGCGCGCGTTCAAGAACCTGCGCGGCCAGGGCAAGCTCACTGAAGAGCACCTCGACGGCGCGCTCGGCGAAATCCGCGAGGCGCTGCTCGAAGGCGACGTCAATCTCGGCGTCGCGGACGAATTCATCGCGCACATCCGCGCCAAAGCGCTCGGCTCGGAAGTTTTGCTGCAGCTTTCGCCCGATCAGCAAGTGGTCAAGATCGTGCGCGACGAGCTCGCCGATCTGCTCGGGCGCGAGGCGCGTCCGCAATTTGCGTCGCGGCCGCCGTCGGTCTGGCTGATCGTCGGTCTGCAAGGCTCCGGCAAAACCACCTCCACCGGCAAGCTCGCGAAATGGCTCGGCGAGCACGGGCATCGCCCGATCGTCGTTTCAACCGACGTCTACCGCCCCGCGGCCCGCGAACAGCTTGCGCAGATCGCGAAAGCGGTCAGCATTCCGATTTGGCCCGGCGCGGGCACGGACAAGCCGCTCGAAATCGTCCGCGGCGCGACGCGCGAAGCAAAGCTCTCCGCATACGATGTGATTCTGGTCGATACCGCCGGCCGCTTGCACATCGACGACGAGCTGATGACCGAGTTGCAAATGCTCAAGCGCGAACTCAATCCCGCGGAAATTCTGTTCGTCGCCGACGCGATGATCGGACAGGACGCGGTGCGCTCGGCGGGCGAATTTCACAAGCGCCTCGGCGTCACCGGCATCCTCCTGACGAAAATGGATGGCGACGCGCGCGGCGGCGCGGCGCTTTCGATTCGCAAAGTCACCGGCGCGCCGGTGAAGTTCGTCGGCGTCGGCGAAAAATACGACGCGCTCGAGCCGTTCGTTCCCGACCGCATCGTTGGAAGAATTCTCGGCATGGGCGACGTCCTCGGTTTAATTGAAAAGGCGCAGAAAACCGTCGACGAGAAAAAGGCGCGCGAGCTCGAGCGCAAGCTCCGCGAAAACGATTTCACGCTCGCCGATTTCCGCGATCAGCTCCAGCAGGTCCGCAAGATGGGTTCGATGGAGCAGATCATGGGCATGCTCCCGAAGGTCGGCCCCTTCGCGAATATTCCCAAAGACGCGCAGATCGACGAAGGCCAGCTCAAGCGCACCGAAGCGATCATCAACTCGATGACCGCCGCTGAGCGCGCCAACGACAACATCATCGACGGCAAGCGCCGCAAACGCATCGCGCGCGGCAGCGGGACGTCCGTGCAGGAAGTCAATCAGGTGCTCAAGCAGTACGCCGACATGCGGCGCATGATGAAGCAGTACGGCAGCATGGCCAAAATGAAGATGCGCGGCCTCGGCAAATTCGCCGGATTGAAGTGACGATCCGAGCAGGATCGTCATCCTGAGCGAAGTGGCCGGAGGCAGTTCTTCGTCCCAGATTTTCGGGACGTCCGGCCACGAAGTCGAAGGATCTCTCTTCGACTGCGCAGCAAAGGAACGACAAGAAATGCCGATTGTGATGGACAACACGTTGAATCAGATTCGCTCGACGGCAGCGACGGGCGGCGACCGCGCCGAGCGCGCGAAGCGGCTCGCCGAGATGATTCGGAAACTCGGCGACTATCATTGGGTCGGCATTTACGACGTGGGCACGGAAAACGTATCGATCATCGCGTGGAGCGGCCCGGGCGCGCCCGAGCATCCGATGTTCCCGATCGACAAAGGCCTGACCGGCGCGGCGATTCGCGAAAAGCGCACAGTCATTGTGGGCGACGTTCGCAACGATCCGCGCTACCTCACCGCAATTGGCAGCACGCTATCGGAAATCATCGTGCCGGTTTTCGCGCCGGGCGAACAGCGCGTGATCGGAACAGTCGATGTCGATAGTGAACACGCCAACGCGTTCTCCGCGCGCGATCAGCAACTGATCGAGCAGTGCGCACAAGCCGCGCTCCCGCTCTGGCTGTTGAGATGAGGTGGACCTCATGAACCAGAGTCCTGACAAGATTTGCGAAAAAGCGGGCAAGGTGAAGCTCACGGTTAAGCGACTGCCGAGAGATCGGTCCTGCGTTCTCATCGAGGGAGATGAGACTGCTTTCAAATTCCTGAGCGATCTGTTTCGCGCGCACGCACGAACCAAGGATTGTGGATTCCAGATGGCGCCAAATGGCGCGGGGAGCGCGCTCTTCACCAAGGGGTCGGAACTTGGGCTCTACTTGCACCGTTTGCCGTGCACGAGCCGAAAGAGACATTCAGTTCCGTCGAGATACCGATTGGTGAATAGCGCTGCGTCCGCTATACTGGATCGATTGAAATGAGGAGGAATTGCGAGTGTTAACGATACGCCTTGCCAGAATCGGCAAGAAGAAGCACCCGTTTTACCGCGTCGTGGTGACGGAGAAGACCCGCCCGCGCAACGGCCGTTTCGTCGAGATTGTGGGCACTTACGACCCGCAGAAGAAGCCCGCGGCTGTGGAATTGAACAACGAGCGCGTGCAATATTGGATCGGCAAAGGCGCGCAACCGAGCGACACAGTCCGCAGCCTGATACGCAACCCCAAACCTGCCTAGCGCGTCCTACATCTCGGAGCCCTGTTCATGACTCAAGTTCACGCTCAGGTGAGTGTGTCGGCTGAGCATGGCGGACCGTGGGGGACATGCGATGAAGGACCTAGTGGAGGCGATTGCGAAGGCTCTCGTTGATCATCCGGACCAAGTGCAGGTCAATGCAGTCGATGGCGAGCAGGTAACGGTTCTGGAGTTGAGGGTTCATCCGGAAGACCTCGGCAAAGTGATCGGCCGGCAGGGGCGCACGGCGAAATCGATCCGAACGCTGCTGGGGGCCGCGGGAATGAAACTCAAAAAACGCTTCACGCTGGAAATCCTCGAATAAGTGGCAACCGAAGAGCCGGTCGGCGTCACGGTCGCGCGCATTCTGCGCCCGCACGGGCGGCGCGGCGAAGTGGCCGCCGAAATCCTCACCGATTTTCCCGAAAGACTCAAGACGCTTGCGTCCGCGGCGCTTTGGAACGGGCGCACCGCTCCCAAGCGCGTCGCGGTGCGTTCGTGCTGGCTCACCCCGCCACGGCGGGCAGGCCAGAACCGCGGCGGCCAGGCGATCTTTCATTTCGAAGGCTCGGATTCGATTTCAGACGCCGAGAAGCTGGTCGGACTTCAAGTGCAGATCCCGCTTTCCGACCGCGTGAAGCTTCCGGCTGGGAGCCATTTCGTCACGGACTTGATTGGCTGCGAAGTGCGCGAAAAGAGCGGCCCGCCTGCCGGCGGGGCAGGCGCGAAGATCGGCGAAGTGCGCGATGTGCAGTTCACGGGTGAGGACGTCGCCGGCACACCGATTCTGGTTGTGGACGCGCCACGCGGCGAAGTTCTCATCCCGCTCGCCGAAGAGATTTGCGTCCGCGTCGATACTGTCGCACGCGTGATTGAAGTTGCCCTGCCTGAAGGCCTGCTCGATTTGAACCACGATTCCTAAGCACTTGCCATTGGCGTAGACTGGCGCAAGTCGAACCAGATATTTCCTGAGGCTCGCATGTCCGAGGCTGCCGGAGACGAATCCCTGCTTCTAATCTTGCTCAAACTTGCCGTGTTCACACTGCTCGTGCCAGGCACGGTGACCGTGTGGCTGCCTCTTTTCGCGCTTTTTCCGGAAGTCAGGCATCGCCCTATCGATTGGAGCTTGGCGACGGCTGCGGCGATCGCACTGATCGCGATTGGAACAGCTGGATATTTGTGGTGCGCGCTGGATTTCGCAGTTCTCGGCCGCGGAACGCCCGCGCCTATCGACATGCCGAAGCGTCTCGTTGTGCGAGGTCCTTACAAGTACTCTCGAAATCCGATGTACATCAGCGTCTTGACAGCGCTAATGGGAGAGGCGGCGCTATTCCGGTCCGTCGTGCTCGTTGAATACGCCGTCGGCGTCGCGATTTGCTTTCACCTGTTCGTGTTGATACAGGAAGAGCCGACCTTGCGCAGGAAAATGGGAGACTCGTACGCAAGGTACTGCGAAGAAGTCCCTCGATGGTTTCCGCGAATCGCACCGGGGCGGCGAAAACATGCGGTTTGACTTGATCACGATTTTTCCGGAGTTTTTTGCGGGGCCGCTCGACTACGGGATCGTGCGCCGTGCGCGCGAGGCACGCTTGATCGAGACGCACGTCCACGATCTGCGCAATTTCACCCACGACCGGCACCGCACCGTGGACGACCGTCCCTTTGGCGGCGGCGCGGGAATGGTGATGAAGCCTGAGCCAATCTTCGAGGCGGTGGAGTCGCTGGTCGGCGCGCGTCCGGAAAAGCTGCCGGGGACAGCGATTGTGCTGCTGTCGGCGGCCGGAAAGATGTTTCGACAGAAAATCGCGCGGCAGTTCGCTCAGCTCGAGCGGATTGTGCTGATTTGCGGCCGCTACGAGGGAGTCGACGAGCGCGTGGCGCAGCACCTCGCTACCGACGAGATTTCAGTCGGCGATTTCGTGCTCTCGGGCGGCGAATTGCCCGCGGCGATGATCCTCGATGCAGTGACGCGGCTGATTCCCGGCGCGCTGGGCAACGAGGCTTCCGCAGTGGATGAGTCGTTCAGCGAGATGGTGCAAGCGGGAATTGGCAGGTCGCTCGCCAAGGTAGAAGCACCGCACGGGATTCTTGATTATCCGCACTACACGCGGCCGCAATCGTTTCGCGGCTGGGACGTTCCCGAAGTACTCGTCAGCGGAAACCACGAGGAGATTCGCCGCTGGCGGCGCGAAAAAGCGCTCGAAAAAACCCGGCGTAGCCGGCCTGATCTGCTCGCTGGCACGAGTTGAACAACGGATCGCGATTCCCCGCTTCTCTACGGTTCGACAATCTTCCAGTAGGAATCCTTGCGGATGACCTTGCCATCACGGAATTCCAAAAGGTCGCATCCACGGACTCGAATCTTCTTGCCATCCTTCGTTGTTCCCGTCAGTGTCCATTGCGAAACTGCGTGGTCGCCGAAAACCCAGTGCTCGTCGTCAGAATAATGAACATCGGGCAAACCTTCGAAGCGAGTAGCGAGGCCTTTGCGAACTTCGGCCTTGCCGACGTAACGTGTGCCCCAGGGATCACGCCCGCGAGGCATCTCGAGCACACAATCGTCCGCAAAAAAACTCATCACGCGATCCAAATCATGGCTGTTGAAGGCCGCTACCACCTGACGAAGCATCTCGACAGTCACGGTTTGGGCGGATAGGTTGGGCGCAGCGGCGAGCATAAGGAATACACCGAAAAGGACCGCAAGTTTTCCGATCAGCGACCATGAACTCATGGGTCACCTCCCCTTCGGTCGGGAATCTTACACCAATCGGAAATTCGCGGCCGAGGTCGCAGTCGCATCGGGATGATCGGGAGAGTTTCCGGCAACGCAGCAATCCAGCCGCGGTGAAATCTCTCCATTGACTCGTAGCCTCCATCTCAGCTAAAAGTTGTGGCCTCTCAGGATCATTGATCGACGGGTGGCGTTCAGGCGGTCCGGTGGGATCTCCAACAGGGGGGATTAAATTGAACAGGAAAATTTGGATCGTCACACGTTCGTGTGCGATTGCGACGATGTTCGCGGCGCTGCTCTCGGCCACTGCGCCGCGCTCGGTGGCGCAAGCCGCGAAAGCGGCCGCCAGGCCCGCCTGCGATCGCGCGTGCCTCGAAGGAATCGCGAGCAAGTATTTCGACGCCATGGTGGCGCACGATCCGTCGAAGGCGCCGCTCGCGGCGGACGTGAAGTACGCGCAGGACAACGTCCCGCTCAAGATCGGGCAAGCACTGTGGGCCTCCGCGAGCGCGCGCGGTAAATACATCCACTATTTCGCCGATCCCGAGCAGGGCGACATCGGCTTCATTGGCGTCGTTTACGAAAACGGCGTGGGCGCGATTCTGATCGTGCGGCTGAAGGTGAAGGACAGCCAGATTACCGAGGCCGAGCAGTTCGTGGCGCACGATCCGTTCGGCGCGTCCAACTACGAGAAAATGGGCGCGCCCGATCCGCTCTGGCTGCAGCCGGTCCCGGAAGATCAGCGCGAATCGCGCGCGGCGCTCGACCAGGCCGCATGGATGTATTACGAAGGTTTGCAGCTCAACGACGGCGAGGGCATCTACGCGTTTACTCCGGATTGCAATCGCATCGAAGACGCCACGCGGACGACCAATCAGCCGCGGCCGCAGAACTACGGCCATTCAGATCTGGACATCAGCGATTTCACCACGATGAATTGCACCGACCAGTACAAGCTGGGCTTTCTGGGCTTCACGACGGGCTGCCGGCACCGGCGGTTTCTCGTAACGGATATGGAGCGCGGCGCAGTGCTCGCCAACGCCTTCCTCGATTTCGACGGCACGATCACCGAAGCGCATCTCACCGACGGCCGCGTCTGGAAAGTGCCGCCATATTTCATGACGCCACGCACGAACCAGTCGAACGAGGCTTATCGGATCGAAAAAGGAAGCATCCGGCTGATCGAAATGACCATGTACGAGATACCGTTCAATATGGAACCGGCGTTCAAATAGAGACCAGGACACGACCATGATCAAAACGCTGTTTCGCGTTTCAATCGTTGCGCTGATGTTTGCTGCGGCGTGCGCCGTGGCCTCACCTGCGACGGCTGCGCCGGACGAAGGAAAAAATCTGGTGCGCGTACCGCTGCCGGAAACGCCAAGCTCACCGGGGCCGTGCAATCGCGATTGCCTGTACGTGTTCGTCGACAAATTCTTCGACGCGATGCTTTCGCGCTGCACGTGCAATCTGCCGATGTCGCCAGACGTGAAGTACACGGAAAATGAACTCGCGGTGAAACCGGGCGAGGGCATGTGGAAGACGTTCTCGGGGCGCGGCACCTACCGCGTCTATCTCGCCGATCCGGCCAATGGCGAGGCCGGCTACTATGGCGAAATCACCGAAGATGCGGGCCTGCTGCAAGGCGTGATCGCGCTGCGATTAAAGGTAAAGGATCACCGCATCACGGAGATCGAAACGATCACCGTGCG
Source organism: Candidatus Acidiferrales bacterium (assembly GCA_035622875.1). GTDB lineage: Bacteria > Acidobacteriota > Terriglobia > Acidiferrales > UBA7541 > Palsa-295. The sequence continues at coordinate 84,481 of DASPUN010000011.1, forward strand.
CGAGCAGAAGCGGCCAAAGGGCGGCCTAGGCTTGAACACGGCCGGGATCATGACGCCCCGGATGCTCGACGAGCTCGATCCCAAGGGTTTCATTTCACCGAGTGCAGAGCTGCTTGAGCCGCTCGCCGCTTCGGAAACGCGCGAGCAACTGGCAACCGCGACGAAGGCGTATTTCGAAGCGTTTTCGCAGAGCAAAGGATCGCTCGCGCCGTTCGATGCGCGGTGCTCGCGGCGGGAGAATGGCTTCGCGGCGACGAACAATCCCGGCGGCCCAGTGCCGGACAAAGCGCAGCCCGCGTTTCATCTGTTCAGCGAAAGCTGCGAGGGGGAAATCGACCGTGGATTCTTCAGCACGCTATCGAAAGTGCGCGACGCGGGGCCGCTTGTTGTCGACGAGAAGCAGGGGCTCGTGCTGAATCTGGCGTTCTTCGACAACGAGGGCAATGTGAAGTCGGTCGCGGTTGCTGGAGTGGGCACGGTCGCCGTCCCGAATGAATTTCTGCGCCCAATCACGTTCATGGCTCCGCAGCTCTTCAAGATTGAGGGCGGCAAGATCCGCGAAATCGAAGGGGTCTCCTGGGCGGTGCCTTTCGGTATGGGGCAGGCCACGTGGGAGAAGTGACCAACGAGAAACCCGCGGAATCAGCGTGTGACGTGCGTCACAGGACCTAGTGACGCAAATCACTGAAGCCAACTGGGCCCAGCCTTACAAAGAACACAGAGAAGGATAAGCACGGGACGCGGAAGGAGCTCGCCAAGAAAGAACAAACGGCCGGCTCTACCTCGAGAATCAGAGCGAGGCTCGACGCGGACGAGGCAATCCTTCTTGAGCGAAACAGCGGCGGGGCTCCAAGTACACGTCAAGCGCCTGCGGTTTCGACGCACCGGCCTTTCCGGCCGGGAAATGCTTTCGGTCTCGCCGCTGCCTCCTAAATCAGCAGTAAAGGAGGGGGTCATGAGAAAGTTCTACGGCGAGTTGCTCGGTTTCCGTCGTGAATTCGATGAGATGTTCAATCGGATTCTGGCCGGCAGGCCGATGGCAGAGTGGCCCGAGCTGCCGGTCTTCAGTGAAGAATTCAGCTTCACGCCAGCGGTGGAATCCTACGTCGACAAGGGAACGAAGACGTTCGTCTGCCGCGTGACACTGCCAGGCGTTGAGCCGAAGGACTTCGAGGTGCGCACACAAGGCAACCTGCTCACGATTCGCGGCGAGCGGAAGTTCACTCGCAGCGTGAAGGAAGTGGAGTTTATGGAGCAGGAGGTTGCGTACGGGAAGTTCGAGAGGACAATGACGCTTCCCGAGGGAGTGGTTCCCGAGAAGCTGACCGCCGACTACGTCAACGGCGTGCTCGAAATCAAGGCGCCAATGGTCGCGGCCGCCTTGCCGCGAAAGATCGATATCCAGACGACCGCACCGGCGGTGAAACAGGTTGCCGCGTAAGCCAGAAACAAGCGGGAAGCAGCGACGGCCCGGGACGTAACGTTCCGGGCCGTTTCGTTTTGCTGACGTACTCGGAAATCACTTTCGTGTAGGCAGAGCGGGGGGATTTCGCTATAATTGGCGTTTATGCGTTGGGGGCTGGCCCCACCTGAGCGGGTCTACCGCCCCAGCAGGCAAGAGCAGCCTGCCGGGGACCCCGGGGCTACCTGGAAAAAGAGCCATGAAACCGATCGTCGCAAAGGTGCAGGAGTCACAGCTACGTAAGGACCTTCCGGAATTTCGTCCCGGGGATACGGTGCGCGTCCACGTGCGCTTGAAGGAAGGCGAGGGCGAAAAGGAGCGCATCCAGCCGTTTGAGGGCGTGGTGATGGCCCGCCGTGGCGAACTGTTGGGCGAGAGCTTTACGGTCCGGCGCGTGAGCTTCGGCATCGGGGTAGAGCGCATCTTTCCTGTAAATTCGCCGATGATTAGCTCGATCGAAGTGGTGCGGCAAGGCCGCGTCCGGCGCGCGAAGCTGAACTACCTGCGAGGACGCAAGGGCAAGGCCGCGCGTATCAAGCGCGCGGAAGCGGCGGAAACAGCGCCGGTCGCTGCCGGCGCAGCTGCAGGCGCCGCAAAAGAATAACATCGCGGCAACTGAAATTTGGCCCGCTCCGGAAAGTCCGGAGCGGGCTTTCTTATTTTCTGTGGCTGTCACAATCGGCAGACAGAGCGTGTGTTAGAATCGCGGGCCGATGGGACGGCTCTGCTCCGCGAGGTACGAGCGCGACGCGCGCCAGCACGGTTGGCAGCGCATTGCTGGACTCGACGAAGCGGGACGCGGCGCATTGTTCGGTCCGGTGGTCGCCGGAGCCGTGGTGTTGAACCCACGGCGGCGAATCGTCGGATTGGACGATTCGAAGAAGCTGACGCCGGAGCGGCGGAGCGAACTCGCCGAGCGCATACGCGAACACGCGCTGGCGTGGGCCGTCGCCGAAATCGACGCAAGCCGCATCGACGCCTGGAACATCTACCAGGCGAGCCGGCAGGCGATGGTCGCAGCGCTCTCGCATATTCATCCGCTGCCCGATTTTCTGCTGCTTGATGCGATCGAGCTCGACCTGCCGATCGAACAGAAAGCGCTGATCCACGGCGATGCGCGGTCGGTTTCGATCGCGGCCGCGTCGATTCTGGCGAAGGTCGAGCGCGACCGGCGGATGGAAGACTTCGACCAGCTTTATCCCCTCTATGGGCTGGCGCGGAACAAGGGATACGGCACGCCGGACCATCTTGAGGCGCTGCGGAGATACGGGCCGTCGCCGCTGCACCGGTTCTCCTACGCGCCGGTGCGCGAGGCGCTGTGCTGGGCGAGCGGCGCGCAGCAGACTGCGCTGCCGCTCGATGGCGCGTCCAACATGCTCAATATCTAGGCGCAAAAGGAGATCACATGATCAAGGTCAGCGTGTTCTACCCAAACAAAGAGGGCGCGAGATTCGACATGAAGTACTACCTCGAAAAGCACATGCCGATGGTGCGCCAGAAGATGGCGGGCGCCATGAGGGGCATGGGAGTCGAGCAAGGGATTGCGGGAGGGGCTCCCGGCGCGCCTCTGACCTACCGCGTGATCGCCCACATGACATTTGATTCGGTCGAGGCGTTCCAGTCGGCATTCGGGCCGCAGGCCGAATCGATCATGGCAGATGTCCCGAACTATACGGACCTTCAACCCATCGTTCAGATCAGCGAAGTGAAGCTTTAGGTTCGGCCTGGCCGACCCCCTCGGACCGGGACGTTGGGGCTGGGTAAGCCGCGCGGTCCGGCCCTGTTATCCCGTTCGGCACCAGCCTGCTGGCGGTTCATAGACCCCCCTTTTGGCCGCATGCTACGCTTCGAAATCGAGTCGCGGGTGTGGTCTGTGTGCGCTGCCCGACGCAGCTGCGCCGGATCGCTCGACAACATTCATGGCCTTCAACAAGAGCAAAGCGCTCGAGAGCGCTCTGAAATACCTCAATCAGGGCAAGGTGGCCCAGGCCATCGGCGAATACCAGCAGATCCTGAGGCACGATCCCAAAGATCAAGCGACGCTCATGACCGTGGGCGACCTCTTCGCCCGCCAGGGAGACATGTCGCAGGCGGTCGAATACTTCGAGCGGCTCGCGCAGGTTTATCTCAGCGACGGATTCAACAGCAAGGCCATCGCAATCTACAAGAAGATTGCCAAGCTCGCTCCGGCGGAGCTTGCGCCGTTGGAACGGCTGGCGGATTTGTACGTCCAGCAAGGCGTGCTGAGCGAAGCGAGGCCTCTCTTCTTGCAGATCGCCGAAGCCCACCTGAAAGTCAACCACGCGCCGAAGGCCGTCGAGGTGCTGCAGCGGCTGCTCGACGTTGAGCCGGAAAATCCGCGCGTGCAGATGCGGCTGGCGGAGCTCTACAACGTGATGGGCCAGAAGAAGGAAGCGGCCCAGACCTACTTCAATTACGCGCAGCGCCTCTACGAGCGCGGCGAGACCGACGAAGCGGAAAAGCTGATCGAGCGCGGGCTCTCTCTCGAACCTACCAACGCGGCCGCGACGCTGTTGAAGGCCAAGATCCTCTCCGGAGCCCGCAAGAAAGATCAGGCGATCGCGATCCTCGGGGGCCATCCCGAAGCGGATGCCGGCGGGGAAGTTACGACGTTGCTTGTGGACATGGAGATCGAAGCGGGCGAGTTCGCAAAGGCCGCGGATCGAGGACGCAAGCAGCTGCTGCGTGGCAGTTCGCACTACGGGCAGTTGGTGAAGGTTGCGGAATCGATGATGCAGGCGGGCCGGGCGAAGGAGGCTCTGCCGCTGGTAAACGAGCTGCGCGAGCCGCTGATCGAGGCGAGCGAGCACGACAAATTCGTGAAGCTGCTGAACGCCATCATCGAAAAGCTGCCCAATGAAACCGAGCCGCTCGAAACACTCGCCGATTTCTCGCGGCATACGAGCGATCCGTTCCAGCTCAGCAGCGCGTTGAGCAAACTCGTCGATCTCTACGCCGACCACGGCGACTTTGCGCTCGCCGAAGAACGGTTGCGCGAGCTGATCGACAAGAACAAGGGTGACGAGCGCCTGATTGCGCGGCTGGATCAACTGAACGCCCGCAGAGAGGGCAAGGCTGCCGCGCCCCCGAAGGCCGAGGCGCCTCCCGAGATCGAACCGGTCGTAGTCTTAGAACAATCCCCGGCAGCAGCAGCGTTGGCGGAAGAAGCTGTCTCGGCGCAGGCTGCAAGTGCAGATGAATCGCTCGACGAGGAAACGCAGCGCTATGTCGCGCAAGCCTTGACGGACGTGGACCTGTTCTCGAGCTACGGCTTGACGCAGAAGGCCACGCAGCTGCTCGAAAACGTGCTGCAGCGCGCGCCCCGGCACACGCCCACACTCGAACGACTTCTCGACCTGTATCTCGGCGCGGGCAATGAGCGCCGCACAGCGGAACTGGCGTCGCAGCTCGAACAGATTCACCGCGAGCGCGGCGACAGCGTCAACGTCGAGCGATTTGCCGAACTTCGCAAGAGATTTCAGAAGGTCGCGGGATTGTCGGAGGACGAGCTACCAGCCGCACCGGCCGCGCAGCCTCCTGCGCCAGCAGAACCCCCCGCGCCCGTCGAGGTCGCATCGGCAGCGCAAGTGGTGAAAGCTCCAGTTGCGCCAGCCCAGGCTGCTGGCCCGGCTGAATTTGAGATTCCATTGACGCCGCTCGAGTCGCCGGTTGCAGAGGCCGCCCCGACAGCTACCGCCCCGCCTGCGAAGCCCGCAACACCCGCTGAGCCTCAGGCCGCTACGACGGAAGTGGACCTTTCGGATGAATGGGAAGCAATGGTGCAGGAGGTCGGAGACTCCGCTCCCGCGGCCGCACCCGAAGCCGCGATACCGGAAGCCGTTCCTGTGGAAGCAGCGGCCCAGGAGGAGCCCGCGCCCGCTGCTAAGCCAGAGACGATCGAAATTCCGGCGGCTGAGTCCGTGGCGGAACAAGCTCCGCCCCCGACCTTCGAATTCGACGAAGAACGGGCCAAGGAGGCACCTGCTGCCGAACCGGCCGCGACCGAAGAGCCTGAATTTGAGCTCGAGCTGGCTCCCGAGCCCACAACCGCGCAGGGCAAAGCCGGACCCGCTACCACCGAGGACTTCTTAAGCGAGCTGGCCGCCGAAATTGAAGACATGGAGGCGCCGGCCGCGCCGAAGGCCTCCGCGGCTGCGCCGGCAAAGCCAAACGTTCCAGCCCCGGCTGCCAAGGCGGCGCCACCGGCGGCTGCTCCGGCTGCGCCAGAGCCCGCACCCGAAATCACGGCGGGCAGTCTGAACGAACTCGCGGAGGTCTTCCAAGAATTCCGCACCGAATTGGGCGAGATGGGCGAGGACGAAGAAGAAGATCTCGAGACGCACTACAATCTCGGGATTGCCTACCGCGAAATGGGGCTGCTCGACGAGGCCATCGGAGAATTCCAGAAAGTTGCCAAGGCCGTACAAACCGGCAAGCCGTTTGGCTACGCGATGAATTGCGCGACGCTGCTGGCGCTCTCGTTCATGGACAAGAACGAACCGAAGATCGCCGCGATGTGGTACGAGCGCGCGCTCGAAATGGAAGGGCTCGATCAGGAATCGGTGCTCGCGCTGCGATACGACCTCGGCGTTGCATTCGATATGGCGGGAGACGCCGACGCGGCGCTCGAGAGCTTCCGCCAAGTCTACGCAATGAACATCGACTACCGCGACGTATCTGACCGCATCGCCGCTCTTCAAAAGCACTAGGGCAATTTCTCACAAGCTTTGGGACTTGCGGTTGCCACTCCTGAGGGAATCTCCCATAATCCTAGTTCCACGATGACACGAGTTCTCCGCCTGCTGCTCCTATTGCTGTGGACCGTGTTCGGGCTGTCGCTGATTCTTGTTCCATGGACGAATTTCTGGGACGCCAACTACTTTTTGTATCAGTACCCGTCGTTGGGGCTCGTGCTCAGGAACGCGTACCTGCGCGGCGCGGTCTCGGGACTCGGGTTCATGAACGTGTTGCTATCGCTCGAGGCATTCCGCCACCGGACGTCCTCCGTTGCCAAACGCAGCTGAAAATCCGCTAGAGGAACCGATCGTCTGCTACGTGACTGATGGGAAGGCGCTTGGCGGCGACAATCGCGTCGCAAGCGTTGTGAGCAGAATTCGAATGGCGGTCATGGCGGGCGCCGATTGGGTGCAGATTCGCGAAAAGGATTTGCCCGGGCGTAAGCTTTTCGAGCTGGCGCGGGCTGCCGTGCGCGCGGCCATCGAGGCCGGCGGTCGTAAGGTGCGGGTGCTCATCAACGATCGCCTCGACGTAGCGCTCGCCGCGGGCGTGGCAGGCGTGCATTTGGGAGGCGAGTCGTTGCCCGCGCGGGAAGTCGTTCGCTGGTGCCGCAGCGGAAACGCTCCGGCGGATTTTCTGATTGGAGTCTCGTGCCATAGTCTCGAGCAGGCGCGCGAGGCCGAAA
>DASPUN010000012.1:0-50294 GCA_035622875.1 Candidatus Acidiferrales bacterium
CATTGGTCAGGCGATGAAGTGAACCACGATTAAGTGGAGATTGCTACGGGCGACCTGCGGCAACTCGCGTCGGCGCTGCGGGCGTGACTGGAGCGGAAGCGCGCAGGCCGCGCCACCAGATGAATGCACCGATCAGAATCAGCCCGACGCTGACGAGCTGCATCAACGATACCGAGTCGTGGAACATCATCGTGCGGCCCGGATCGCCCCGGAAAAACTCGATCGTGCCTCGCTCGAACCCATACAAGATGAAAAACGTGCCGAAAATCTGTCCTGTAAATTTCTGCCGTTTGCTGAGCCACCACATCAGAAAGAAATTCAGAAACTCCGCGGCCGATTCGTAGAGCTGCGTCGGATGCAGCCGGATACCCAGGGGCGTGCCGGCGATTCGCTCGGCGACGGGATCGGTGAACGTGACGCCCCAAGGTAGCGACGTCGGCTTGCCGTAGCAGCAACCGGCGACGAAACATCCCAGGCGCCCGATCGCGTGCCCCAGCGAAATCATGATGGCACCAACGTCGAAAACGGCCAGCAGCGGGGCCTTGTGGATTCGCGAGTAGACAACGATCAGAATGACTGCGCCGATCACGCCGCCGTAAAACGTTCCCGCCGATTGGAACGTCGCGATGCTGAAAATCTCGCCGGGATTCGCCGAGTAGTAGCTCCAGTCGCTGACGATGAGCCAGACCTTCGAAGCAATCAGGCCGAGCAAGATCCCGTAGATGCTGAGATTCCACATGAAGTCGCCCGTGAGGCCCGCCCTCGGCGCGTATCGCGTGCCGAACCAGAGCGAGATCAAAACGCCGCTCGCGACGAGGACGCCGTAGGTGTAGATCGGGAACGAACCGATATGGAAGAGAATCGGATGCATCGTCAGGCCCGCTCGTGGGTTGGATGCCGCCAGTCGCGCAAGAGTTCGAGGACGACCAGGGCCGCGCCGATCACGATGGCGGAATCAGCTACATTGAACGTGTACCAATGGTGGCTGCCGATATGAAAATCGATGAAGTCGGTGACGCTGCGGCGGGTGATGCGGTCGAGCAGGTTTCCCGCGGCGCCGCCGAGGATCATCGTCATGCCGTACTGGCCGAACCAGCCGCCAGCGCGGCCCGTCCCGAGCAGCCACACGATCAGGGACATCACGCCGAGCGAAAATGCGATCAATAGCGGTGCGCGCCAGGGCATTTCGGAGTCGGCGAAAATTCCGAAGGCGACGCCGGGATTATTCGTATGCACAAGATTCAGGAGGCCGGGTACGAGAATACGAAGCGAGCCATCGGCAGTGAATTTTTCGACGGCGTATTTGGTCACCTGATCGGCGACGAGCACGAAAACTGCGAGCGCCGCGAGCGGCCATACCGTACGTCGCGCTGCGGACATCAGGAACCCGCGCTTCCGGCTGCGGTGCCGCCAGTGCGCTCGATCTCATCAAGAGCTGCGACGCAGCGCTCGCAGAACGTCGGAAAATCAGCGTTCTCGCCGACATGCGTTGAATAGTTCCAGCAGCGGTCACACTTCGAACCCAGCGCGCGCTCGACTTTGATCTGGAGGGCGGGAATTCCGGCGGCAGACGCAGCGTCTTTAATCGGACCCTCCGCAACTTCGACTTGTGAAACGATGAACAGGGCGGGAAGCTCGTGGAAATATTTTTTCAGCAGCGCGCCCAGATCGCCGAACAGTGGGTCGGCTAGCGTTACCTTGGCTTCAAGGCCGGCCGAAATCGTTTTCGCAGCCCGGACCGGCTCCATCGCCTTCAGCACTTCTTCCCGCACGGCGAGCAGCCGGTCCCATTCTTTCGCGCGCTTTTCGTCTAGCGCGATTTCGAAATGTTCTGGCGCGGGGAAATTGGACATGTGCACGCTCGCGGCCGACGAAGCCGTCTGCGGCAGGAATTTCCAAATCTCCTCAGAGGTGAAGACGAGAATCGGCGCGATCAGGCGAACGAGTGCTCGCGCGATGTGATACACGGCCGTCTGCGCAGAGCGGCGGCCGCGGTTATTCGGCGCGAACGTGTAGAGGCGGTCCTTCAGCACATCGAAATAAAACGCGCTCAAATCGACCACGCAGAAATCGTGAAGCGCGTGATAGATGCGGTGAAACTCGAAGCTGGCGTACCAGTCGAGGCACTGCCGGACGAGCGCGCCGGTGCGGCGAAGCATCCACGCGTCGATTTCCCACATGTCGGCGTCGTGGACGACGTCGCGCGTGGGATCGAAATCGAAAAGATTCGAGAGCGCGAACCGGAAGGTATTCCGAATTTTCCGATAGGCCTCGGCGAGCTGCGTCATCATCGCCGGCGAATTGCGCATGTCCGAGGTGTAATCCTGCGAGACGACCCAGATACGCAGCAGATCGGCGCCCCACTTGTCGACGATTTCGTTCGGGTAGAGCGCGTTGCCGAGCGATTTCGACATCGGCTTGCCAGCGTCGTCGAGCGTCCAGCCGTGCGTGACAACCTGCTGGTAGGGCGCGCCGCCGCGCGTCCCGATGCCGACGAGGAGAGAACTTTGAAACCATCCGCGAAACTGATCCGGCCCTTCGAGATAGACCTGTGCGGGCCAGTGGAGACCATTGCCTTGCGTGAGCACGCCCAAATGCGTGGAGCCGGATTCGAACCAGACGTCGACGATGTCGTTTTCCTTCCGCCAATTCGCCGCGCCGCATGCGCATTTGGTCCCCGGCGGCAAAAGTTCCGCGGCCGGATGGGTGTACCACGCGTCGGAACCTTCGCGCTCGAAAAACTTGAGCACGTGGCGCAGCGCCGCGAAATTCTCGAGGCGCTTGCCGCACGCATCGCAGTAAAAGACGATCAACGGCACGCCCCAGAAGCGCTGGCGGGAAATGCACCAGTCGGGCCGGTCGGCGATCATGCCGCGCATGCGATCGCGGCCCCATTCAGGCAGCCATTTCACTTTTTCGATTTCTTGCAGCGCGCGCTCGCGAAGCGCCGGGCCCTTGGGCGCGGCGACCGCCGCCGAGCCTGCGTCCATTTGAATGAACCACTGCTCGGTGGCGCGGAAGATCACGGGATTGTGGCAGCGCCAGCAGTGCGGATAGCTGTGCGTGAGCTTGTGCTCTGCAAGAAGATTGCCCCGCTCGCGCAGGAGCTTGATGATGGAATGGTTCGCCTCGAAGACACCCTTTCCCTTGTATTCCGGGAGACCCTCCACGAAACGGCCGTCGTCATCGATCGGCGCATATACTTCCAGTCCGTATTTCTGTCCGACCTGGAAATCCTCGGCTCCATGACCGGGGGCTGTGTGAACGATGCCGCTGCCCTGCTCGAGCGTCACGTGTTCGCCTAGGATCCCGGGGACGATCCGGTCATGCAAGAAGGGATGCCGAAATTTCGCTAGTGCGAATGTGCTTCCCGGGAACGGCCCCGCTGTGGAAACGAACTGAAGACCGGTGGCTGCCGCGACGCTATCGACCAATTGCTCAGCCATGATGTACACGTCGCCTTTGGAGTCTTGTGCCAAGACGTAAGGAAGATGCGCGTTAAACGCCAGAGCCATGCTGGCGGGCAAGGTCCATGGCGTCGTCGTCCAAACAATTGCAAAGAACCCGTCCTTCGCGGCTATGGAAGCGGGACACTCGACGACCGGGTATCGCACCCAAATCGACGGACCTGTGTCGTCCTCGTATTCGACTTCGGCCTCGGCAAGCGCGGTGCGGTCGTGCGTGCACCAGTAGACCGGCTTGAGGCCGCGATAGACGTAGCCCTTCTCGAGAAAATCGAGGAACGCGCCGGCGATGCAGGCCTCCATCGACGGGTCCATCGTCAGATAGGGTTTGTCCCACTGGCCGAAGATGCCGAGGCGGCGGAATTCGCGCTTGTGAATCTCGACGTAGCGCGCTGCGAACTCGCGGCACATCTTGCGAAACTCGGCGGCGGAAACTTTGCTGGTCTTTCCGCCAAGCTCCTTTTCGACCTGCGTCTCGATCGGCAGGCCGTGACAATCCCAACCCGGAATGTAGGGCGCGCGAAAACCGGACATGGTCTTCGATTTGACGATCATGTCCTTCAGAATCTTGTTGAGGCCCGTGCCCAGGTGGATTTCGCCCGTCGGATACGGGGGACCATCGTGCAACACGAAGAGCGGCTTGCCCTCGCGCGATTTCAGTATGCGCTCATACAACCCCATCTGTTCCCAGGCGGCCAATTGCTCGGGTTCGCGCTCCGGCAATCGCGCCTTCATCGGGAAATCGGTTTTCGGGAGATTGAGCGTGCTTTTCAGGTCGACGAGCTTCGCCATCTTGCGAGGTCGAGATGCCCTTTCTTGAGAGACGAGCGCGCTGGGTGGCGCGCATGCACTTTTTTGTGCTAGTAACTGCGCGGTGGAAACCCGAATTTCCAGCCGAACGTCCTCAATGTTACAATGTTTTTGGGGAGCATGTCAGCCGCACGCGACATGCATACATCCTTTTCGGCAGGCATGCGTCTAACTTGGTATGTCTGCTGCAGGGAATCAGGTAAGCGGTATGTCGGACTTTAGCGCCAAGTCGAGCGGTGCCAGTCATCGAGCGGGCGAACCCGAATCTACTCTGCAATTGGGCCGCCTGCGTTTCCGCTCGAGCGAATCGAGCATCAAGAGCCTCTTTTCCAATCTGAGGGATTTCCTCGTTGAGCGTCCCGCGAAAATCCGCGCGGGCACACCCACTGCCTTCGACATGCCGGGATTCGGAGAAGGCATGGGCGGAAATCTGAAGGAATTTTTCCGCTCGGGCCCCCGCGGCAGTGTGAATTCCGGCCTGCTGGTAAACTGGCACGAAGAGCCCAGCTTGTGGCAAAACCTGCGGGATTTGATTTCACCGAAAAAGCTCCCACCGCTAAAAACGACCAGCCAGCCCGTCGCGGTGAAGGAAATTTGGTCGAAGAATACGCAATATAGCCGCGTGCAGTTGGTCTCGATTGCTGTGCACGTGGTCGGCATCGCTATGATTGTCCTCATCCCTCTTCTGTTTCCGGGCATCATCTCACCTCCAGGGACGAAGGCGTTCGATGTAAATTCGACCGATGTGAGCGTATCGCCGTACATCGCCAAACTCGCTCCCGCGAAACAGATGGCCGGCGGTGGCGGCGGCGCGCACGACAAAGCCGATGCGACTAGGGGCAAGCCACCTAAGTTCTCCTGGGAGCAATTTGCGGCGCCAATGGCGCACCCAGTCGAGCACCCACAGATAGCGATGACCCCGACGGTTCTGGGCAATCCCGACATCAAGCTGCCCGATGTGAATGCTCCCAACTGGGGCGATCCGTTCGCCAAGAATATGAGCGACTCGATGGGGCGCGGTCATGGCAGCGGCGTCGGCAATGGTAACGGCGCGGGCGTAGGGCCGGGCGAAGGGTGGAACACCGGCGGCGGATACCCGAACGCGGGTTCGGGCGGCTACGGTCAGCCGGCCTGCTACTACATGCCGAAAGCGGAATACACCGACGAAGCCGTGAAGGTGAAGGTCCAAGGCAGCGTGGAACTGCTCGCCGTTGTAACGGCAGACGGGCGAGTGACGGACCCGCACGTCGCCAAAGGTCTCGGTTTCGGCCTGGACGAAAAAGCCGTCGAAGCGGTCCGCACGTGGCGCTGCACTCCCGCACGCGGTCCCGATGGCAAGCCTGCGGCCGTGCGAGTGCTGATCGAAGCGACGTTCTCGCTCTACTGATCCTTCCGCGCAGTTCTCCATCATCCTGCTCGTTGAGAATTCAACGGTGCTCGAGCGTTAACCAACTCGTCGCAGCGGCAGCATCGCTCACTTCCCGTCTCGTCAAAGTGCTACGATGAGCGGCATGAAAACCGGGGTTCGCATTGCAATACTTCTCGCCCTTGGGACGATAGCCGTTGGCGTTCGCGCGGCCGGCCAAACCGGCTCGATCGAATTTGTGGCGCACGCGGCGCCATCTGGCGGTCTCGAAGAACCCGTGCGCGGATTTCCATTTTATCTTCTCAGCAAGAGTTTCAAGGACATCGAAAAGGAAGCGGACTCGGCTGCTCCGAAACCGGACCTGAACGCGTTTATCGACAAACTGGATCCCTCACTTTCCCCGGAATTAAAGGCTTGGATGAAGAAAAAAGAATGGGTCTCGCTTTCAGGCGACGACTTCATCAGGAAACTAACGCCGGACGGCATCATGGGGGTACCTGAATTTCGGAAGGCGTATATCGAGAGAAACAGCGGAAGCAATTCCGCGAATTTCCCAAAGCCGAAAGCCAATCCCGCGGACCAGAAGAAAAATCCGGCCAAGTTTGAAAAGGCGGAGACAGAATATACGGAGGCCGTGCGCCGCTACATTGACCTGGTTCCGTCCAGTATCGAGGGCATCGATTTGAGCCTAGCGGACATCGATCCCGGACCGACGTGGAATGCGTTGCTCGGAAAGCGCAATCCTCAGATTCGCCAGCACGCGCTCGAACTCGCGCAGTCGAAGTACCTGGTGGCGCAGGCGCAAACCGATCTGCAGGGCCAGGCGTTTCTGCGCGGTGTCGCGCCGGGAACCTACTGGATCAGCACGCTCGACGTGTCGGCCGTGGTCGGCGACGCGCGGCCGCGATGGGATGTGCCGGTGACGGTGCGGCCCGGCCAGACCGAATACGTTTCACTTTCGAATGTCAATTCCATCCAACCATCCCAGGCCTCGCCGTAATCCAATTCACGGCGTATGACGAAGCAAGGCGGCGTCTTTGCCGGGTGGATCAGCGGTCTCGCAGATCCGGACCCCGGCACGCGCAAAGTGGCTGCGCAGCGGCTCTACATGGCCGGCGCAGCCCTGTGCAACTCCGCCCTGAACGAGTGGCTCGATGACACGGACTTCCGCGCGCTGGCTCTTCCTGCGGGCGCGAACGGGCGGCCAGGGCCGGAAGGCGTGTCGTATACGGTTGGAATCGCCGTGGAGCCGGGCAATTTCGAGAAAATTCGCGCCGCTAACGGTTCGCCCCGCCTTTCCGACGTACCACCCGACCAAGACGCGAAGGAGTTCGAACTCTCCTTCGATGGCTCGCGCCATTTCGACATCTTAACCACCCGCGAGCCGGCCGGTACGGGCGCGATCGCTCGCTATCTTCAGAAATTTGGCGAAGGGATTCAGCAGATCGAAATCAATGTCAGCGATGTTGACCGCGCGAGCGAAATCCTTCACACCCGATTCGGCCTCGCGCCCATCTATCCGCAGACTCGGCCCGGGGCCGACAACACGCGCGTGAACTTTTTCCTCGTTCCCACGCGGAACGGCGGCAAAGTCCTGATCGAACTCGTCGAATCACCGGCGAACCAAGAAGAGCGAACCAGGCTGGCCTGAGACTATTCTCCGCTCTGCTCGAGCAGCTTTGCCACCAGAGCAGTCCATCCTGTCTGATGGCTCGCGCCGAGACCGGCGCCGGTTTCCCCGTGAAAGTATTCGTAGAAGAGAATCAGATCGCGCCAATACGGGTCCTTCTGGAACAATGCATCGTTTCCGTAGACGGGCCGGCAGCCGTCGCGCCTCAGGAAGATGTGCGACAGCCGGCGCGAAAGCTCGGCCGCCACTTCCCAGAGCGTCTTCTTCTGCCCTGAGCCCGTCGGGTACTCCACTTTGAAGCCGTCTCCGTAGTAGTGATGAATACGCTGCATCGACTCGATCAGCAGGAAATTCATCGGAAACCAAATCGGTCCCCGCCAGTTGGAATTGCCGCCAAACAGATCCGTCGATGACTCGCCCGGTTCGTAGCTGACCGAATGACGCTCTCCATCGATTGCGAGCGTGAAAGGATGATCGCCGTGAAACTTCGATAGCGCCCGGATGCCGAACGGCGACAGGAATTCGTTCTCGTCGAGCACGTAGCGGTAGATGCGCTCCAGCTTTTGGCGATTCGCGATCGTCAGCAGCACGTACGGTCCTTTGGGCGTAACTCGGCTCATCTCGACGTGCTCGGCAACGTCCGCGTGGTGATCGAGAAACCATTGCATGCGCCGCACGAAGGCCGGCATGCGCGCGAGATCGTTCGGATGAAACGCTTCGACAGCGAAAAGTGGAATCAGCCCGACCATCGAGCGTACCTTCATGGGAATGTGCGCCGAACCGTTACCCATGTGAAGCACGTCGTAGTAGAAGCCGTCGTTGGGGTCCCACAGGCCGATTCCTTCACCGCCCATGTCGTTCATCGCCTGCGCGATGTGGATGAAGTGCTCGAAGAATTTGCTGGCGACGTCTTCGTACGCAGGGTCGTCGTGCGCAAGCTCCATCGCCATCGAGAGCATGTCGAGGCAGAACATCGCCATCCAGCTGGTCCCGTCGGACTGCTCGATGAAGCTGCCGGGGCCGAGCGGTCGCGAGCGATCAAAGACGCCGATGTTGTCGAGGCCGAGGAAACCGCCTTCGAACACGTTCTTGCCCTGCGGGTCCTTGCGATTCACCCACCACGTAAAATTCAGTAGCAGTTTGTGGAAGACGCGCTCGAGAAATGCGCGGTCCGCCTTTTTCTGGATGCGCGCCGCAATCTTGTAAACGCGCCAGGCCGCCCACGCATGCACGGGCGGATTCACGTCTGAGAAATTCCACTCGTAGGCGGGCAATTGCCCGTTGGGGTGCATGTACCACTCGCGAAGAAAGAGAATCAGCTGATCCTTCGCGAAATCGGGATCGATCAATGCCATCGCCACGCAGTGAAACGCCAGGTCCCACGCGGCGTACCAGGGGTATTCCCACTTGTCTGGCATCGAGATGACGTCGGAGTTGTAGAGGTAGGTCCAGTCGTGATTGCGACCGCGAAAGCGGGCCGAATCCGGAGTGGGCTGCGTCGGGTCGCCCTTGAGCCAACGGTTCACGTCGTAGTGATAGCTCTGCTTTCCCCAGAGCAGCCCTGCGAATGCCTGGCGCTGCACGAGGCGGGGATCTTCGCTCATTCCTTGATGGATTCGCTGCTCGTAGAATTCGTCCGCTTCCTTCAGGCGCTGCTCGAACACCTCATCGAAAGGAGAGGTGAAAAATTCCCGCGCGGTCGCGCCGCTTTGCAGAGGATTGGAATCGAGAAGCCGCAGTCGGATTTCCCAGCTCTCGCCGGGCGCGATTTCAGAAAAATAGTGCGCCGCGGCCTTCGTGCCCTTCAGCGCCGGATTGACGGCCGCCTTTTCGCCATTGATCAGGTAGCGGTGGAACGCGTCCTTCACGTAGGGCGTGTGGCTCTTCGTCTGGAAGAGCCGCTCCATGTTCGTTTCGTTTTCGGTGAAGAGCAGCTCGGGCGAGCCTTCCATCAGCAGCCAGCGCTTGCCGTAATGAAACTCAGTCAGCTCGATCAGCTCGGTTCCCCCGGGCCTGTCTATGCGGGAGGCATCTGGCATGTCGTCGAAGTCGCCCCAGGACCAGCGATTGCGAAACCAGATCGTGGGAAGCAAGTGCAATCGCGCAGGATCGGGACCGCGGTTCCAGGCGGCAATGCGAATGAGGACTTCCTCGGACGTCGCCTTGGCATATTCGACGAACACGTCGAAATAGCGGTTCTCGTTGAACACGCCGGTGTCGCTGAGCTCGTACTCGGGATCGTTTCGCGTGCGCTTGGCGTTTTCGCTGACGAGCAAATCGTAAGGAAATGCCGCCTGCGGATACTTGTAGAGAAACTTCAGATACGAACTCGTCGGCGTGGCGTCGAGGTAATAATAATACTCTTTGACGTCTTCGCCGTGGTTCCCTTCCCGATTCGTGAGCCCGAAGAGCCGCTCCTTGAGGATCGGGTCCTTCTCATTCCAGAGGGCGATGGCGAAGCAGATGTGCTGCCGG
Source organism: Candidatus Acidiferrales bacterium (assembly GCA_035622875.1). Classification (GTDB taxonomy): domain Bacteria; phylum Acidobacteriota; class Terriglobia; order Acidiferrales; family UBA7541; genus Palsa-295. Next base: position 9,746 of record DASPUN010000012.1, read on the forward strand.
CGATCGCAGATTCCGCCGATGCCGTCCTCTCCCCAACGGTAAGCCCGTGATCGGGCGTGATCGTGCGGCACATAGTTCCAGGCGTCTCCGTTAGGGCTGTAGTCCTCGCGGACCGTGCCCCATTGGCGCTCGGAAAGGTAGGGTCCCCAGCGGCGCCAATGAACCTCGCGCTTCTCGGAGGCGTAGAGCCTCTGTTCCTCACTCGTCATCCCAAGGTTCCTCGCGGTGCAGAGGCTGTGGGTTCGGCCGACGGAACTTCGCGGTAATGATCTCGAGCAGACCCGATTTCACTCTAGCCGCCTGACTCCCGCGTGGCAAGATGGCCGCACGCGGCGCATTCCTAAATCGCACGAATCGAGTTGGACACTGGCGGCATGCAAACTGATTTTGTATCCTCAGCACAGCAATCGATCTACGGAGAAATCGGCTGACCGAGCTCCCCACCAGCTCCCCGCCGCATCCGACCCGCGCAGATGGCCAGTCTTCGTGGCGCTCGGCACTCTTCTGGGTTTGCGTGGCTGCGACAGCCGTTCTCGCGCCGATGTTTTTCTTCGGGAACATCTCCGGCCACGATTTCATTTTTCACGTCGAGTCTTGGATGGATGTCGCCGGCCAATGGCGCGAGGGCATCCCGTTTCCGCGCTGGGCCGAATGGGCCAACTGGGGATTCGGCGAACCGCGATTCGTGTTTTACCCACCGCTCTCGTGGCTGGCAGGCGCAGCGATTGGCTCGGTGCTGCCGTGGAGAATGGCTCCCGGCGCCTACGTCTGGCTCGTGCTCATCGTCGCAGGCATGTCGATGTGGCGCCTGGCGCGCGAATGGCTCCGAGGGCCGCACGCGATTATCGCGGCAGTGCTCTACGCGCTCAGTCCCTATCAACTGGTCATCGTGTTTTACCGCAGCGCGTTCGGCGAGCTGATGGCGGCCGCGCTTTTGCCGCTTCTTGTTTGGGCGGCCCTGCGGGTCATCGGCGGCGAGCGGCGGCGCATTCCAATCTTGGCGCTGGCGTTTGCGGGCGTGTGGCTCGCGAATGCGCCTGCCGCGGTGATTGCGACATATTCCGTGGCGCTCGTAATTCTGATCGGCTGCGTGTGGCGGCGCAGCTTTTGGCCTGCAATCTCCGGAGCGATCGCAATGGCGGCCGGATTCGGGCTGGCTGCGTTCTACATTGTGCCCGCGACGTGGGAGCAAAAATGGGTTCAGATCGCGCAGATCGTATCGCAGAATCTTGTGCCGTCCGCGAACTTCCTCTTCACACGTTCGAATGAACCGGACTTCGTCGCTTTCAATCGGAAAGTGTCGTGGGTGGCCGTCGGCTTGATCGTTGCTAATTTGATCGCTGCGCTCACGACGCTCAAGAAGCGCCGCGAAATTGCCGGACCATGGTGGCCGTTCGCCGCGCTCGCGATCATCTCAACAGGAATGATGCTGCCGCCGAGCCTCTGGCTTTGGCGCGAATTGCCGAAACTATGGTTCATACAATTTCCGTGGCGCTGGCTCGACGTGCTTGGACTGGCCTTCGCGTTTTTCGTTGCGCTGCTGATCGCCAATCTGCCGAATCGTGCGGCTGCGTGGATCGCAGCGGCAGTGATTCTCGCGGGGATCTGCGCCGCGGGCGTCGCGATGGTTCGAGAAGCGCCATGGGATAGCAGCGATCTCGCGAATATCGCCCATCAGATTCAATCCGGCCGAGGCTACGAAGGCACCGACGAATATGCGCCCATCGGCTGCGACCGATACCAGTTCCCCGGAAACCCGGGTGACAGTGAGCGCCCTGAAGATGTCTCGCCCGAGCCGGCGCCGCGCATCGCAAAGCTCGACCCCAATTCGGACGAGATCGTTCCGGCCACTGGCGTGAGGCTTCACACGCAATTGTGGACATCCGAGCGGAGGGAGTTCACGGCGGAGAGCACCGAAGCCGTAACTCTGGCGGTGCGGCTCGTGAATTATCCCGCATGGACGGTTCAGGTCAACGGCCACGATGCGCGTTTCGATTTGCGCGCTGAAACTCAACAGATTCTCGTGCCGCTTCCGGCGGGTGACAACCGTGTCGATCTCCGCTTCCGCCGCACGCCAGATCGCGCGCTCGGCAGCGCCATTTCGGCGCTCTCGGGCGCGGCCCTATGTGCGTTTGCCTGGGTTTCCCGCAAGCGGAGAAGCCGGGTGGGAGCTTGATGTAAACATCAGGGCGCTGCTATGGCATGCCGTAGGCAATCGTCTAGTCAAGCGGGCGGTGCTTGAATTTCTTTTCGCCCTTGGCGTATTCCGCAACGGTGTGGCCGCGGCCGTAGAGCTTGTACTTGTAGGTGGTCAGGCCTTCGAGCCCCATCGGCCCGCGCGCGTGGAGTTTGCTCGTGCTGATTCCAACTTCCGCTCCGAATCCGTAACGGTATCCGTCGGCAAATCGCGTCGAGGCGTTGTGAAAGACACCCGCTGAGTCGACCTCATTCAGAAACCTGCGCGCGGCGGCTGGATCCTCGGTGACAATCGCGTCCGTGTGACGTGAACCCCAAGAATTGACGTGGTCGATGGCCTCGTCCAGATCAGCAACCACTTTGATCGACAAAATCAAATCGCCGTATTCGGTGGCCCAATCTTTTTCAGTCGCAGGCACGATCGATTCCCCAGGCAACAGGACGCGCGTCTTGAGATCACCACGAATCTCGACTCCGGCCGCCTTCAACTTGGCGACGATCTTCGGTAGGAATTCCGGAGCGATCGCCTCGTGAACGAGCAGCGTCTCGGCCGCGTTGCACACTGCGGGATATTGCACCTTGGAATCGTAGGTCACGTCGATGGCCTTCTTGATATCTGCCGCGCGGTCGACGTAGACGTGGCAAATTCCCTCGCCGTGGCCGAGCACGGGAATTTTGGTGTGCTTCGTGATGAAATGAACAAGTTCATAGGATCCGCGCGGGATAATGAGATCGACGTCGCGATCCTGTGCGAGCAGTTCCATCACGTCGGCGCGAGATTGCAAGAGATTGATCGAATCCGCAGGTACGCCGGGAAAAATCGCGAGGCACGCGTGCCAGATCGATACGAGCGTTTCGTTCGTTTGGGCCGCTTCCGCGCCACCCTTCATCACGACCGCGTTGCCGGATTTCAACGCCAGCGAAGCAAGCTGCGGCACCACATCGGGCCTCGATTCGAAAATCACACCAATTACGCCCAGCGGGCATGACTCTCGATACAGCACGAGGCCGTCATCGAGCTCAGTCGCGGCAAGCCTGCGCCCCAAGGGATCGGCGAGGCGCGCCACTTCACGGACCTGCGCCGCCATCTGTGCTACGCCGTTTTCCGTGACGCGCAAGCGCGCGAACATCGCGGACGACATTTTCCCAGCCACAACTTCCGGCTCCGCTGCGTCGCAATCACGCGCGTTGGCATCGAGGATTCGCCGCGCACCCTCTTCAAAAGCCTTCGCAGCGGCGAGCAATACTTCGTTCCGTGCCTCGAGCGAGAGCTTGGCCAGTGCGCGCGAAGCGATCCGCGCGCGGTGCGCGATGGAGGCGACAGAAGCTTCGCTCGACTGCGCCGGCACTGTCGTTGACTGGCTCATAGGTTTTGCAATAGCACGATATTGTCGCGAGTGACAAGGACCGGAGCGGAAGGAGATCCTTCTCCTCGGCTGCTTCTCTTCCCTGAAAATTTTGCGGCTTCCTCGCTCGCGCAGTTGGCGATCCCGCGCGCAAATTCGTGGCCTTCCGCATCGACGATGCTGACCACATCCATCGGCGCGAAGTGATGTTCCACGCGCACGATTCCCGACGCAAGCAGGCTCGCCTTTTTCTGCGTGATCGCGCGGTGCGCTCCCGCATCCACGACCACGCGGCCGCGCACGTCCGCTGCATACGCAATCCAGCGTCGCTTTCCACGCATCCTCTTCGCGGGCAAAAATGCCGTGCCGATGTTCTCGCCGGCGAAAATGCGGTCGATCGTGTCAGGACGGCTGCCGTTTGCGATCACGGCCGTGCCGCCGCAGTTCATCGCGATCTCCGCGGCCTCGAGTTTGGTACGCATTCCCCCGCGTCCGCTGACGGATGGCCCTGCAGCTAGTGCTTTCAGCTCGGGCGTGATATCGGCGACAAGCGGAACCACTTCGCCGCTGTCGCCGGAATTTGGCACAGCCTGCTGTAACAAACCGTCCACGTTGGTGAGAAGTACGAGCGCGTCCGCTTCCAGACCACTCATCACCAGCGCTGCCAGGCGGTCGTTATCACTGAATGCGACCGACCGCGATCCCTGAGAGACAGACTCGAGCTCGGCAGTCGAGACTGTGTCATTTTCATTCACGATCGGCAGCACGCCAAATCCGATCAGCTTCTCCATCGTCTGCCGAAGATTCGAAAAGCGGCGCCAGTTGCTGAAATCCTCTTCGGTAAGAAGCACCTGCGCGATCTTGACGTCCCACCGCGAGAAAAGATTCTTGTAAGCATCCATCAGCAGACTCTGCCCGACAGCCGCGCACGCTTGCTTTGTTACCAAATCCTCCAGTCGGGAGCGGTGCAAACCAAGCCAGCCTCTCCCAAGTCCCACCGCGCCTGATGAAACTAGCACAACCTGGCGCCCCGCCTTCAGAAGGCCGGCGATGGATCGCGCGATCGGCTCGACGCGCTCGCGGCAGAGCTCCCCCTCGGCCCCGGTGACGGTGCTCGTGCCGACCTTGATCACGACCCGCCGCGCGCATCGCAGCAATTTTTCGCGCTCAGCTTGCATTTGTCGATCTTCGTCCTGCCAAGAGTTCGCCGAAATAGCTTGGGACTATCGGAATCCGGTCGCTGCGCTATCCAACTAGCCTTGATTGTACCGAAAATCCCGCACCGGACGCGGGCCGATTCTGGACGACGTCCCGGACCGCTATGGAATAACTGTGCGTGGGGCCGCGCCGCACGTCTCGTGGTTGGGAAATATTCTGACAAAAGCACATAAGTGCCTTTTTCATAGTCACTTGTATGGTAACCGCGGTATCACAATTGTGCAAAAAGCTTCCTGTTGACGGCGCCGCTCGGCCCATGTAATTTGCATTCGTGAGCGCGGCTCGCATGCGCGCTCCGTGTTTGCGGACACGCCAGATATCTGAGGGGCTGACGAACCGCGGGAAGTTTCGGGTGAGGCCCTGATGAAAACGGTGTCCAAGGTATCCCTGCTTGCGGTTTTCGCGCTGTTGCTCGCGTTTGTTCCCTCTGCATCCGCCGACACAATTGAGCTGACCGGTGTCGGCAATAACGGCTCCTACGATGGCATCTACGTCGGGCCTTACCTTGCCACGGTCGACGGCGTGCAGAACACGCCGGTGATCTGCGACGACTTCTCGCACGAGTCCTCCCTCTGGCAGCCCTGGTCGGCGAATCTCTCGACGGCGCCGACTTTCGCAAACGTCCGTTTTGCAACCGGCAATTACGAAGACGTGGCGTATCTTGCGAACCTGCTCTTTGGTGTCGGCGGAAACAACGCCGAGGCGGACGCGCTCCAGTTCGCGATCTGGTACATCAACGATCCCAAGGACGTGACGAACTTCCTTGGCGCGTCGAACCCGTTCCTCACGGACTCGACCGACATCGACGGCGTAATGTATTGGGTCGATCAGGCCGAGACGTATGCGACACCCGCATCGCTCTCAAACATCGAGATCCTCACACCCTGTTCCGGCGGCGACCCGCAGGAATTCATCGTTCGGACTCCTGAACCGAGCACCGTTCTCTTGCTTGCGCTTGGGTTGTGCGGGCTCTTCCTGCTGAAGCGTCGAAAGAACCTGCTTTCGACTGCTTTGTAGACTCCCTCTTTTAGGCAGAAGGCACGAACAACGCCTCCCATTGCTTTGCCCTAACGTCAACTCGCGACGATTTCGCTGGTCGGAAGCTCCAAAACCTGCTAGAGTGAAATTGCGTTTGTTGCTCTTGTAACACCTTTAGATTCGTTTGAAGGGGCTGCGAGTACAAACTCGCAGCCCCTTTTGTTTTACGGCTGGAGGCGATCGAGGGGCGCAAATAGCTTAAAAGTAAAGTGAGTACATCAGTGAAAGAACAAGGAACTGTGAAGTGGTTCAATGCCAGCAAGGGTTATGGGTTCATCCAGCGCCAATCCGGTGAGGATGTTTTCGTCCACTTCTCTGCCATCCAGGCAGAGGGGTACAAGTCGCTGAACGAAGGCCAAGCGGTTGAATTCGAAGTAACCCGCGGCCCCAAGGGCCTGCAGGCTGCGAACGTCACCAGCCTCTAGTCGAAACGGGCGGACCGGCAAACGCTGGTCCGCCTTTTTCCTGTCCGAAACTTGATCGAATTCTCTGCTTAATCCTGCCTGCAGCGTCTAAGCCGCTATTGACCGATTGTACTGAGACAAATGACTTTATCCGGACGCGGCGCTCCCACACGCTAAAATACAGCATCGCCGTCGGTAGCGTTCCGGTCGCAAGGTCTCGGGACATATCTCCATCAGCTACTGCGGAGCCAACGGGAGATCTCCATGCCTGAAACGAGGCCGCCGATTCCTCGCGACATCCCGGCCGAACGCCGACGCTCGCAGCGGGTCAACATCGCCATGCCCGTGCTCGTCCGTGGAAAACGCGGCGGGCAGCCCTTTGAGGAGCAAGCCCTCACGATTTCGGTGAACGCGCATGGATGCATGGTTCGTCTCTCGACCCCCGTCACGCGAATGCAAGAGATCGCCATCGTCAACGTAAAGACGGCCGAAGAGCTTCCCTGCAAGGTGACCTTCCTGGGCCAAAAAGAAGGCGGCAAGACGGAGGTGGGTTTTGAGTTCACCGAGCCGTCTCCCGTTTTCTGGCGCATTGCATTCCCGCCGGAAGATTGGGATCCTTCTGAACGCAAGCGTCCCGGCGGTTCGCATCCACCGGCAGCACCGACCGGCCACTAGAGTCGCTGCATCCATCATCGATGCCCGAAACAGATCAGGCGCACTTCGACGCGCCGATATTTCGCGCCCTCTTAAGCTTCCTGCGCGCGCACTGGGCGCGAGTTCTGATCATTTCCGCCCTCGTTCTCATCCCATGCTTTTGGCATCACGAGATCGCTTGTTCCGACCTCGGAAGCCATCTGTACAACGCGTGGCTGGTGCAACTGATCCAGCGGGGCCAGGCGCCCGGCCTGTATCTCTCCGGCCAGCACACCAACGTGTTGTTCGACTGGTTGCTGGGCGGACTTAGCTCGATATTCGATCTGAGAATCAGTGAGAAGATTGCCGTCTCGCTCGCGGTTTTGATTTTCTTCTGGGGTGCGTTCGCACTCGCCTCGGCTGCCGCGCGGCGCGCGCCTTGGTTCATCGTCCCGGTGATCCTCCTTGTGACCTACGGCTGGACCTTTCACCTGGGACTCTTCAACTACTATCTCTCGCTCGGGCTTTCTTCTTTTTGCCTGGCGATTCTCTGGCGCGGCAAGGGTTGGGAACTTCTGGCGGCGCTAGCGATCGCGCCGCTAGTGGTATTCGCGCATGTCCTCGGCTTTTTCTGGCTTATCGCGGCCGCGGCGTATATTGGCTTTCATGAAAATGTTCGCGGCTGGGACAAAGTTCTTCCGTTGCTGTTCGCGATGACGACGCTCTTCGCGCTGCATCTCTTCTTTTCGCGCCGGTACATCATCACTCCCGGTACACCACCGTTCTTTTCCTTTAACGGCGCGGATCAGCTGGTTCTCTTTGGCGAGCGATACCGCATGCTCGCGCGAGCATTGCTGATTTTCGCCATCGTCTCCCTCTGCGCGGACGCCTTTCGGCGCCGCCACGAGCAAGGACTATGGCGGGACTATGCCGTCCCTCTGCAACTCTACGCGATGGTGTGGGTGGCCGTGTTTTGGCTTCCAGAAGGCGTCCAATTTCCGCCTCCGAAAGTCGGCATAGCCTTGCTGACCGAGCGGCTCACGTCCGTCTCTGCGGTTCTCGGATGCTGCCTGCTGGGAGCGATGCGTCCGAGAAAGTGGCATCTCGCGGCGTCCGCTGCGATCGCTGCAATATTTTTCATTTTCGATTATCAGGACACGGCAGTTGTGAACCGCATGGAGGCGCAGGCCGTGCACCTGGTCAGCACACTTCCGCCGAATCAGCGCGTGATGGCGACGATCCTTCCTCTCAAGGGCTCACGCATCTTGATCCAGCACATCATCGATCGCGCATGCATCGGCCGGTGCTTCAGCTACGGTAATTACGAGCCCGGCACTGGGCTTTTCCGGGTTCGTGCGCTGCCGGGGAATCCATATGTGGTGAGCACCTACGACGAAGCGATCGACATGGAGCACGGAGGATACATCGTGCAGCCGCGAGACTTGCCACTCTATCAGGTTTACCAGTGCGGCGCCGCCGGAACCGAGCTCTGCATCGCCTCACTAAAGGCTGGAGAGGCCAACGACGATCTCGGCGAGCACGCCGAGCAGCAGCGCTAGAAACCCGGCGTGCTGCTCCCCGAGCGAGGCACTTTGAGCGGAGGCAGTGCTCGGCGCCGGTCGCGCGGCGGCTTCGGCCCTCTCACGAGCCCGGCTCCCTGATTCGTAAGCCCAAAAATCGCAACGGTGCCCGGATGGCCACTTGCCGCGCCGGTCCCGACGTAGACTCTTCCATTCGCGATCATCGGCGTGATGAACTTCGTGTTGCCGTTTGCGGGAAACGCTCCGTTGAAAAGTTCATCGCCCAGATTTGTCGCATCGTAGGCCTTGAGTGTCCCTGACGATTGTATCGCCCAGACGATTCCGCTCGTGGAGCCGTTGGCAGAGATGCTCGGCGTCGTGCCGGGATAGCCGAAACTGTCGGAGCTGTGCGATGACGCCGACGTCGCCACCTTCGCTTGCGTGATGGCAAAAGCCTTCAGAGTGTCCTTCACAGCGCCGTAATAGAGCGTGTTGTTGAAGTAGGCGGGAGCAGACCAGACGCCATTACTTTGCCCGCCGAGCAACGCACTACTGATTTCCTGATAGATCGAATCACTGCCCGAGTTGAACTTTCCCATACTGTCCCGGTTCACCACATAAAGCACGACGTTCCCCGAATTAGCGTCTGCCTTGCCTGCGCCAACGGCTAAATGGCGAGTGGTATTACTTGAGTCTTTCATGTCAGGCAGGAGCAGTACGCCGCCCGAACCAAGGTCTCGATCGTTATTGGACTGATTGACGGTATCGAACATCTCGAAATAGTCAGCGACGGCCAAAGTATTGTTCGTCGTGGAGAGTTTGATGAACCCATTCCCGTAGTCACCCTGATTCGGGAACCCGTTATTCAGCATGGTGTCAAATTTCCCGTTCCCGTCCAAGAAGTAGATATTGGGGGGCGAATTCGCATCTGCCGCGAGGCCGTCGCCGGCCATCCAGATCCCTCCGCCATTGCCGTTCGGCGTGAGATTGAGCGCGCTGGTCTGCTGGAGGTTCGATTCGCCGTACCCCATCACCCACGCGTTGTACGAGCCATTGTCGCAATGAGATGTCCAGGCGAGATAGATTACGCCGTTTGCCAAGAGCAAGCCGGTGCGCTCCTCATACTGACCCGGAACGAATCCCGTCGCCGTAATGTTGGCTGCGGTCATGCGGTCGTTGCCGGTCGTGAGGTCGAGCGCGTGCAATCGCTGGTGGTACGTGCTTCCGGATTTCGACATTGCCACCACGAAAATCGTGCCGTTCGGTCCCGCGTTGAGATCGATCACAGGTGTGGACGTGATTCCGATTGTGGGCTCGACCTGAGGGCAACCGTGGTCATCACTGGGCGACTCGCCCGTTCCGTTCAGCAGCGGATTCTGCCAAAGCTGCGTGAATGTGTCTGCATCAAACGCGTACACGGAATCGTTTTCGGTCACGACGAAAAGCACGTTGTGGGTTACGCCGCTGATCGTCATGCCTCCGACGTACAGCGGCTCCGCGTCTACCGGTCCATCCACGTTGATCGTTCCCAGCTGGGCGAACTGGGCTGAAGCCACACTGGTCGGCGTCAGTATCGTTTCACTCAGATTCTGCCCCGTTCGCGAGTTGTCGTTGTGGTACGTGAGAACAGTTACATTGCTGGGAGGCGGCGTTGCATTCACGGTGAGCGTCGCAAGCATGCTCAGCGTGCTCCCCGCAGAGTTGATTATGTCCGCACGGAATGTCTTTCCGTTGTCCGTCAGTTGCGTGGGCGGGGTCGTGTAACTCGAAGACGTGGCACCGGGTATGTTATTGCCGGTTGCCCCGTCGAGCCATTGGTAGCTTAGAGGAGCCGTGCCGGTCGCAGTCACGCTAAACGTTGCCATCTCGCCGACGAAGACCGCCTGGTCAGTCGGCTGCGTCGTGATCATCGGCGCGACACCGTTGCCGCCGCCACCTCCGCTGTTGCTTCCTCCGCAGGCTCCCAGCGCCAGCAGCGCCATGAAAATCAGCCCGGTTTCAGCCCAACGCTTCAAGGAATCCCCTCCGCGACTTCCCTACAGCTTCGCCCGTCATTCTACCCATCAACAAGCAGAAAAAGACATTTGCTGAGGGACAGAAAAGGGACAGGTACGCGCGCACAGGTCGCAACCGCGGTTCCAGCCGCTTCTCGCCTATTGTGCGGGAACGCCAAGTTGCCACGTCAAGTAGCTGAGGATGTCAGTGTATTCGTCGATCGTCTTGCTGACCGGACGTCCGCCGGAATGCCCCGACTTCGTATCGTAGAGAAGCAAGATCGGATTCTTCGAGCCCGTATCGGTCTGCAGCAGCGCCGCCATCTTGCGCGCATGCAGCGGCGCGACTCGCGTATCGCCATCCCCGGTGACGAAAAGCACGCTCGGGTACTCCGTTCCCTTCTTCACATTCTGATAGGGCGAATATTTGTAGATGTACTGGAATTCGCCGGGCTTGTCCGAGCTGCCGTATTCGCTCACCCAGAATGCGCCGTCCATGAATTGTTGATAGCGCAGCATGTCAAGCAATGGATAGAGACACACGACGGCATGGAACAGATCGGGCCGTTGCGTCAACGCCGCTCCCACCAAGAGCCCCCCGTTGCTGCCGCCAAGAATGGCAAGTTTGCCGGGATTGGTGTACTTGTTCGCGACGAGAAATTCCGCCGCAGCGATGAAATCGTCGAAGACGTTCTGCTTGTTCGCTCCCATGCCCGCGCGATGCCACGCCTCGCCGTACTCGCCTCCGCCGCGCAGATTTGCAAGCGCATAAATGCCTCCGCGCTCAACCCAGGCGATCATCGCGGGCGAATAGGCAGGCGTCTCGCTGACGTCGAATCCGCCGTAGCCGCTCAAAATCGTCGGATTCGCCGCACCCAGCTTGAGACCCTTCTTGTGAAACAGAAACATGGAGACTTTGGTGCCGTCTTTCGATGTGTACCAGACCTGCTCGGTTTCGAAGATGCTCGGATCGATCGGCGCGTTCAGCTTCGACCAAATCGCCGAGTGTCCGCTTGGAATGTCGTAGATGAAATTCGTGTTGGGATAGTTGAAGCCGGTGAACCCGTAGAAAAGCTCGCGCGAATCCCACTCCCCGGAAACCCCAACCGAGCCGAGCGCCGGCAGTTCCGCCTGCTTTGGATTCTTGCCGTCGGCGTCTGCAAGAACGATCTGCGAGGTCGCGTTGTGCAGGTACACAGTGACGAGCTTTCCGCCGACTGGCGCAAACTGATCGATCGTGTCGTGCGACTGCGCGATCACCTCGCGCCAGTGCTCCCGCGTTGGTGAGGATGCGTCAGCTGCAAAAACGTGCCAGTTGGGAGCGTTCCAGTTCGTCTGAATGTACAGCGTGTGGCCACCGAAAAACGGAAAGAAAGTCGAGGGAATATCGTTCACGACCGTGACTACGGGTCCATGGTTTTTCACATCCTGAATGTAAATTTCCGATTGCGGCGCGCTCGAGCCATGTAGGACCAGATACGCGACGTACTGGCCGTCATCGGAAAGCTCGAGAACTAGAATCCGTTCCTTGCTGAGACCGTCGCCGAACATCAGCTTGTCCGTCGCGGGGTCGGTTCCGATTGCGTGATAGTAGGCGCGCGGCCCGTCAGGCGTCGCCTTCGTGTAATAGACGCCGCGGTCATCCGGAGTTGGCTCGACGGCAAAATAGGTCGCGGAGGGCAGCACGTCCGCCAGATCGCGGCGCGCGTCGACGTCGAAGACGCGTATGGTCACTTCATCCTGTCCGCCTTCGCGCCGGCTGTAGTACAGGAGCTTTCCGTCGCGCGTGGCGCCCTCGATCGTCGTGCTCGCCGAATGATCCTTGCTCCACCCGAGCGGATCGACCAGCAACTCATCCGCTCCCATCCTGCCGCGACGCATGTAAATCAGAGCCAAGTCCTGATCGGCCAGCCGCTTCGTGAAGAAATATCGTCCCGAGCGCTCGAGCGGCAGCGAATAATTATCCGTGTGATAGAGATCGGCGATGCGCTTGCGAAGGTCGTCGCGGCCGGAAACATGTTCGAGCACCGCCTCCGTGCACTTGTTTTCGGCATCGATCCATGCTCGCGTCTCCCGGCTGGTTTGGTCCTCTAGCCACCGATAGGGATCCGCCACCTTCACCGATCCGTAGGTATCGATCACGTCATCGACGCGCGTTTTCGGAGGACACCCGCTCGGGGAATCCGACGACTGCGCTGGCGCGATCGTCGCGGAGCCGAGAGTCAAAACCAATGAGATCGCGAAGCGCGGCAGTTGCCTGCGGAGCGAGAACTCCAAATACCGACCGACCAACTCGGACGTGAGGCCCAAATTTGCCTCCTTGAATGAGCGCACAATCGTACCTCAATGAAAGCCAATTCCTTTAGACGATCAGACTTGCGAAATGTATCTACGCCGATTCAGCCGTCGTGGGCTCGGGCCGGCCGGTCGCGCCCGCTCTCGCCGGCGTCCGCCGCCCGATCAGCCACGCGCCCAGTCTCCACGCCAGAAGAATTGCCACAAGAAACCCATACTCAAGCGGCTTGCGAACATCGGATTTGACGAGCCAGTAGTAGTGGATCACGCCAAGAATTGCCGTCACGTAGATCGCTCGATGCAGCATCTGCCAGCGCTTTCCGCCCATGCGGCGAATCCAGCCCGCCGTGGACGTCACCGCAAGCGGAATCATCAGCGCGAAGCCTGTAAAGCCCAGTGTGATGAATGGACGTTTGTGCACATCCGCCCACATGTCCGGCCAATCGAAGAATTTGTCGAGCACCATCCACGTGCAGAAATGCAGGCAGCCGTAGAAGAACGCGTACAGCCCGACCATCCGCCGGAAACGGATCAGCTGCGGCATTTTCAGAATCTTTCGCAGCGGCGTGATCGCGAGCGTGATGATGACGAAGCGAATCGTCCAATCGCCCGTGCGGTACGTGATGAACTTGATGGGATCGGCCGTCAGATAGGTGTCGAAAGGTAGGCCTTGCAGCAGCCCGTACACCGTCCGCCAAAGCAGGTCCAGGAACGGGATAAGACAGACCAGAAAGACGCAGACTTTCGTCCACTTGCTTGTGAGGATTTTGTTCACCAGCTGGCTTTCAGAAGTTCTTGCGCAGGTCCATGCCTGCGTAGAGGCTCGCGACTTGGTCGCCGTAGCCGTTGAACATCAGCGTCGGCCGCCGGAGAAATTCGCCGAGGCGACGCTCTTTCGCCTGGCTCCAGCGCGGATGATCGACGTTCGGATTCACGTTCGCGTAGAAGCCATATTCCGAACCGCCGGCATACATGTTCCAGGTCGTGTCCGGCTGGCCCTTCACCAACCGAATCTTGACCAGCGACTTTGCGCTCTTGAATCCATATTTCCACGGAACCACCAGTCGAACCGGCGCTCCGTCCTGATTGGGCAGCGTCTCGCCGTACATGCCGACGCACAGCAGCGCCAGCGGATTCATAGCTTCGTCGAGGCGCAATCCTTCTAGGTACGGGATTTGAACCCCGGAGTTCGTCGCCAAGGGCATTTGCTTCGGCTCGTAGTAGCTTTCAAATGCAACGTATTTCGCCTTCGATGTCGGTTCAGCCAATTTGATGATGTTGCTCAGTGAGTAGCCGATCCACGGCACGACGATCGACCACGCTTCCACGCAGCGATGGCGGTAAATTCGCTCTTCTAGCGGCGCAATCTTCAAAATCTCGTCCATCGAAAACTTGCGCGGCTTCGCGACTTCGCCTTCTACGGAAACCATCCACGGCGATGTCACGAAATTCTTGGAGTTCTTGTAGGGGTCGTCCTTATCGGTGCCGAATTCGTAGAAATTGTTGTAGGTTTCCACGTCGTGCTCGGGCGTCACCTGCTCGGTCGTGCTGTAAGAACCTTTGATCACGCCGCCCAGCGGCACCGGCACAGATCCGGTGGCAGGTCCTGCCAGCCAGCTGGGCAGCCTTTTCCAGCCGGCGACTGCGCCGCTGGTGGCCAGCAACCCCAGGAGAAAATTACGCCGGCCCATGTACAAAGCTTTGGGCGTTACGTCGGCGTACGTCAGATCAGGCTTCTCTTTGATCAGCATCGACACTCTCCCGCCCCAGTTCCAATGATACTCGCCCCTCAGGAAATTGGATGTCGGAAGTTACTCGCGGGAACCCGGAAAATCAGCGCGACTTGTCCGTCAATTCGGCCAGAAGCTCGTTCCGCAGCCGCTCCTGCTGCGCCAGCGAAAGCTTTTCGCCGCCAGAGGTTAGATAAAAGGCGTCAATCGCTGTCTCACTTTCCGTATCGATGACGGCAATCTCGATGTTGCATTTCTCGCGCGCGAAGAGCGAGCTGATCCGGTAGAGCAATCCCGGCTGGTCCTGCGTGATCACCTCAACGAGAGTGCTTTGCGCCGAGCATTCGTCGTCGATTTCGATTCGCGTTTCAACTTTCGTCTTTGGCGCAGCTCTTTTCTCAGACCGCATCCGGTCTCGCAACATGCGATCGAGATCGGCTTTGCCGGTCAGCACGTCGTGGATGCTGGTCTTGAACCGCTCCCATTCCGGCAGATTCAATTCAAGCGTGCGGAAGCGGTCGGTGAAGAAGAACGTGTCGACCACCACGCCCGCCGCGTTCGAAAACGCTGCGGCCTTCACGATATTCATTCCCCACGCCGCAAGCGTTCCCGCAATCTTGGCAAAAAGAAACGGCCGGTCGCCCGTCACGAGTGTCAATTCGTACCAGTGCCGTCCTCGCGCCAATTCCAGTTGCACAGGATCCTGGCCGAGACGGCTCGCCATTTCCATCTGGCGGATCACATCGCTGGCGGTCTGCGTGCGCAGATAGCGCCGCGGCAAGCCTTCGAGAAAACTGTCGAGTTTCGCGCCGGCCGCCGGCATCAGCGTGCGAAGGTGCGTCATCAGTTCTTCATCGACGTCGCCGTGCAGCCGCTGATCGATGCTCTTCATCAGAAAATTTGCGGCGCCGATGTAGAGCTGCCAAAGGTTTTCCGCCTTCCACGGCGTGAGCGCCTCGGGATTCACGGCCTTGATGTCCGCGTACGTCAGCAGGCACAGCATCTTCAGCCGCTCGGGCGTGCCCATTTTTTCACCGACCTGAATGATCGTCTCGGGGGCGAAAATGTCGCGGCGCAAGGCTGCGCCAATAACAAGGTGATGTTCGATCAGGAAAAGCACCGTCTCTCGATCTGCCGGATCGAGATCGAGCCGCTTGAGAACTCGCTCGGCGACCTCGAGGCTGCCCGCGACGTGGTTGTCCGGCTTCGCACCTTTGCCAGTGTCGTGAAGCAGCAGCGCCAGGTAAAGCAGGTCCGGCTGCTCGAGTTCATCCAGCAGTTCGGCGTAGCCCTGATCCCACTTCGACTGCGATTTTCGCAGCGTGTGAAGATTTTCGATCGCCACAAACGAGTGCTCGTCCACCGTGAATCGGTGCGAAAAATCCCGGATTACCAGCGAATCGATCGCCTGAAATTCCGGCAGCAGCAGCGTGAGCAGGCGCATCGAGTGCATGGCGCGCAGCGCTTCCGACGCGTGTGGCGCAAGAAGAATTTCCTGCAAGTAATGCCACAGCTGGGAACCCTTCGGCGGCGCGGCGGCCAGGGCGGGCATCGCCTGTTCGATCTGATGCTCGGTCGCCGAACTTAGGCCCAGCCCGTGTCGCGCCATGAACCGGAACATCCGCAGCGGCAGCTCGGGATCGCTTAGCGCCTCCTGGCGCTGCAGGAAAATCCGCCCGTCCACCACCGCGAACTCGGCGTTCGATAGCCGCGAGCGCAGGTTCTGAAACTGGCGGTAGAGTGAAGGCCGTGCTGCGGGAAATTCGTCCAGCAGTTGGACTGCCACGCGATGAATCAGCCGCGCGTGCCCGAAATAAATGCGCATCCATTCCGAAGCGCTTAACGGCCCGTTGCCCGGCACGCCGACTCTGGCCGCGGCTACTTCATCCTGCGCGTTCCACGCGAGCGTGTTGTCGTCGCGGCCGTGGCGAATGTGCAAGAAGCACCGCACCGACATCAGAAAATCGAGCGCCGTCTCAAATTTTTGCCGCAGCCACGGCGGAAGCAGCGACTTCTCGTCGGGCCATGCGTTTTGCTCCTCGATCGCGGCGATCAGCGCGAGCCAGTGCGCGAGGTTGTGATCGCGCAGCCCGCCCGGGCCGTCCTTCACGTTCGGCTCGAGGTGGAAAACGGTATTGCCGAACTTGTTGTAGCGGGTGCGCGTGAGGTCCGCCAGCTTCTGAACGATGGCGCGCGATTCCCGCGCCACGAGCTTCGGAATGATCTGGTCATGCAGTCGCGCGAAAAGTTTGCGGTCGCCTGCGATGTACCGGCAGTCGAGCAGCGAAATCGCGAATTCGACGTTGTTCGGGTCGAATTTTTCGCATTCGCTAAGCGAGCGATTGGCAGGGCTCAACTTGAGCCGCAGGTCCCACATCTCCTGCGAAAACCCGCGCACACCGTTTTTCAACTCGGGAGCGGTATCGCCGCCAGCATCGAGGAAGAGGATATCGATATCGGAAAACGGAAAAAGCCAGCGACGGCCGTATCCGCCGAGCGCGAGCAGGGCGAAGCCCTGCGGCCCTTCGAGGTCGGGAGAGATCAGGTCTTTCCAGAGGCGCTGCGCAACCGAATCTACGAGCGCGGTTCGGCCATGAACGGCGGCGCGTCCGTCGCCGTTTGCGACAAATTCTTCGCGCACGCGCAGAGATTGCGCCGCGTAGTAATCGCGGAGATCCTTAGCCAGTAGTGGGTTCGTGGCCATACCCGTAAGCTTGCCTTGCAACTGTGCGCCGTTGCTCGCCCATTCATTTGCATTGCCAGCGCCGCCCGGCGCTTTTCATACCGCACGGTACGACCTCGTGCGTGCTAGAGCGCACTGTCGCCGCGCTCGTCGTTGCGAATCCGGATGGCGTCGTCGATCTTGGATGTAAATATCTTTCCGTCGCCGATCTTGCCCGTGCGCGCCGCGGTCTCGATCGTGTTCACGACCTGCTCCGCCATCTCGTCTCGGACGACGAGTTCGATTTTGATCTTGGGGATCAGATCGACGGTATATTCACGCCCGCGGTAGAACTCCGTGTGGCCTTTCTGTCTCCCGTGCCCGCGGGCCTCCAGCACTGTCATGCCTTCGACGCCGATTTCGTGCAGCGCGTCCTTCACCGGATCCAGCTTCGACGTCTGAATGATTGCTTCGACTTTTACCATCTCATCCGCCTCGGCACTTCAATTATGCCTGCCATTGCCCGGTAGAGACTACGCCGATTTCCCCGCGCCCGCTACGTGGAAGCTCCCCAGTGGTAGCCCTCTTCGCCGTGCTGCGTGACGTCGAGACCTTCTGCCTCGTCCTCTTCTGTTATGCGCAATCCGATCACTAGATCAACAATCTTCAGAATAACGAGCGTGCCTACGATCGCAAGCACCCACGCAATTGCCACACCGACCAGCTGATTCAAGATCTGGTGAAAATTTCCTTGGATCGCGCCGGACGGCAGGGTGTTGCCGTTCGCGTCCTTGAAGATCGGATTCACCAGGCTCGACGCGAATACTCCCGTCAGCAATGCGCCGACCGTTCCGCCTGCTCCATGGACTCCAAAAGCATCCAGCGAATCATCATACCCGAAGCGCGACTTGATCGACGTCGTCATCCAGAAGCAGACGACCCCCGCGATGAAGCCGATCGCCAGCGCAGACATCGGGCTCACAAATCCTGACGCAGGCGTGATCGCCACCAGTCCCGCCACAGACCCGGAGATCGCTCCGAGCGCGCTCGGCTTTCCTTTGCGCAGCCACTCCGCCGCGCTCCATCCGACCACTGCGGCCGCCGCTCCGAAATGCGTTGCGACGAATGCGCTGGTCGCCAGCCCGCCCGCCGATAGCGCGCTTCCCGCGTTGAATCCGAACCAGCCGACCCAAAGCAGACACGCTCCGATGAAGCTGATCACCACACTATGTGGTGGCATGGGCTCACTGGGGTAGCCCACTCGCTTCCCAAGATAGAGCGCGCACATGAGCGCTGAAACACCCGAGGTGATGTGCACCACCGTGCCGCCGGCAAAATCCAGCGTCGGGAATCGTCCGCCGAGCGACGCGTTCAGCAATCCTCCCTTGCCCCACACCATGTGCGCCATCGGCGCGTATACGATCAACGACCAGAGAGACAAGAAAAGCAGCATCGCGCTAAACTTCATTCTCTCCGCGAACGCGCCGGTGATCAGCGCGGGCGTGATGATCGCGAACATCAGCTGAAAGATCATGTAGGTCTGTAGCGGAATCGTCGCCGAGTAGTCCGCGTCCGGCTGCGCGCCGACGCCCCACAGGAATAGATGATGGAAGCCGCCGATGAAACTGTTCCCCGATCCGAAGGCTAGACTGTAGCTCACCAGCCCCCAGATCACACTAATCACGGCCATCATCGCGAAACTCTGCATCATCGTGCCGAGCACGTTTTTCCGGCGGACCAGCCCGCCGTAAAATAGCGCCAGCCCAGGCCCTGTCATCAGCAGCACCAGCGCGGAGCTGGCCAGCATCCAGGCGTTATCGGCCGAGCCTTTCGCGTCCGCGGCCGCATGCTCGACAGCCGCGAGTCTATCAACATGTATCTCCGGAGCTATCAGTGCCGCATGGAGCGCCGGAGCGCTCCCAATCGTCCGCGCCGAGACGATTCCCGCTGCCACACACATCGTCAACAGAACGATGGCGAATTTCTGAAGTCTTCGCATGGAAATCTTTTCTTCCCGGGCACACGAGCGCTCCCTCTAATATGAACGCGCGCGCTGCCCCGCCAGCAATGTAAGTTTTGATCTGCCGCATCGGCAAACGCGATGCGGCTCCAAACCCAAACCACGCGCATTATACACGGGTACAACCCGCTGGCCGTGAAATCCGCAAGCGTCCCCTTACGGCGTACATATTTCCTGCTTAGACTGCTCGGAACGCCTGTACCTGAGGCCAAGACGGGCTCTGCGCTTCCCTGCTCTGAACTCAACCGAAAGTTGCGGGCTCGCGGAAGAGTTGGCACCGCCTTGATTTAGTGGCATTTACCTGGACGGCCCTAAAGCCATGCTCCTCTACCCGCAACTTTCGGTGCGAACCGGTGTTTCATCCACTGTACGGCCGCCGCAACACCAGCCGCGGGGCCGACACTTAAAATGAGAGTTCAATTCATACGGAGGTAGCTCATCATGAAGATCAACGCACTTATTTTGAGTGGTGCGGCCCTCATCGTTCTCAACGTCGCGCCCGCGTTTGCGCAACAAACGGACACGAGCTCGACGACGTCGAATCCGCCCACGATCAATCAGCGCAAGGACAATCAGCAGGATCGCATCGCCAACGGAGTCCAGAGCGGTCAATTGACCGCCGGCGAGACCAAGCGGCTCGAAACTCGCGAAGCCGCCGTCAACAAAGAAGAAAGCAACATGCGCTCCGCGGACGACGGTCATCTGACCGCCGCGGACCGCGCCACGATCAACCGCCAGCAGAATCGCCTGTCGGATCGAATCTATGACGACAAGCACAACGCTCGCACGGCTCACTACGGCAACAACGAAGTCGGCCAGCGCCGCGAGAATCAGCAGGACCGCATCGCGCAGGGCATCCGCAGCGGCCAGCTGACTGCCGGTGAAACCGCTAGGCTCGAGCGTCAGCAGCAGAGCATCAACCGCGAGGATGCAGCGATGCGCGCTGCCAATGGCGGCAAGCTGACAGCTGGAGATAAAGCCGCGTTGAATCAGCGGCAGAACAACGCTTCGAAGAACATCTACGCCAAGAAGCACAACGGCCGCACACAGAAGTAAGCGACCGCTTCAGGCCAAACGGTCAAAGAGCCCCGGTTTATCGCCGGGGCTCTTTCCTTTTTCGCCCGCACCAACCATGCGTCCGGGAACATTCCGCTGCGGCGGATGCTGGCGAGCTTTCTTGGCACGCTATCGCCACTCGCCGGACGAGCGCCCTGGAGGATGGTTGCGTAGCGGCCGCCTTTAGGCCGGCGCAGTTGCGCTTGGTGTCTCTCCGTAGGGGCACGATATATCGTGCCCGGCGAGCTTTCTTGGCGTTACTGAATTTATCTGGCGAAGCTCAAATTACTTTGCGTACCCTCGCGGATGTTTCTGCTTCCACTCCCATTGCGATTGCAGAATCGTCGGCAAATCCGATCTTGTAGGTTTCCAACCGAGGACTCTCGCCGACTTCGACGCCTCCGCGACCAACTTCGCCGGGTCGCCCGGCCTTCGCGCCTCGATCCGCGTATGTATCGGTCGACCGGTCACCTTGCGTCCGCATTCGATCACTTCGAGCACCGAATATCCGTGCCCCGTCCCGAGATTGATGAAATCGGACGCTCCGCCCTTGCGAAGATAGTCGAGCGCCAGAATGTGCGCGTCGGCGAGATCGGCTACGTGGACGTAATCGCGAATCGCCGTGCCATCCGGCGTCGGATAATCCTTGCCGAATACCGACAGCGTCGGGATTTCTCCGAGCGCCGCCTTCAGCACGTTAGGGACGAGATGCGATTCCGGTTCGTGGTCCTCACCGCACTGTTCGGTCGCTCCCGCCGCGTTGAAGTATCGCAGCGCGACAAACTTCTGCCCATAGGCGTGCGCAAACGAATCGAGCACGCGCTCCATCGCCAGCTTCGACCAGCCGTACGGATTTTTCGGCCACTGCGGCGTGTCCTCCGAAATTGGAATTTTCTCCGGTTCGCCGTAGGTCGCGCACGTCGATGAAAACACGATGAGCCGCACGCGCGCGTCGAGCAAGGTCGTCATCAGCGCCACGCCCTGCTCGACATTGTTCTCGAAATAGCGCGCCGGTTCCGCCATCGACTCGCCCACGTACGCCAGCGCCGCGAAATGGACGCACGCCTCGATTTCCTGCTCGGTCAGGATTCGCCGCAGAAGTTCGCGGTCACCCGCGCGGCCTTTGTAGAACGGAACGTCGCTCGGCACCGCCGCACGGTGCCCGCGGAACAGATCGTCCAGCACGACTACGCGTTCGCCCTTCGCGAGCAGCCGCTCGACCGTCACGCTGCCGATATATCCCGCTCCGCCCGTCACCAGGATCGCCATCTGTCTCCATTCTGTCCGCCGATGTTGAAGTTCCCACGCCGGTGGAAGGGCGGGGCTTTAGCCCCGCCACAAATCGTCTCGCCGAACTGGGGCATTAGTCCCCGATCGCACGAGCCCGCGATTATAGCCGAACGCCAATATTCACCGCCCGCACAGTTTCCAGAACGATCCCGATTCGCCTCCGAAACCTAGGCATCACAAGTTTCTAGTGGGTCGGAGCTTACTTGTCCTGAGCGAGTCGCATAGAGCACCGACAAAAGACGCTTCAGTCGTTTAGGGCGTCGGAGCTTCCTTGCCGTGAGCGAAGTCGAACGGAGTTCCGACGACAAACGCTACACTTGTTTTGGGGGTCGGAGTTTCCTCTCGCTGGGTCACTCGAAGAGCGCTTCGAGAAAAGACGCTTCAGTCGTTTAGGGGGTCGGAGCTTTAGCTCCGACATCAAACCGCAAGAATAGTTTAGGGGCTTTAGCCCCTGAGGTAATTCCGTCTTTTGATTCCCTTCTCGCCGCAACTTGGCACTGTGCTCGCACGTAGTAACATGGAGAGTGCACGCATGACGACTCGAAACTCCATCGCGATCCGCGCCGACCACGTCGCGCGCCACTACCACATGGGCGACGCCACCGTTCGCGCCGTCGACGACGTCAGCCTCGAAATCCGCGCCGGCGAATTCGTCGCCCTGCTCGGCAGCTCCGGTTCAGGCAAATCGACGCTTCTCAATCTGATTGCCGGCCTCGACCGCCCGACTTCCGGCGCCATCTTCGCGCAGGATCGCAACCTCGCCGAAATGACGCCCGAAGAGCTCGCCCACCATCGCAGCCACACGGTCGGCATCGTTTTTCAGGCCTTTAATTTGCTGCCGCGCATGACGCTCGAAGAAAACGTCGAGCTTCCGCTTCGCCTCGCAGAGGTCGATCGCCAGGAGCGCCAGTCCCGCGTGCGCGAAGCCATCGAACGCGTGCGCCTCGCCGCGCGCCTCTCGCACCGCCCAAGCGAACTTTCCGGCGGCGAGCAGCAGCGCACAGCTCTCGCGCGCGCGCTCGTCAATCGCCCCTCGATCCTCCTCGCCGACGAGCCGACCGGCAATCTCGATAGCGCCACCGGCGATGAAATCATGAAGCTTCTCCACGAAATCAACGATACAGGCATGACCGTCGTCATAGTCACGCACGAACAGCCGCGCGCCGAGCGCTACGCGCATCGAATGATTCACATGAAAGACGGAAAAGTGATCGACGCCGGAGTTCGCGCATGAAGGGCCGCGATCTCAGCGAGCTGGCGCTACGCAATCTTCGCGAGGCCTTCCTGCGAAATTCTCTGACGACGCTCGGGATAGCGGTCGGCGTGGCCTCGCTCGTCGCCATGGTCTCGCTCGGCGTGGGGCTGCAGGATCTCGCCACCGATCGCCTCGCGCACAGCGGCCTCTTCGACGCGATCTTTGTCACTCCGAAATCGGCTGCGGCAAACTTCCGCGGCGCCCAAGGCCCCATTTTCGCGCCGCCTGAGCCGCCCAAGCCGCTCGATGAAGACGCTCGCCAGAAAATTTTGGCGCTGCCCAACGTCGTCGAAGTCTATCCGGATATTCGCTTCCCCACCGAAATTCATTTCAATGGCAATCCGTTTGCGACGATGGCCGCCGGCGTCGCTCCTTCCGCTCGCAAGGACGGAGCCTTCGACGGCATGAAAGGCTCGTTCTTCTCCGGACCCGACGCGGACGAGGCGATTTTGCAAATCGATTTCGCGCGCCAGCTCTCCGATCAACCCGATTCGCTCATCGGCAAGAGCGTCGTGCTGCGCTATGCCGAGCGTCAGCCCCTCGCAGATGGCTCGGGCGCGCCCGACGGCTTTTCCATCGTGCCGAAAGAAAAGAATCTGCGCATCGTCGGCATCGTCGAAACGGAGCCCGCGGGAGGCGTCGGCAGCCTTGGCCGCGGGCGTCTGCTGATTCCTTTGCAGCTCGCGCAAACGCTGCGCACCGCTCAAGCCAACGATCTGCGCGATCTTCTCCGCAACAATCCCAATCAGCACACCTACGAAAGCCTCACTGTGCGCGTCAACGATCCGCCGAAGGTCAAGGACGTCGAAGAATCGATCAAGGATATGGGCTTCACGGCCTTCTCTCTGCTCGACGCGAGCAAGGGCCTCAGCCTCGTGTTCACGATATTCGACCTTTTCCTGGGAATTTTCGGCAGTCTGGCGCTCGTCGTCGCCTCGCTCGGTATCGTGAATACTCTCGTCATGGCGATTCTCGAGCGCCGCCGCGAAATCGGCATCTTCAAGGCCCTCGGCGCCTCCGACCGCGACATCCGCAGATTGTTTTTCGTCGAAGCGGGAGCGATGGGCACGCTCGGCGGCATTATTGGTCTATTGATCGGCCGGCTGATTGGTCTCGCGATCAATTTCGGCACAAACGTCTACTTAAAACAGCGCGCGCTCCCTGAGATCAGCGTCACCGCCGTCCACTGGTGGATGGCCGGTCTCGCAATTCTCTTTGCAATTCTGGTCAGCCTCGCCGCTGGGATCTATCCGGCGTCCCGCGCCGCGAGTCTCGATCCCGTCGAGGCCCTGCGGTATGAGTGAGTCCATCGGTGGAAGCGCTCTTCTCTTGTGTGGAAGCGCGGGGCCTCAGCTCGCCCAGAGCGATGCGAATGAGCCGGGCGATGACCCCAAGGCGCAGCTGAATACCTTGGTCCGGCCGCTACGCGCCGCCGACGGTCGAAGCGCGGGGCTTCCTCGCCCTGAGCGGAGCCGAAGGGAGCCCCACGAAAGGACCGCGGTGCAAATCGCGACCCCAAGTCAACGCATTCGTCTCCCCGGTGGAAGCGCGGGGCTTCAGCTCCGCGAAAAGCCTCGCCAAAGAAGGGGGGCTTTAGCCCCGGTGATACCGCAGGCGTCTTCTTCGTCAGGGCACGCCTTCAGCCGTGCCGTCCAGCCTCGCAGACTCACGGCGGCTTTAGCCGCTGAGGGATTACTCACCTCGCTCTTTGGCCTTTTCGTTCTTGTTTTGCCCGCCCTTGGAGCCGGCCGCGCCGAATGTCGCACCGTACCGAGCGACATTCTCGGCCGCAAAGTCGCTTACTGCGTCCTCTTGCCTCCCAGCTACGACGCCGACAAGTTGCGCCGCTACCCCGTCCTCTATTTCCTCCACGGCCTCGGCGAAAACGAGCAGATGCTCCCCAACTCGGGAGGCTTGAATCTGATTCAGGATCTGTGGGACCAAAAGCGCATCGGCGAATTTCTGATCGTCACGCCCGACGCAGGCCGTAGCTTCTACATCAACTCGCGCGACGGCCGCGTGCGCTACGAGGATTTCTTCATCCGCGAGTTCAAACCCTACATCGAGAGCCACTATCGCATCCGCGCCGACCGCGCACATCGCGGCATCTCCGGCGTCTCGATGGGAGGCTACGGCTCGCTGCGTTTCGGCTTGCGCTACCCACAGCTATTCGGCTCGGTCAGCGCGCACAGCGCGGCTCTGGTGGGAAAACTTCCGCGCGCGCAATTGGGGACTCAAGCCGAGCAGGCACTCGCCTTTGCGCTCGGCGGCGCTTTCGGAAATCCGTTCGATCGCGCCTACTGGGATCGCAACAGCCCGTTCACTTTGGTGCGCAACGAATCGCACCCGCCGGGCTTCCATCTCTATTTCGATTGCGGAACGGAGGACGAATTCGGGTTCAACGTGGGCGCGCAGTCATTTCACGATCTGCTGGTTTCGCGGGGCATCCCGCACGAATTTCATCTTTATCTCGGCGGCCACGACGAGGCCTACGTAGCGCAGCATCTCCCCGCCTCACTCGCCTTCCACTCCCACGCTTTTTCACCCGGAGCGAAGTGAAGGGCGGCTCGAAGAAGACTAACCGCTGCACAGTGATCGCGTGTCTCAGGTCTTTCGGGCGCCCCAGCCTTGCAGTCTTTGCAAGGGTGGGCCGCCTCGCACGCCTGACACGACCGCTGGCCTTTCGTTGGATCATCGACCTCGGAGCAAATCACTTGTCATTCCGAGGCCGGCCCGACCAGGGCCGGTTCGAGGAATCTGCTTCTCGGTTCCGCGAGGAGGCTGCGCGTCAGTCGCTCGCCTGCGCCGCCGCTCGCTGAAAATTCGCGAACGTCCCGCCCGATTCGGCCAGCTCTTTCAATAGCGGTGCCGGCTCCCACAGCACGCCGTGCTGCTGATGAAACTGCTTCACACGCTCATAAACCTTCTTCAATCCGACTGTGTCGGCATACCACATCGGCCCGCCGCGATACGCCGGGAAGCCGTAGCCATTCACGTAGATCGTGTCGATGTCGCCCGCGCGAAGCGCGTAGCCCTCTTCAAGAATCCGTGCGCCTTCGTTCACGAGCGAATAGATCTCGCGGTCCACGATCTCGTCCGCCGGAATCTCGCGCTGCGGAATGCCCGATTCGCCGATCCACTTCTTGAGCAGCGCCGGAATCTCCGGATCGGAAGATGCGCGCCGCTCCGCGTCATACTTGTACCACCCCGCGCCGGTCTTCTGCCCGAGCCGACCCATCTCCACGAGCCGGTCTTCGACAAACGGCTGCCGCGCTCCCGGCCTTTCCAGATGCCGGTACTCCTTGCGAATGCGATACGCCACGTCGAGCCCGCCCAAATCTCCCACCGCAAGCGGCCCCATCGCCATGCCCCAATCCGTCAGCGCCTTATCGACCGCCTCCGGTGCTGCGCCTTCCTCGACCAAGAACTGCGCCTCGCGAATGTACGGCAAGAACATCCGGTTGCCGACGAACCCGCGGCAGTTCCCCACGAGCACTCCAACCTTGCCCAACTTTTTCGCCAGTTGCATGCACGTCGCGATCACGTCTTTGCCCGACCGCCGCCCGCGCACGATTTCGAGCAGGCGCATCACGTTCGCCGGACTGAAAAAGTGCATCCCGATCACGGCCTCGGCCCGCGAGGTCGTCGCCGCGATTTCGTCGATGTTCAGCGTCGAGGTGTTGCTCGAAAGAATCGCGCCCTTCTTGCAGACGCGGTCCAGTTCCGCGAACACCTGCTTCTTCAGCGGCATCGTCTCGAACACCGCTTCGATCACCATGTCCGCGCCCGCGAAATCGTCGTAGTTGAGCGTTGTCCTGATCAGCTTCATGCGCTCGTTGACGTATTCCTGCGTGAACCGCCCGCGCTTCACCGACATCGCGTAATTTTTCTCGATCGTCGAAATCCCGCGATCGAGCGCCGCCTGATCGGTGTCCTTCACAATCACCGGCACGCCCGCGTTCGCGCAGACCATCGCGATCCCGCCGCCCATTGTCCCCGCGCCCACAATCGCGACCGAGTTCACGGGAATTATCGGCGTCTCCTTCGGAATGTCCGGAATCTTCGAAACCTCCCGCTCGGCGAAGAAAATGTGGATTTGCGCTTTAGACTGATCCGAGTAAAGGCACTTGTCGAAGAGCCTTCGCTCTTCCTCGCAGCCCTGTTCGAACGCCATCTTCGTCGCGGCTTCAATCGCGTCGATCGCCGCAAGCTGGCAAATCTGACCGCGATACCGTTTGCGGGCATTTTCGCGCGCAGCCGCAAAGATCGGCGCATTCTGTTCGGGCGTGCCGAGTTTGTCTTTTCGCTCGCGCGTCTTCGGAATCGCC
The DNA here is from genome assembly GCA_035622875.1 of Candidatus Acidiferrales bacterium. Taxonomy (GTDB): domain Bacteria; phylum Acidobacteriota; class Terriglobia; order Acidiferrales; family UBA7541; genus Palsa-295. The sequence goes on from DASPUN010000012.1 coordinate 36,731, forward strand.
TTTCCCGCCACCTCACGCGCGAATGCAACCGCTCCCGCGAGAAGATCTCCCTCGATCACGCGGTCGATCAACCCAAACTGCGCGGCCTCGGTCGCCTTCACGGGCTTTCCCGTCGTGCACATCTCGATCGCGCGCTCAACGCCCACCAACCGCGGCAGCCGCTGCGTCCCGCCCGCGCCCGGAATAATTCCAAGATTCACTTCCGGCTGCCCCACGCGCGCGTCCGACGCCGCGACGCGGTAGTGGCACGCCTGCGCGACTTCCAATCCGCCTCCGAGCGCGTTCCCGTGAATTGCGACGACCACCGGCTTCCGCGAATCTTCGATCTTCAGCAGAAGCGGCAGAATTCCGATATCGCCCTCGCGCTTGCCCGACGTCAGCTTGACGAATTCCTTGATGTCCGCGCCGGCGATGAACGTCTTCCCCGCGCCGATCAACACCGCTGCCTTTACGCTCGGGTCGTTCTGCATCTGCTCGACCGCCGCCACGATTCCCTCCGGCACACCAGGGCTCAGCGCGTTCACCGGCGGATTATCGATCGTGATCACCGCCACATCCTGTTCCTTCATTACTCGAACGAGTTCGCTCATTCAATCGTCTCCGTCACAAGATCTGCACCACCGGCGCCGCCGCTCCCGACAAATTCACCACCGACATCCGCGCCGCCACATTCCGCGCCATCGCGTAAATGCTCTTCGCGGGCGGCGTATCCTCACCGAGCGACGCCACCGGCTTCCCCGTATCTCCGCCGATACGGATCTGCGGATCGATTTCGATCTCGCCCAGAAACGGCAGCTCGAACATTTTCGCCAGCCGCACGCCCTCGCCGTGCCCGAACACATCGATCTTTCCGTTGCAATGCGGGCACGAGAAATAGCTCATGTTCTCGACGATCCCGAGAATTTCCACGTGCACCTGCCGGAACATCTCGACCGCTTTGCGCACGTCGGCCAGCGCCACCACCGACGGCGTCGTCACCACGACCGCCCCGCTCACCGACACGCTTTGAATCAGACTCAGTTGCACATCTCCGGTGCCGGGCGGCAAATCGACGATCAAATAGTCAAGCGTGCCCCATCGCACGCTGCGCAAAAACTGCTGCATCACGCTGTGCAGCATCGGCCCTCGCCACACCAGCGGTCGGTCGCCCGGATTCAGCAGCCCCATCGAAATCATCTTCACGCCGAACGCCTGAATCGGGATGATCGTCTTCTCGTCGAGCATTTTCGGCTGCTCAGTCGTGCCCAGCATCACCGGCACGTTCGGCCCGTACACGTCCGCATCAAGCAGACCCACCAGCGCGCCCATGTTCTTCAATGCGATCGCCAAATTCACCGCGACGGTCGTTTTCCCCACGCCGCCTTTTCCGCTGGCCACCGCAATCAAATTCTTCACGCCGGGAATCGGAGCCTTGTCTTGCATCCGCTTCGCCTCCGGCACCGAAGCGTCGAATTTCAGCTCGACCCCCGTCACTCCCGGCACTTTCCCCAGCGCCGCGCGCACGTCCTTCTCGATCGTCTCACGCAGTGGACACGCCGGCGTCGTCAGCGTCACCAGCAGCGACACTTTTCCATCGCTCACCTGGACGTTCTTCGCCATCCCCAGCGTGACAATGTCCTTGTGTAGCTCGGGGTCCATCACCCCGCGCAGCGCTTCCATCACCGCCGCTTCATTCGCTCCCGCCATCGGTTCCTTTCTGCTCGGTCCACACTTCTAGCCGTTCCACGACTCACTGCGCAATCGCTAATCATAGACTCCTCCCGCACCCGCAGCAACCACTGCGCGCTCTTCCCCATACCTTCCCTCCCGTGCTATAACGCGCACACTTGGGTGCAGCTCCCGCTCCGTCCCCGCCTCTTTCAAATTTGCGGCCAGTTGCATCGATTGAGAGAGGTAACTTTCGTCGATTCTGGAGGGCCCTGTGAATACGTCGGCGTTGCCCGAAAATGTCGGTTTCGAATCTGAAAGTCATTCAGTTTCACTCCCAGACCACGCCGTCCGTCACGGTGCGCCCGAAACCATTGTGCGACAGCTTCTCGCGCTTGCCGACGTGCGCATCAATGGCGACCGGCCTTGGGATATCACCGTGCACGACGAACGCTTCTACGAACGCGCCCTCACGCAAGGCGCACTCGGCCTCGGCGAATCTTACATGGACGGCTGGTGGGACTCCCTCGACCTCGCCGAGTTCTTCAGCAAGATCCTCGGCGCCAGCCTCGATGAAAAAATCCGTTTCAACTGGGGCTTGCTGCGCCTTTTCATCAAGTCCCGCATTCTGAATGTGCAGCGAAAATCGAAAGCGCCGGCCAACATTCGCCGCCACTACGATATCGGCAACGATCTTTACACGCGCATGCTCGGGCCCCGCATGGTCTACTCCTGTGCGAATTGGGACCATGCGTCGACGCTCGGCGAAGCCGAGGAAGCCAAATTCGACTTCATCGCCCGCAAGCTGCGCATCGAGCCGGGCATGAAGATTTTGGACATCGGCTGCGGCTGGGGCGGGCTGTTGAAATACCTGGCAGAAAAGCACGGCGGGCGCGTTGTCGGCATCACACTCTCGAAAGAGCAGGCGCAGTTCGCGCGCGAGTCCTGTGCCGATCGGCCCGTCGAAATGCGCATCCAGGATTACCGCGATCTCAGCGAAGCATTCGACCGCGTCGTCTCCCTTGGCATGTTCGAGCACGTCGGCTACAAGAACTACCGCGCCTATATGAAAGTTGTGCGTCGCTGCCTAAAACCCGGAGGCGTCTTTTTCCTGGACACGATCGGGGTTAACAAGTCGGCGCACTTCACCAACGAATGGACCGATAAATATATCTTCCCCAACTCGATGCTGCCCTCGATGCAGCAAATCGGCGCGGCTATCGAAGGCCTCTTCGTCATGGACGATTGGCAGAACTGGGGGGCATTCTACGACCGCACTCTGATGGAATGGTTCCGGAACTTTCACGGCACGTGGAGCCAGATCGCCTCGAGCTACGGCGACCGCTTCTATCGCATGTGGAAGTATTACTTACTTTCGAGCGCCGGTGCCTTCCGCTGCCGCATGCTGCAGCAGTGGATGATCACACTCTCCGTCTAGGTCGCTTCAGGCTGAGACTGGTCCAGACCGACCTCTCGCCACCTGCTGGTGCTGAACATTACCCCGCGTAACTCCGGCAGGCCCCGCACGAGGGCAGTAGTTTCATATCTTCGAGCCTGAAGCAAAGAGCGCGACGGTGTTTAGGGGATCGGACCTTCAGGTCCGACAAATAGGATCGGCGCGAAGCGCCGAACCGATGCGCTGTTTCACCCGTAGCAAGTAGTCGGCTAGCACGCTTCCGTCGAGCCTCGCCGAGATTGATATCAGAGCTTCCCCACGCTTTAGTTGTTGCCCGTGCAGCACAACGCGTTTTGTGGGTCGGAGCTTTAGCTCCGACACGTAGCGACCGACTCGGGCTCGGCCGCTCTTCGGTGGAAGCGCAGAGCCTTTTCCCCTTGGCGGAGTCGAACAATCGCTCTGTTGTTCCGGTTTTCTCTTGTGTGGAAGCGCAGGGCTTCAGCCCTGCGAAAAAAGCCGGCCCGAAGGGCCGAACCGATGCGCTGATTCATCCGCAGCAAGTAGTGGTGTCGGTAGGCTTGGATAGCAGCACTGAAAGCGAAACGCGAGCATTGTCGTGCGCTAATTGCCGCTCAAGTACCGCGAGGCAAATTCCAAGAACGCCGGCCAATTCGGCCCATCGGTGTGTCCGCCCTCATGTTGACGGAACGCGAGATCTCCCGAGACCAGCGCAGTTCCAATCGGCGGCATCTCGGTCGTTCCCAACCCTCTCTTGCCGAGCAACTCATAAACTGGCCCAGCAGCTACCTCGGCCATGAACTGGCCTTTGTCATCCACCCAGTTGCCCTCGACTAGCGGCGAGCCGCAACTGATGAACAGCGGCCGCGGCGCCGCTAGCGCAATCAGCTCATGCGCGTCGACTGGCAAATCGTTCGGCGTCAGCGATCCCGCATACTTCAGGAAATTTCCGGCCATCCAGTGGTACTCGCTCGTCGCGGCAAGATTTTCGACTGTTTCGCCAAAATTCCGCCGCAGAATTTTCGCGCCGCCCGCTCCCGACGACCCAATCAGCCCGATTGCGAACCGCTGGTCGTACGCCATCGTGACTAGCGCCGCTTTGCCATAGCGCGAAAGCCCCTCGATTCCGACCCTCTTCGCATCGACCGCCGCGTCGCTCTCCAAATAGTCGAGCAAGCGGCTCGCTCCCCATGCCCACGCTCGCAGTGCTCCCCAATCGTCCAGCTTGCGCGGCTGACCTTTGTTGCATAGCCCAATGATCCCTCGCGTCAAGCCGGCGCCGTTGTCTGCTTGATAGCTCGTCGGAATGATCACCGCATATCCCCAGCCCTTGGCCAGAACTTGCTCCTGCCACGTTGGACCGGGAGGCGGCGGAGGAAACTTCTGCCCGCGAGCCTCCATTTGTTCGCGCAATCGGCGCATCACCGCCGGATCGACTCCGAATTCCATCATGACCGGCACGCCGCGGTCGCTATTCGCCGGACTCGTCAGACTTGCTTGAATATCAACGGAGATCGCCGGATACGACGAATTGTCAACGTGCCCCATCAGCTGCTTCGTCACCACGGCCACGCCGCCGATGGTATCGCGCTTCGTGCTCGTAACTTCCCAATTCACTTTCGGAGTCTGTTTCGGGAAGCGCCCGTAAATCTCGCGGTCAAAATCTTCGACGATTTCCGGTCGCCGTTTGGTCCACCACAGCTCCGCCGTCGTCAGTCGTTTTCCGTTATTCAACACCAGCGGGTCGGGCAGCTTCGGGTAGGGATTCGCTTTCGATTCATCCGAATTGGCGGCGTGGGGCGAAGCCGGATCGCCGTCCGGCCCGGGGCGAAGCGATGAAAAGTGCAACAGATCAAGCAGGCGTTGGTGGTCCTGCTCCGCCGTTAGCTCAACAGGCGGCGCAGTGGCCTCCCGAATTGCAAAGCCCGAGCCTGCAACGAAAATCCCGGCCACGAATACACCACCAGCAAGCGCAACAAGCGCGGGAACCGATCTGCGCGGCACGCGGATGATCTCTACTTCGCTCCGGAAGCCTCTTGTTGAGTGGAAGCTGCGAGTTCTTTGCACTTGTCCTGCATCGTGCCGGTGATCTGCGCGCAGCGGTTGAAAGGGTCGGCCGCCTCTTTGTGCTGACCGATATTCTCGTAGTCGGCGCCCAGCACGAAGATCGGCGAATTCATGATATACCCAAGAAAATAATCCTGTCGATTCTGCACTGATTGCCGGACAGCGTACCTCCAGAGCTGGCGCCCAGGCTAGTTGCTCTGTCAAGGCCACCCGGAAAGCGGTACAGTAACCGGTGCGACTGGCCTCCGTTTACTTGTGACGTTCGCGCCGCAATTTTGGATTCCTAATTAGGAGCAAATAGTGCCAAAGACATGAACACTTCACGCAGATCAATCCTGGCAATTGCCGCTATTGCTTTGACCGTCGCTGCCTCCGCCTACGGCTCGCATCAAAATCCGAACCCAGCGCCTGTTGCCTCTGATAAGCCGGCGCAGACGAGCGATCCTTCGCCCGACCTTGGCTCCATTGCCGGCAACGTCTACACCAATGATTCCATCGGAATGACCTACGAGTTCCCGAAAGGCTGGTTCGTCGATCGCGGATGGATCGAGACTCAGAACAAGCCCGTCGATCTCGGCCCGCGTCCCACTGATCCAGATCAGGCTGCGAAATACGACTCGATGGTGGCGATGAAACAAGGAACGCATGCGCTGCTCGCAGTCTCCGAACACGGCGGTGATACCGCCAGCGACACTGGTCCGCGAATTCAGTTGAGCGTTAGCCCGGTTTTCGACAATCGCGCCGGTGCGGACATTCTCAGTGGCATGAAAGCTGCCTACGATCACATGCGCCTGATTCAGATCGTCGAAGATCCTGCCGACCACACATTTGGCGGCCTGACCTTCTCTCGCATGGATTTGCGGCTGCTCGACGTGATTTTGAAGGGCGGCGCTGGATTTCAGTCCGCAATTATCGGCACGCGCAACAGGCAGTATCTGCAGTTCCTCATTCTCGCGAACTCGCCGGAACAGCTCGATTCACTCGTGCACTCGCTCGATTCGCTGCGATTTAGATGACCGCGCGTCACCACCGCTATTTCCCGTAGGCGCGCTTGTACCACTCCCACGTGCGCGTTAGTCCTTCTTCGAACATCACGCGCGGCGCATAGCCGAGGACTTTCTTCGCGAGTGCAATATCCGCCTGCGAATCGCGGATATCTCCCGCTCGGGGCGGGTCGTATTTCACTTGAAGTTTCTTGCCGACGATTTTTTCGAGCAGCTTCACAACCTGGTTTAGCGTGATTCGCGCGCCCGTGCCGCCATTGAACACCTTGCCGGACGCGCCGCTCGCATTGCACGCGCGGAGCGTTTCGTCCACCACGTTCTCAACGTACGTGAAATCGCGCGACTGCTCGCCGTCGCCATAGATCGTCAGCGGCTCTTCCCTGATCGCCGCAAGCATGAATCGCGAAAGCACTCCGGAATATTGCGATGTCGGGTCCTGCCTCGGCCCGAAGACGTTGAAGTAGCGCACCGACGCATTCTCAAGCCCGTAGACGCGTCCGAACACCTGCGCGTAGAGTTCGCCCACATATTTCGTCACGCCATAGGGCGAGATCGGCTCCGCTGGCATCGTCTCCGACTTCGGCTGCGTCGGGGGCTCGCCGTACGCCGAAGAGGACGCTGCGTACACGACGCGTCGCACCTTCGCGTCGCGCGCCGCAACCAACACGTTGAGCGTCCCATCGATGTTGACGCGATTCGTCTCGATCGGATCGACCACCGATTTCGGCACGGACGTTCGCGCCGCCAGATGCAGCACGTAATCGACCCCACGGCACGCCGACTGCACCGCTGCCAGGTCCACGATGCTTCCGGCGCGAAATTCGAGCTTCGCGCGCACGCCCACGAGATTTCGTTCCGCGCCCGTCGAAAGGTCGTCGAGCACGATCACCTCGTGCCCGCGCCGCACCAGTTCATCGACGATGTTCGAGCCGATGAAGCCCGCGCCTCCTGTCACCAGATACCGCACGCGCCGATTCCTCCTGAGCGACCAACTTCCACAGGCGTTTAGGGGGTCGGAGCTTCAGCTCCGACAAAACACGGCTTGCAGCCGAGGGCTTTAGCCCCTGAGGCCAGTCCTCTTTGCACTACTAGAATAGGACGCTACCAAACTCCCGCGATGAGATGAATGTATTGCCCGTTTCAGGTACGCTCGAATATAGCCCGCCGCGTTGCGCGTGGGCAACAATGCTCGCGCGACCTGTGTTTCATTCGCGCGGCCGCCACGATCGAAATGGGTCTCGCAAAAAGAATGGGTTTCGGCTACAACGGGCCTCGCGCAAAATTCGCTTTCGCGTTTCTGCTGACGCTGCTTTTCACGCTCCTTCCTGCCGCGCGCCGGTTTTCGCTCACCGCGCTGGCCGACGGCTCGCCGCAACATCACAGCGTCGTGAAGGCGAAAGCTGATCCCGCGCCGAAAGAGCAGTCCATGCCGTTTCGCGCAGGCGAAACGCTCAACTATCGCGTCTCCTGGGCTGCATTTGCCGAAGCGGCAAAGCTTCAACTCATCGTTCCCGAGCAACGCGATCTCTACGGCTGGCACACCTGGCACTTCCGCGGCGAGTCGCACACCCTCAACACCGTTCGCTCGCTCTTTCCCATCGACGACCAGATGGACTCCTACACCGATGTCTTCTCTCTCGAAAGCCGCCAGTTCGAAACTCACCTCAGCGAATTCGGCAAGGAGAAAAGCGAAATCGATCATTTTACGGCGAGCGGCCAGATCTCTCGCGCGCCCACGCCGATTGTGATCGTTCTTCCCGGGACGCGTGACCCGCTCGGCGCGCTCTACACGCTGCGCAGCATTGACTGGCAGCGCACGCCGGATTTTCGCGCGCCCGTCTTCGACGGCCACAACCTCCTCGAAATGCGCGCGTCGCGCGATAGCGCAGCCGAGCCGGTGAAAGTTCCCGCCGGCGCATACTCCGCCTCGCGCATTTTGATTCACGTTTTTCAGAATCAGAAGGAACTCACCGACCTTCGCTTGACGATGTGGATCGCCTCGGACTCCGCGCACACTCCCGTCGCGATGCAGGCGGACCTCCCCTTCGGCGCGATTCGCGCCGAGCTCACCTCAGCGTCGCAATAATTTTTTGGATTTCTTGCGGACTTGCGGAACTAATTTTCCGGCACGACCCAATCATCCGGTGGAAAATCAATCTGCCAAAACGACGGGCACGGCTCGACGAACTCCACGCCCATCTGAATCTTCCCCGCCGCCGGATTTCCCAGATACACAACCCGGCAGTTCATCGTCTTCTGCGTGGCTTTGTTGTCGACGGTGATCTGCTGCCCGGCGATCACCTTCGCCGCCAGCGAAATCAGCGCGCCGTGCGCGTTCACCACCAGCGTCCGCGTCTCTTCGTCGAACTGCTCGTTATCCCGCGTCTTGCCGCTGACGTGGATCGGCACGCTCAGCAGCACGCGCATGCTGCGCCGCCGCCCGGGATCGAGCTGCAGCTGCTGCTTTTCCGCCGATATCTTGGTTGGGGACATGACCGCACAATAGAACTCGGGTCCGCCGCCGTTCAATAGAACTGAGGGCCAGCGTGCCTGTTTCGGTAACTGTCCCTTGGGACGGTTAAGTCTCGCGGAATCCTAGCATTGCACGACTTTGTCGCGCCCCTTCTTAAGCTTGCGCGTCGCGTTTCGCGTGTCGACCACCAGCTTGGCGTTCTTCACGATCATCCCGTAGTCGTAGCTCGAATGATCGGTCGCGATCAAGACGCAATCGTAACTCGCAATCTTCTTCGCCGTCAGCTCGACCGACTTCTTGTTTGAAAAATCGTAGTGCCGCATCTTGAACAGCGCCGGAAAATAGGGATCGTTGTAATCGACCTTGGCCCCGCGCGCCGTCAGCAGCTCCAGCAGCTTCAGCGACGGCGATTCGCGCAAATCGTCCACATCCTTCTTGTACGCCACGCCGAGCAGCAGCACCTTCGCACCCTTCAAGCTCTTTTCGCGCTCGTTCAGCGCCGCGCCCAGCGCGCTCACCACGTGGTACGGCATCTCCGTGTTGATTTCGCCCGCCAGCTCGATGAACCGCGTCGCGAAATCGTATTCCCGCGCCTTCCACGACAAGTAATACGGATCGACCGGAATGCAGTGCCCGCCCAGCCCGGGCCCGGGATAAAACGGCATGAACCCAAATGGCTTCGTCGCCGCGCTCTCGATCACTTCCCAGATGTCGAGCCCCATCCGCAGGCTGAGCTGCTTCAACTCGTTCACCAGCGCGATGTTCACGCAGCGGAAAATATTTTCGAGCAGCTTCACCATCTCCGCCGCGCGCGTCGAGCTGACCGGCACCACCCTCGACACGATCTGGGCGTACAGCGCCGCCGCCGCCCGCCCGCTCGCCGGATTGATTCCGCCGACCACTTTCGGAATCTGCGCCAGCCCAAACTGCTTGTTGCCGGGATCCTCGCGCTCGGGCGAAAACGCCAGATAAAAGTCGGTCTTCACTTCCTTGCCGCTTTTGCCGCTGTCGAGCGGGCAGCGCAGCCCGCCCTGCTCGAGAATCGGCAGGACCATCTCGTCAGTCGTCCCCGGATACGTCGTGCTCTCGAGCACGATCAACTGGCTCGGCTGCAAGTGCGGCGCAATCGCCTCCGCCGTGTTCTTCACGTAGCTCAAATCCGGCTCGCGCCTCTCGTCGAGCGGCGTCGGGACGCAGATCAGCACCGCGTCCATTTCGCGCAGGCGCGTGAAATCGGTGGTCGCGTCGAACCGCTTCCCTTTCACGTGCTCGCGGATTCTCTCCGCCGGAATGTGCTGGATGTAGGACTGCCCCTTGTTCAGCTTCTCGACTTTGGTCTGGTCGAGGTCGAATCCCGTCACGCGCTGCCCGACGTCGGCAAACCGCAGCGCCAGCGGCAGTCCGACGTAGCCGCAGCCGATGATGCCGATCTTGATGTCTTTACCCGCAAAAAATTCCGGAGTCCGCTGCGCAGCCATTCTCTTGTCTTTTCTCCCAGGCTCGACTGATCCCCCAGGCTCGACTAACCGTCGACCTGGGGGCCCCATCGTGCATCGACCTGGGCGCCCTTTCTGTCCCTTTATTATTTGGGGCCGATTGTTACCGCCCGATGACCCACCGGCAAATGCTTTGACGTGAACGAAAAGCATAGCAGGAACGTGAAGGCGGACGAAATCCGCCCGCCTCCGCCTGTGCCCAATCCCCCATTCGGCGCGCGACGACCGCGCGCCGTTCGTAGCGCCGGCGTTTCGCCGGCGATTTTCTTCGCAGGGCATAGCAGGACGTGCCCCGAGGTCGACGGTTAGTCGAGCCTCGGGAATCAGACGTGCCCGGCGACTTTTCTTGGCGACGCGCTGCCTTGCGGGGATTGGTGGGTTTGTCTTTTCCCGCGCGCCGGAGGCGCCGCGCACGTTGGCTCCTGCGCAAACGCACGTATCACGGCACGTGGCGATGGGCTTCATAGGTGCCCTTGAATCGCCGGCGGGTTCGCTTTTCTCCGGGCGCCAGAGGCGCCGTGCACGTTAGCCCAGCGCGTCAGCGCTGGGTACTTCAGCACGAAAGGCCGCCAGAAAACCATCCACCGCGAATTTCAACCGAAGCTATGGGCCTACATTACGGGCATCTGCAAAAAAATAGGAATCTATGTTCACTCCGTCGGCGGGACGGAAGACCACCTTCATCTCCTCATTCAACTTCCGGCAACATTGGCATTGGCAAACGCCGTTCTCGCAATCAAATCGAACTCCTCGCGGTGGGCTCACGACGCAGGCCATGAACTCGCCTGGCAGCAAGGCTACGGAGCCTTTAGCGTCAGCGCTTCCATCGTTCCCGTCGTGCTTCGCTACATTCGAAATCAGGAAGCGCACCACAAAAAAATCGGCTTTGACGCCGAATTTCTCGCGCTTCTGAGAAAACACGGAATTGCATTCGATACAAAATATGTTCTTGGCTAGGTGCCGCGCCTACGGTGCTCGTGATTCCTTTCTTCATTCCCCAGCCCGTTCCGGGCTGGGCTAACGCGTTAACGCACCTACGGCGCTCATAGGACCATGCAGAAATCCCGCGATGCCCGGTGCGTTTGTCCTTCTACGACCGCGGGAGGCGCGACGACCGGAGGCCTTGCCTCTCTCTGTACCCCGTAGGCGCAACAGACGTTAGCCCAGCGCGTAAATGCTCTTGCGACGGCACGTGCGGATGAATTCAATGGGTGCTTCTGAATCGCCGGTTAGCCTCTCTCCGCGCGCCCGAGGCCCGATGACCGGTGGCCTTGCCTCTCTCTGTGCGCCGTAGGCGCAACAGACGTTAGCCCAGCGCGTGAGCGCTGGGACTTGTACCGACCGCGCTCTTGCCTGGAGCGCTGGTGCGGGGCCACACGATCGCCGATTCCGACTCCGTTACGAAAGTGGACGACTAACGCTCCTAGCGCCCATCACAGGTCGTTCCGACGACACATCTCGTGATGTGAACTTTGCGAACACGCCCGGAAGTTTCGAAGCTGGCGTTGACGGCGATCCAGGTAGCCGCTGCCGGAGTTCCGAATAATCTCAGAGGCAGACGCCCGTCCTTAATAGGATTAACGACCTCGAGGGCGGCAAAGAAGTCAGACTGACTGTGTGAAGGAATTTTGTCGCAGTGGATCCTATAGGACCAGTCTGCGCCGCCAGAAACTGGAACTATCGGATTGCCGTTCTTGTCAAGCGGCACAACAGCGTAGATTTCGTTCTGACTGTCAGCTGGCCCGAGCGGTTGATCGCCCCGCATTGGTTGGACATGAAATCCAAGAGGCGGGTGACTGCTCGCAATGGTGCAACTAGCCAATCCATCCAACTGATGAAGCTTAGCTATGACCAGATCGGTAGAGATCTCAGCATCAAAGTCGTCATAATCGACCCCGCTCGGATTCTTGATGTAAAAATTCAAAGCCGAGTAGACATCCTCCCATTCGATATCCGCTATCCTCGTTCCCGGACCGTACTTCGGAACGCTCGAAGTCGCGGAAGTCTCCAGAGGTGCTGACCCCGCTACCACATAGATGGTGAACACATCGAAAAAACACAATACAACTGCAATCAACACGATCTGAATAATGAGAGGGCGCTTGCGGAAATACGGGTCATAGACAACCTCGCCGAGTGAAACGAGTATTCCGACGTACAGAACGAGTACCCCGAGCAGGAAATGTCCCTGCAGTAACCCCCAACCGGCAAGAGAAATTCCGGGGCCGATGAATCTACGCAGGGCCAAGACCACGAAATCGACCTCCCAACGAACACCTAATATTAGCGCAAGCAAGCCATCATGAATTTCAGACGCGAGGGAAATGCCCGTGCCACACGAAACGACAGCCGATCAAGTGACCCAGGCACTACCCTGCAAATCCTAAGTCTGAGCCATGGGAAATTCCGGTCACCTCCCTGCGCAAACTACCTTTCAATTCCCCAATCATGGTGTTAAATTACAGTAAGAGCCTGCGCAATGCGGGCTCGAAGGTCTTGTAGTAGGCGCGATCCTACGCGCCGCCCGAAAGGGCAACCAGGCTCCCGCTCACCGGAGCTTGAGAGATCGAGCCGCAGATGTCCTGGCGGCCGGAAAAAACTGAAAAATGAGGCGGCCACAGATCGCCGCAGGCGATCGTGCGACGCCGGAAAGGGCTCCCAGGTCGACGGCCAGTCGAGCCTGGGAGATAAGGAGAACTAGAATGTTGAGAAAAACCTACCCTTCGCGGTATCACGACGAGCGTCCGCACTCTTGCTTCGAATTGGACCCGGACGACGGCCCGCCCGAGAAGACTCCCGAGAAACCTGACCACGTTCGCGTCGAACTAATCGGGCCCGATCACCCGCAGCATCCCAACAACATCGCGCGCCAAGGTTCTTCCTCGGATGAGTTCAAATCGTCCGAGCGTTCCGTTCCATCCGACTTCGCAATCGAGAGCCACTGGCCTCACGATCACCACCGTCGCCTCTGCACCATCTGCAAGCACCCCATGCGCGGCGCGATTGAGGAGGAATTCCTCCACTGGGCCAGCCCGGACGCAATCGCGCATCACTACAGCGTCGGATGGCGCGCCGTCTATCGCCACGCCCATGCCACCGGACTCTTCGAAAAGCGCGGGCGAAATCTCCGTTCCGCTCTCGGCCACATCATCGAGCACGCGAATCACGTGCCTCCCACCGCTCGCGACATCATCCGCAGCGTCCGCGCATACGCCTGCCTCAACGAAAATGGCAAGTGGACCGAACCTGCCACTCGCGTCATCGTTTCTGCCGGCGCGAGATCCGCGACCGGTCGTCGCATCGCTAGAGCAGCGGCGCCCCGCCAGTTACCGGGCGAGACCACTGAGACTCCCGACCTACTCGACAATGGTGCCGAATAGGATTTGCTCCAACTTGCTGAAAGCAAAGGCCGCCCGCTTCGGCTACTCGACAATTTTCCGCGCTTGCGCTGACCCGTTTTTCG
>DASPUN010000013.1:0-23547 GCA_035622875.1 Candidatus Acidiferrales bacterium
TCTACCCCTGGGCACTCGTCTATCACGACCTGAAAGTGTTTGGATTCGTGGAGATGTTGCTCTACATTATGATCCTGCTGGTTGGCTACATTTATCTCTGGAAAAAAGGCGCGCTCGACTGGAAATAAGCAGGCGCCTGCCGGAATCGGATTCATAGTGGAATCGAAGGACCTTGGCAAAAGCCCTATAGTGCAGAAACTCAGGGACTGGGACCCGCAGGTTGTCGCCGATGTGATCGAATTCAGAGGCGAAACAACCGTTGTCGTCCCTGCACAGCACCTTCTGCGCACCGCTGAATACCTGGCCACCGAGCCCTCGCTGCGCTTTTCATTTCTGTCGGACCTCACCATCGTCGATCGCTTCCCGATCGAGCCGCGTTTCGAACTGAACTATCAACTGCTCTCGCTCGACCGGGAAGAGCGGCTGCGCCTGCGCGTGAAGCTGTCCGGGGCCGAGCCAGCAGTCGCATCGGTGACGCCCGTCTGGCCCACCGCGAACTGGCACGAGCGCGAAAGTTTCGATCTTTTTGGCGTGCGTTTCAGCGGTCATCCCGATTTGACGAGAATTCTGCTCCCCGACGAGTGGGAGGGGCACCCGCTGCGCAAGGACTACCCGGTAGAGGGGTTCCGGTAACCATGACAGGCGAGGCCCGAGCTTCCACGACAACGATTGAGACTCCGGCGGGCCCTGCCCAGCCGATGGTACTCAATATGGGGCCGCAGCACCCGTCGACGCATGGCGTGCTGCGCGTGATTCTCGAGCTCGACGGCGAAACGGTACTCTCCGCCAAGTCCGTGATCGGCTACTTGCACACGGGGATCGAGAAATCGTGCGAGTCGAAGACCTATTCGCAGTGCATCACGCTTACCGACCGCATCGACTATCTTGCGCCGCTTTCCAACAATCTCGGATTCTGCCTTGCGGCGGAAAAGCTGGTTGGAATCGAAGTTCCGAAGCGCGCGCAGTACATTCGCGTGCTGCTCACGGAGCTGACGCGTATCAGTTCGCATCTAGTGTGGCTCGGCACGCACGCGATCGATCTCGGCGCGATGTCGGTGTTCCTATATTGCTTCCGCGAGCGCGAAGAGATCATGAAAATTTACGAGTACGTCTCCGGCCAGCGGATGATGACGAGCTACTTCCGCATCGGCGGCCTCGCGCTCGAACCGCCGCCGGGCTGGCTCGATCGCGTGCAGCGCATAGTCGACGCGATGCCCGGACACATCGACGAATACGAGACGCTACTGACGGAAAACCGCATCTGGAAGGCGCGAACCGTCGGAGTCGGGATGCTGAGCAAGGAAGACGCGATCGCGATGGGCGTTTCCGGGCCTCTGCTACGCGCGAGCGGCGTGCCCTACGACATTCGCAAGATGTTTCCGTATTCGAGCTACGACGAATTCGATTTTGAGATGAAGACGGACAACGGCGGCGATTGCTACGCGCGGTACAAGGTGCGCATCGCCGAAATGCGCGAAAGCCTGAAGATCATTCGCCAAGCGATGAACAAGATTCCGGCCGAAGGGCCGTTCCGCGCGGAGCTGCCGGGCGTGATTCCTCCGTCACGCGAGGAGATGAAGACTTCGATCGAAGGCCTAATCTATCACTTCAAGATTTTCACCGAGGGCTTTGCGCCACCGCCGGGCGAAGTCTATCAGGCGATCGAATCGCCGCGCGGCGAACTGGGCGTTTTCATGGCGAGTGACGGCTCGCCGAAGCCGTACCGCGTGAAATTCCGCACGCCCTCGTTCGTAAATTTGCAGTCGCTGCCGAATCTTTGCGTCGGGCGGCTGATTGCCGACGTGGTCGCGTGCATCGGCACCACTGACATCGTGCTGGGAGAAGTAGACCGCTAGTTCGGAGCAAGCACAAACCGAATCATGGAACTGCCGCAGCAACTGGAAGCGAAATTCAAAGATCTGGTCGGCCGGTACCCGGTCAAGCGCTCTGCGCTGATACCGATGCTGCTGTACGGGCAGGATCAGTTCGGGCACCTGGGCGACGAGCTGATCGACGAAATCGCCAAGCGGCTCGATCTGAACAAGATTCAGGTCGAAGAAACGCTCGCGTACTACTCAATGCTGCGCCGCAAGCCCGCGGGGCGCTACCACATTCAGGTCTGCACGAATATCTCCTGCATGCTGCGCGGCGGCAACGAGCTCTATCAGCACGTGCAGAAGCGGCTCGCGATCGGCAACAAGGAAGTGACGCCCAGTGGAACTTTTTCGCTGGAGGAAGTCGAATGCATGGGCGCGTGTACGGGCGCGCCGTGCATGCAGGTGAACTACGACTTTTATGAGAACCTCGATCCCGACAAAGTCGACGCAATTTTCGAGCAACTGGAGCAAGGGAAAAAGCCACAGCCTTCACCGGTGACCGCCGGCTCGGTCCACGAACGCTTGCCTGCAGAGGTACCGATCATCAGCAAGAGGTTTGGGGTTCGCGATTCGCGCAAGATCGACGTCTATTTGAAACACGAGGGCTATCAGGCGCTCGAGAAGGCGCTCAAGCAGATGACTCCCGATCAGATCATCGACGAAATGAAAAAGTCGAATCTTCGCGGGCGCGGCGGCGCAGGATTCCCGGCGGGCATGAAGTGGAGCTTCGTTCCCAAGGACACGAGCAAGCCAAAATATATTCTTGCGAACGCGGACGAAAGCGAGCCGGGCACGTGCAAGGACCGCCCGCTGATGGAAATGGACCCGCACCAGTTGATCGAGGGCATGGTGATCGGGGGCCGCGCGGTGAGCGCGAATCGGGGTTTCATCTATATCCGCGGCGAATACCGCTACATCATCGACATCATGGACGCGGCGATTGCCGAGACCTACGCGAAAGGCTATCTCGGCAAGAACATTCTCGGCAGCGGATTCGATTTCGATCTGTGCACGCACACCGGCGCGGGCGCGTACGAGTGCGGTGAAGAATCGGCTCTGATGGAGTCGCTCGAAGGCAAGCGCGGATATCCGCGGATTCGGCCGCCGTTCCCCGCGGTCGTCGGTCTCTATGGCTGCCCGACGGTGATCAACAACGCTGAGACGCTCAGCACCGTGCCAGCTGTGATCCGCATGGGCGGCGAGGCGTATGCGAATCTCGGAACGCCAAAGAACGGCGGAACGCGGCTCTATTCGATTTCCGGCCACGTAAATCGCCCCGGCATCTACGAACTGCCACTCGGATTTCCTTTGCGGCGTCTCATTGAGGAGGTTGCTGGCGGCGTGCGCGGAGGCAAGAAACTGAAGGCCGTGATTCCCGGAGGCAGCTCCTGTCCGCTGCTTTCCGCTAACGAAATCGACATCCCGATGGATTACGACTCGGTGGCCAAGGCCGGGTCGATGCTTGGCTCGGGCGGGACGGTGATCATCGACGAAGACACGTGCATGGTCGATGTCGCGCGGCGGATCATGCATTTCTACGCGCACGAGTCGTGCGGCTGGTGCATTCCCTGCCGCGAAGGAACCACGTGGCTGCGCAAAATGCTCGACCGGTTCCATGAGGGCGGCGGGCGCGAGGAAGACATCCCGCTGATCGACGAGCTTTCGAAAAACATGCTGGGACGAACGTTCTGCCCTCTTGGCGATGCCGCGGCGCTGCCGACGATCAGCATCGTGAAAAAGTGGCGGAACGAGTTCGAGGATCATTTGCACGGCAAGTGCGCGTACAAGGCCGCGGACGTTCTCGCAGCTGCGCAGTAAAGCATATTTTTCAGGGCATAAATGGCGGATCAAAAACAGATCACGTTCACGATCGATGGGCAGCCGGTGACGACCTCGCCGGGCACGCTCGTGATCGAAGCGGCCAAGGGAGAGGGCATCGAAGTCCCGTCGTTCTGCTATTACCCGGGGCTCTCGCTCCAGGCTGCGTGCCGCATGTGCCTGGTTGAAGTCGAAAAGATGCCGAAGCTGCAGACCGCCTGCACGCTGGTCGCGACTGACGGCATGGTGGTGCGGACCACGACCGATCAGGTGCGCAAGGCGCGCAAGGACATGATCGAGTTCCTGCTCTCGAATCATCCGCTCGATTGCCCGGTGTGCGACAAGGGCGGCGAGTGCGAACTGCAGGACATGACCTTCCGCTACGGCCTCGACAAAACGCGGTTCGTAGAGGAAAAGCTGCACCACCCCGAGGAGAAGTGGTCGCCCCTGGTCTACTACGATGCGCCGCGCTGCATCCTCTGCTTCCGCTGCGTGCGCGTCTGCGACGAAGGCATGGACGTGAAGGCACTCGGCGTGGGAATGCGCGGGGTGCAATCCGTGATCCTGCCGAACAAGCCCGGCGAGCTAGCCTGCGAAGAGTGCGGCATGTGCATCGACATCTGCCCGGTCGGCGCGTTGACGAGCGGCACCTACCGCTATCAGACGCGGCCGTGGGAGATGACCTACGTTGGAAATCCTTGTGCGCACTGCTCGAACGGCTGCAAGACCACGCTGAGCGTGCGCAACAACGAAATCCTGCGCGCCAACAACCGCGATCATTCCGGCATCAACGGCGAATTCCTCTGCGCCAAGGGCCGGTTCGGATTCGATTTCACCTCGAATGCTGAACGCATCCGGCAGCCGCTCGTGCGCCGCAACGGCAAGCTTGAACCAGCCAGCTGGGAAGACGCCCTCGAAGAAGTGGCGCGGCGGCTCAAGCAGGTGCGCGACGCGAGCGGGCCGGCGTCAATCGGCGTCATCGGCTCGAATCACACGACGAACGAAGAGAATTATCTGCTCAACCGCTTTGCGCGCGTCACGCTCGGGACGAACAACCTGGATCATCATCGCACGGCCGATTACGTCGGCCTCGCCGCGGCGCTGGGGCCGAAGGCGAAGGATGCACTCGCGGCGATGGCGGACGTCTACAACGCGCCCGCGGTGCTGCTCGTCGGCAACGATGTGACGAATCAGAACCCGCTCGTCGCGTGGCAGATTCGCGCGGGCGTGCGGCATCACGGTTTGAAACTGTATGTAATCAATGGCCGCCCGAGCAAAATCCATCGGCAGGCGAAAGTTGCGGTCGAAGTGCCGAAAGGCAGCGAAGTGCATGCGCTGCGCTGGCTTGTGGCTGAGCACGGCCATTTCGACGCGAAGACGACAGAGTCGCTGGTTCAGCTCAAAGCTGCATTGGAAGCGGAAAGAGATGTGGTCGTTTTGTTCGGTGCAGAAATCCAAGGTTCGGGAATACGCGAACTCGCGTCGCTTGCTGCGCGGTTCGGCGGAAAGACGAAATTCATGGCGCTGGGTGATTATTCGAATTCGCGCGGCGCGGCGGACATGGGAGTTTTGCCCGACCGGCTGCCCGGCTACGCGCCGATTTCGGATTCGGCGGAGCGCGCTCGGTTCGGCAAGCTCTGGGGCGGCGAGATTCCTGGGACGCCTGGGCTCGCTCTGCGAGCGATGGTGGACGCAGCGGCGGCCGGAAAATTGAAGGCGCTGCATGTGGTCGGCGCGAACCCGTTGAAGTCAACGGCCAGCTCGCAATCGGACCGGATTTCGGGGCTCGATCTGCTGGTCGTCCACGACATGTTCTTGACCGAGACCGCGCAGCGCGCAGACGTGGTGCTGCCGGCGGCGTCGTCGTATGAGAAGGACGGGACGCTCACGAATACAGCCGGCGAAGTTCAGATGACGCATCGCGCGATCGACCCGCAAGGGCCGCGCAGCGACTTCGATTTGCTCCGAATTCTTTCGCACCAGCTCAGCATGCTCGGGGTGGGTTCGCCGATCAAGCTGCGCACCGCCGAGGCGGCATTCGACGAAATTCGGAAGCATGTTGCGGGCTACGACGTTTCGCAGGTGAATCTGCTGGCGGGCGGATCGGAGCGAGCGGCCGCGACGTGCCGGACGGTGGAGGCGCAGTATGAAGCGCCCGCAGGCGCGATTTTCTCGGCCAACGACTATCTGTTTACAAGCGGCACATTGGGCCGCTACTGTTCCAGGCTCACTTCTACAAACGAGGCAAACGAGAAACCGTGGGGTTCATCACCCAGCACCCAGTCCTGGTGGCATCGGTAATCAAGATCGCCGTTCTGCTGTTCATTGTGATGACGGCGCTTGCGTACCTCACTTGGGCCGAGCGAAAGATCATCGCGCACATTCAGTCGCGGTGGGGCCCGTACTTCGTCGGCGCGCACGGGCTGCTGCAGCCGCTGGCCGACGGCCTGAAATTTCTTTTCAAAGAGGACATCACGCCGCCGGTCACTGACCGGCTGGTGTATACGCTTGCACCGTTTTTGGCGCTCTCGCTTGCGCTGACGGCAATTGCGCTGATTCCGTTCGGCCCGCCGAGCGTTTTGATTCCGGTGGTAGGCCAACAGGCGTGGTCGATCACTGACATCAATATCGGGTTGCTGCTGGTCTTTGCGATCACGGCGATCGGCGTCTACGGCGTGGCGCTGGCGGGGTGGTCGTCGAACAGCAAATATCCGCTGATGGGCGGGCTGCGCAGCTCGGCGCAGATGATCAGCTACGAAGTTTCGCTGACCATGTCCGTCGTGGGCGTCGTGCTGCTTGCAGGGACGCTCAATTTCAACGAGATCATCAAAGGTCAGAGCGGCTACTGGTTTCACTTCATTCCGCGCTGGCATGTGATTCCGCAGGTTATCGGTTTCCTGTGCTACTTCACGGCGGCGATTGCCGAGACGAACCGCGTGCCGTTCGACTTGCCGGAAGCTGAGACGGAACTTGTGGCCGGATTCCATACCGAGTATTCGAGCTTCAAGTTCGCGATGTTCTTCATGGCCGAATACGCGAACATGATTACGGTGTCGTGCCTTGCGACGATTCTTTTCTTCGGCGGCTGGCTCTCGCCATTCCCCGATAGTTGGAAATGGCAGATTTTTCTGCCCGGCGCGGGCCTGGTGCTGCTGGGAATTTATTGCGCCTACGACACGCTGACGGAAATGCGCGGCATCGCGCGGCTGCAATTGGCAGTGGTCACTTTGCTCGCGCTCGGCGGCGGGCTGCTCTGCTTGTATCCGCCAGTGGCCCAAGTCATTCAGGGCCCGTTCTGGTTCACGACGAAGATTCTCGTCATTCTGTTTTTCTACATCTGGATGCGCGGGACGCTGCCGCGCTTCCGGTATGACCAGCTGATGTCTTTCGGCTGGAAGCTGCTGCTGCCGGTGTCGCTTGCGAATCTGGTAGTCACGGCTTTTGTGATGATCTGGCCCTGGCTGAGGCACGGATGATTCTGCCGCTGATCATATTTTCTTTGTGCGCGCTTCTCGCGGTGGGCGGAGCCGTGGCGCTGATTCTTTCGCGCGAGCCGATCCACAGCGCGCTCGCGCTGATTCTGGTGATGGTCTCGCTTGCGGTGCTCTACTTGCTGCTGGGCGCGCCGTTTGTGGCTGCGGTGCAGATCATCGTCTATGCGGGCGCGATCATGGTGCTTTTCGTGTTCGTGATCATGCTGCTGAACATGGAAGCGGAAGAGCGCACCGATTTCAGCAAGATCGCAAAGTTCGTCGGTGTGCCGCTCGGACTCGTGCTGATCGTTTGGGCGGCGTACTGGCTGGCGCATTCACCGGCTGCCTCGGCGATGGGAACGGGTGCCGCCATGGAGCCGTCGTCGACGCGGGAACTTTCCAAGCAACTTTTCCGGCAGTATCTGTTCCCGTTTGAGGCCACATCGATTTTGATTTTGATCGCGCTGTTGGGTGCGCTGGTGATGGCGAGGAAGGAAGAATGAGCGTCATTCCAGTCTCGTGGTACCTGGTGCTGAGCGCCATCCTGTTTGGGCTCGGCGTGGTGGCGTTTGTCTTCAAGCGCAACGTCATCACGATTTTCATGTCGATCGAATTGATGCTGAATGCTGTGAACTTGGCTTTTGTGGCCTTTGCGCGCGCACACAACCAGCTGGACGGGTTGGTGTTCGTGTTCTTCGTGATCGTAGTAGCGGCGGCAGAGGCGGCGGTCGGGCTTGCCATCGTGATCATGCTCGCGCAGCACCGCCAGTCGCTCAGCGTCGAGCGCGAGAACCTTCTCAAGTTCTAATGCCGATACTCGACCATCTCTGGATCATATTGGCGTTGCCGCTCGCGGGCGCGGCGATCAACGGCCTGTTCGGCAAGCGCTGGCCGCAGTCCGCTGTGAACAGCGTGGCCGTCGGATCAGTCACGCTCGCGTTTCTCGCCGTCGCAGAACTCGTCCGCGAATTTACGCTTCTGGCTCCCGACCAGATTCCATACGTTGGCCGTTACTTCACCTGGATGGTCGCCGGTCCGTTCAAGGTTGATTTCTCACTGCAGGTGGACCAACTGACGGTCGTAATGCTGCTGACTGTTTCGTTCGTCGGCATGCTGATTCACATCTATTCGACCGGCTACATGGCGCACGAAGGCGGCTACTACCGCTTCTTCAGCTACCTGAATCTCTTCATG
This sequence comes from Candidatus Acidiferrales bacterium, assembly GCA_035622875.1. Classification (GTDB taxonomy): domain Bacteria; phylum Acidobacteriota; class Terriglobia; order Acidiferrales; family UBA7541; genus Palsa-295. The sequence continues at coordinate 8,363 of DASPUN010000013.1, forward strand.
TTCTTCATGCTGACGCTCGTAATGGCGGCGAACCTGATCGTCATGTTCGTCGGGTGGGAAGGCGTCGGTCTGTGCAGCTACCTGCTGATCGGATTCTGGTTCCTGAAGAAATCCGCGGCGGACGCGGGCAAGAAAGCGTTTATCACCACGCGCGTCGGCGATTTCGGCTTCACCGTCGGCGTGCTGCTTGTTTTCGCGACGTTTGGATCAATCGATTTCAGCGCGATCTTCAAGGCTGTCGCAGCCAACCCGATTTCGGAAGTGACGCTGACGACGATCTGCATCTTGCTCTTCACTGGCGCCATCGGCAAATCGGCGCAGTTGCCGCTGTACGTGTGGCTGCCGGACGCGATGGAAGGCCCGACGCCGGTCAGCGCGCTGATTCACGCCGCGACGATGGTCACGGCCGGCGTGTACATGGTCGCGCGAATGAATCCGCTCTTCTCGCGCGCTCCGATTGCGATGCTGGTAGTCGCGATTGTCGGGGCGGTTACGGCTTTCTACTCGGCGACAATCGGCCTCGTGCAGACCGACATCAAGAAAGTGCTCGCGTATTCAACCGTTTCGCAATTGGGCTACATGTTCCTCGCCTGTGGCGTCGGCTCGTACGCCGCCGGAATCTTCCACCTCATGACGCACGCGTTCTTCAAGGGCCTGCTCTTCCTCGCCGCGGGCAGCGTGATCCACGCCATGGGCGGCGAGCAGGACATGATGAAAATGGGCGGTCTGCGCAGCAAGATTCCCATCACCTACTGGACAATGTTCATCGCGACGCTCGCGATCGCCGGAATTCCGGGATTTGCCGGGTTCTTCAGCAAAGACGAAATTCTCGAAGCCGCAAAATCCGGTCCGAATGCGAATTTGATTTTGTGGGTGCTCGGAGTGGCGGGCGCGGCGCTGACATCGTTCTATATGTTCCGGCTTGTATTTCTCACGTTCTTCGGCAAGCCGCGCTACGACGAGCATCACATTCACGTCCACGAATCGCCCAAGAACATGACGATTCCGCTCGTGATACTGGCTATATTTTCGATTTTCGGCGGCTGGTTCGCCGCACCGAAGCTCATCGGCGGAATCGACTACTTCGAAAAGTTTCTCGCTCCCGTGTTCTCGATGTACGCCCCGCCGATGGCCGAGCCTGCACATGTGCTCGCGGAATCGACAGCTAGTCCCGAGATGGAGTTGCTGAAGGCGCTCACGGGCGTTCCGGTGATCGTGGCGGTGCTGGGCCTGCTCGTCGCGTGGTGGCTCTACATCAAGAGTCCGGAGACGCCCAAGCGCTGGGCGCAAAGCCTCCGCGGCCTGTATCTCCTGCTGCTCAACAAGTATTACGTGGACGAGATCTACGCAGCGCTGTTCGTTCGCCCGCTGCTCTGGCTTTCGACCAATGTGCTGTGGCACGGCGTCGACGAAGGCGTGATCGACGGCGTGGTGAACGGCTCGGCGCGCGTGGCGCGCGCCTCGGGCGGCCAGTTGCGCCGCCTGCAATCCGGCAACACGCGCAGCTATGCATCCTGGGTGCTGATCGGCGCTATCGGGTTCAGCGTGCTTCTGATCGCGCTGTACGTGAAGGTGGTGCACTAGCGTGGTGCAACAGCCAGTTCTGCTAACGGTGATCACGTTTCTGCCGCTGCTCAGCGTCGTGGCGCTGCTGCTGCTGCGCTCGGACGATCACGTCTGGATCCGGCGGATTGCGCTCGCGGCTTCGCTCGCCGAATTCGCGGTGTCGTTGCTGCTGCTGCGCGGTTTCGATTCGTCGAATGCCGCCTATCAATACACCGAGTATCACCACTGGATCGGCGAGGCGATTCACTACCATCTCGGCGTGGACGGCATCAGCCTTTTCCTGGTGCTCCTGACCACGTTCCTCACGCCGATCGCGATTTTGTGCTCCTGGGAATCGATCCACGAAAACGTGAAGGGCTTCTTCATCTCGCTTCTCGTGATCGAGACAGCCCTGATCGGCGTGTTTGTCTCGCTCGATCTTTTCCTCTTTTTCGTTTTCTGGGAGCTTACGCTGATCCCGATGTATTTCATGATCGGGATGTGGGGCCACGAGCGCCGAATCTACGCGGCCGTAAAGTTCATTCTGTACACGATGTTCGGCTCGATCTTGATGCTGGTGGCGATCCTGTGGCTCTACGGGCTGACCGGCACATTTGACCTGCTGGATATTCAACAAAGCCTTCGGAGCGGATCGCTGCCGCATTTGACTGAGCTGCTCTTGTTTGGCGCATTCTTTCTTGCTTTCGCGATCAAGGTGCCTCTGTTTCCATTGCACACTTGGCTGCCGGACGCGCACACGGAAGCGCCCACGGCTGGCTCGGTGATTCTGGCAGGCGTAATGCTGAAGCTCGGTACCTACGGCATCCTGCGTTTCTGCGTGCCGCTCTTTCCCGACGCAGCAAGGCAGATGGCGCCGCTCATCGGAGTGCTCGCAATCATCGGCATCGTGTACGGCGCGCTCGTGGCGACCGTCCAGACCGACCTGAAGCGGCTCGTCGCGTACACGTCCGTAAGCCACCTCGGCTTCGTCGTGCTCGGAATTTTCGCGTTCAATTCGACGGCGGTTCAAGGCGCGATCTACCAAATGCTCAACCACGGCGTGTCTACTGGCGCGCTCTTCCTTGGCGTAGGGATGCTCTACGATCGCCGCCACACGCACGACATCAAGCAGTTCGGCGGGCTCGCGACGCCGATGCCGGTGCTGATGTCTTTCTTCTTGTTCATCGCGCTCTCTTCGCTCGCGCTGCCGCCGCTGAATGGATTTATCGGTGAGTTCATGATTTTGATCGGCACTTACCTTGGCCATCACGTATGGGCTTCGTGGGCCGCGAGCGGCGCGGTGCTTTCCGCGATTTACTTGCTGTGGGCGTACCAGCGCGTTGCGTTCGGCGAAGTGACGGTTGAAAAGAATCGCTCGCTGCCCGATGCGTCCACGCGCGAGCGAATCATTCTGGTGACCATGGCGCTCGCGATTCTCTTCATGGGCGTCGCTTCCCCGCTCTTCACGCGGCGAATGGAAGCCTCGGTCGATAATGTAATCCAGCGCGTAAATCCGCCTGAAAATGCGTCGCGCCCGACGACGATTCCGTGCATGGGCGCGCCAGCATCCGTGAAGACTGCCGAAGCGAATGCCGCCGCAGCGATTCCAGCAGGAGGCGGCCAGTAATGGCGACCGGCCAGCTGCTAAATCTCCACCGCGTGGCGCCCGAGTTCCATCTCTGCATCACGGGCATCCTCGTGATGATCCTGGACCCGTTTGTCGGCGCAGCGCGCAAGAGGTGGCTCGGCTGGCTCGCGTTCGCGGGCACGCTCTTCGCGCTCGTCGCCGTCCACGGCGCATACGATTCCCGCGGAATGGCCTACGACAATCTGATCAGCACGGACGTCTTCAGCGTCTTCCTGCATGTGATCGTGATTGTCGCGGCCGCGCTCGCGATACTCGGCTCGATCGACTATCTCGATAAGGAAGGGATCCAGCGCGGCGAATACTACGCGCTCGTGCTGTTCGCAGCGGCCGGCATGGGCATCCTCGCAGGAGCCAATGAATTGGTCACCGCATTCATCGGCCTCGAGATGAGCTCGATCTCAAGCTACGTGCTCGTCGGGTTCCGCAAGCGCGCTGCAGCATCGAACGAAGCCTCGATGAAGTATTTCCTGCTCGGATCGTTCGCGACCGCGTTCTTCTTGTACGGCATTGCGATGGTTTATGGCGCGACCGGCACGACCTACATCGACAAAGTTCAAGCCGCGCTGCAGGCCGCTCCCGGCATTCCGGCGCTTGCGATCATCGGGCTGGGTCTGATGTTCGTGGGACTCGGATTCAAGGTTGTGATCGCACCATTCCAAGTTTATGGGCCGGACGTGTACGAGGGCGCGCCTACGCCAGTGACGACGCTGCTCGCCTCGGCGCCGAAAGCCGCCACGTTCGCCCTGATGCTGCGCGTCTTCTACATCTCGTACGGCTCGGCGAGCGAATTCTGGTTCTGGGCGATCTGCATTTCCGCGGTTCTGACGATGTTCATCGGCAATCTCGCGGCGTTGGTGCAGACGAACGTGAAGCGCATGCTTGCCTACTCATCGATTGCACATGCAGGCTACATTCTGGTCGCGTTCGCGGCCTCCACAAGCCTCGGCGTTGCTGCGGTACTCTTCTACCTCGGGGCGTACGTGCTGATGAAGGTGGGCGCATTCCTGGTCGTCACGCATCTCGGCCAGCAGGGAGAAACGCGGCTGGATGTCGCCGACTATGCAGGCCTGGGCATGAAGCAGCCTGTGCTATCGGTGGCGCTTTCGCTGTTCCTGCTCTCGCTGCTCGGCCTGCCGGCGACGGCGGGCTTCCTCGGAAAATTCTTCGCGTTTGAGGCGGCGCTCGACGCGCATAGCATCCACGGCGTCGCCATCATCTGGCTCGTCGTGATCGCGGCGATCAACAGCGTGATCGGAGCTTACTACTACCTGCGCGTGATCATCTCGATGTACTTCGCGGAACCTTCGAAGGATTACGTACCAACTGCGGTTGCGCCGGCGCTCAGCGTTGCGATCCTCGTCGCGGCGGCTGGGACACTCTACCTGGGAATTCTTCCGGGGGCGGTGTACGATTTCGCCAAAGTCGCCGCGGATTCGCTGCCCCTGCACTAACCGAAATCGAGTCTAAGCCTTCCGCGGAACCTCGCTCATCAGCGCCATCACGTTGCCTTCCGTGTCGCGAAAGAAGCTCATCCACAAATCGTGGTCCGGCATCGGCGCGACAATGTGCGGCACCTCGAGGATTGCGACACTGGCATCAACAAGCCGCTGGTGCGCGGCCTGAAAATCGGGCACGTTGAAATAAAGAATCGAACTGGGATGGTCGAACTCCGGCTTCTCAGGCCGGTCGAGCATCAGTCGCACCCCGCCGCAATCGAAGAAAGCCAGCTGTCCCGCCGCGAAGAGAAATCGCAGCCCGAGGACGTCGCGATAAAAGGCGGTCGCGCGTTGCACATCTTTCACAACAACGGCGATTTGTCCGATCCGCGAGATTCCGATTCCTGTGGCGCTCATCGACGGCCCCTTCCCGGGCATCCACTGAAAAGACGCTCAAAAACCAGAACGCCCGGAATCTCGTTTTCGATGAGATTCCGGGCGTCTTCCGAAGACAGGACTTCTTTACTTGATCAGAACGATAACGAGCGCGTACAGCACGAGCGACTCGATCAACGCCACGCCAATGATGAACGCGTTTCGGATCGGTCCGGCTGCTCCTGGGTTCCGCGCCGTGCTTTCGCAGGCAGCTGCGGTCGCCTTGCCCTGGCCGAGGCCGCAACCTGCAGCCGCGACGCCAAGGGCGAGCGCTGCGGCAAAGTCGATCCAGTCGATCGCCTTCGCAGGCGCTTCCGTGCCTTGCGCAAATGTCATCGGAGCCAGCACCAGCCCGATGACGATCGCGAGCATCAACCACGTTAGCTTCTTCGTCATGTTTTTCCCTTTCTATGATTTTGCTGCCAGGAGGTGGTTGCCGGAAGCCTTGGGAGGTGACCGGCCTCACGCTGGCGGCTTTTGATGCCGGATTAGTGCTCCTCGGCAGTTGCCAAGCCGAGATAAACGACCGACAAGATCGTGAAAATGAACGCCTGCAAAATCGCTTCGAAAATATGAAAGCCGGAGAGCGCCAGCGGAATTGCGATCGGCACGACGCCGGAGATATAGCCGACAGGATTCAAATGCCCTAAGTATGCAAACAGACCGACGGTCAATCCGAGGAATGAGACGTAGATCAATTCGCTCACCATCATGTTGGCCCAAAGTCGGACGGTAAGGGATAGCAGCCGTGCGAAGTGGCTTACCGTTTCAACTAAAAACATGATCGGCGAGATCGCTGGAACTGGCCCCAAGAGCGTTTTCGCGTAACCGCCCGGGCCGTGTTTGGAGATGCCGAATCGGTTGTAGTAGAGGAAGACGACGGTGGCACAGCCCAGCGGGACGACCTTTTCCGCCGTGGGTGACATGAATCCCGGTACGAGCGAAAGCAAGTTTGAAAACAGGATGAAAATCGCGATCGTTCCGAACAGCGGAAGATGGCGCTCGACTCCGTGTCCAACGATGTCGTCGAGCAAGTCCTTGATTCCCACACCCATGGGATTCGTTAGCAGGAGCTCCATCACCTGCTGGGTCGCGCCCGGGCGATCCGCCGAAATGCGCGACTTGAGCCAGAGAAAGAAAACAACGGAAATCAGCACAACGACGAGTTCCATCGCCAGGTAGTTCGGAATGGGATAGGTAGGGTTCGAGGGCCTAATATGCAGTAGAGCAAGCAAAGCCGCGGCGGGCTTGCCGAGCAGCATGTTCACCAGCTTGGTTGCACCGAGGGCTTGCTCTTCGCCCATGGATCTCCCGTGAGAACGATTCCTGTGCTGATTCTTAGCGAATCGGGATTACTGCGCGTTCCAGCGGTGGTGACCGAGAATCATCTCGTAACCAAGCTCGATCACGATGGCCGGAAAGACGGCCGTTAGGCCGCATAAGACAGCGACTACAGGTAAGTGCAGCCAAACGAGAATAGCATAGACGACGAGCACCAACAACACGAGGCGGCCGAAGAACTTAGCGTGCAGGCTTCTGGGAACGCGCACGTCCGCTGCGCCCGCCTGGGCAAGTCCGAGCCGGATCACTCCTGCCGCTCCCTGCCGCAGCCATCGAAAATTGAGCCAGCACAGCACGGTGCCGATAATCGCGCCTTCGGCGGCGCGGCGTCCCCATCCGATGGCGGCACCGACGGCAATCGCAGCGCCGCAGGCAAGTATTAACCATTCAATCCGGCGCTCGATCGAATCAGGTTGCGGCTCATCCGCCATTCTTCTTGTCCAGCATGCTCGCGGTTTTTAGCGTGTCGCGAATCCCGATTCCGAGCCCGATCAATCCGAGCAGGAGGAGAAACAACGGCTTCGTGTGCAACCAGCGATCGAGAAAATAGCCAGCCACGCCCCCGAGCACCATCGGCACAACGAGCGCAAAGGGAAGCGTCCATGCGACGGCGAACGCTTTCGCGGACGAATCCTTGCGCGAATCCGGATTTTGCGACGCCACCCGTGCTCCTTATTTCTTTTTCTTGATCTTGAAAACGCGCTCGGCGTTCTTGTGGTAGATCTTCTGCTTGTCTTTTTCTGAAATGCGCGCGGCGTCCATGAATTCGACGGCGTCCTGGTGATCCTGATACGGATAGTCGATCGCCCACATGATGCGGTCCGCGCCAAGGACCTCGATGCAGAATCTCAGCGTCGGCTCCCAGTTCATGCCGCTCGTCGTGATGTAGAAATTGCGCTTGATGTATTCGCTTGGCGTGAGCTTCAGCTTCGGCCGGTCGAAACCGATGCGCACACGGCCGTGCATGAAGTCGAGTCGATAGAGCCAATAGGGCAGGCCTTCGCCCATGTGCCCCAGCACGACGCGGAGCTTCGGGAACTGGTCGAACACCGCTCCGGTGATTAGTCGAAGGCCGTGCAGTCCCGTCTCCGCCTGATAGCCCCAGATCGCATGCTCGAGATGATCGGTGCGGTACGCCTTGGCCATCAATGGAATCGGCGAGCGCGGGTGGATATATAGAGTCGCATCCAACCCTTCGATGGCTTCGAGGATCGGCCAGTATTTTCGTTCGCTCAGATACTCGCCGTTGGTGTGGGAGTTGATCATGATGCCGTTGAGTTTGAGTTTACTGATGGCGCGCTCGGCTTCTTTGATGGCGCGCGGCGGATCTTGAACGGGGATTGTCGCGAGGCCGGAGAAGCGATCGGGGCGGCGGCGGATCGCTTCGGCGAGGCGGTCGTTGCCGATTTCGGCAACCGCAGCGGCTCGATCAGGCGCCATCATCTGGACGCCGGTCGACGTGAGCGCAAGCAAATGCATGTCGACGCCGTACTTGTCCATCTCCCTCAGGCGCATGTCGTACAGGTCGATCAGTTTGTTGTGAACGGGACCGCTCGGATCAGTCTGAATGCGCCAGAGAAAAAGATCGGGATCGTATTCCTGCGTACTCGCGACAAGCTCGCGCTGCGCGTCCATCTGCTCCGGGATCGACCAGGCCTCCTCGGTCGCGATCTTGAAGTACTTGCTCCGCTTTGGTTTCGCCTTGGATTTGCTCGCACCCACCCTACGCGTCGGACTCATTTGCATCCCCCGATTCGAAATGATTTCTCGTGGAAAACGATGACGTTCGATTTCCCAAACCGAGCCGGAGTTTAGCGCAGATCGGTCCGGATTTGCACGCCACACGGAGACAACGCTATGCGTCGTGGCGCGCGCCGTGAAGGACGGCGACCGAGTGGGGAAGGAGGTCGGCGATCACGTCGAGAGATTCAACCGCGCCCGTCGGGCTGCCCGGAAGATTGATGATGATCGTCGTGCCCCGAATTCCTGCTGTGCCGCGCGACAAAATCGCGCGAGGAGTCTTTGCAACGCCCGCCGCGCGCATTTTTTCCGGAAATCCAGGAATTAAGCGATCGACGACCGCAGCGGTCGCTTCCGGTGTGACGTCGCGCGGGCCGAGTCCTGTGCCGCCAGTTGTGAGGATGACGTCGGCCTGATTCGAATCGGCAGTCTCGTTGAGGAACGCTTCAATCGCAGACCGATCGTCGGGACGCACCGCTGACGAGACGACGCTCCAGCCGAGTTGGCTGCAACGAGCGGCGACGGACGGACCGGAGCGATCCTGCGATTTGCCCGAAGAAACGGAATCGCTGATCGTGAGAATCGAGACGCGCATGAAGGGGAAACTCTAGCCGGCGGTTTCCGTTTCGACGCCTGCGATGTCGGCCGCGTCGCGCTGGCTTTCGTCGACCAGACGAAGGGCTTCCATCAGCAAGCCGGTCGTGGTCCGAGAAATCGTCGAGCGGGATGCCGCGGAGTTGAAATCGATTTCGAATTCGCCCGCGGGCCAGCGCACAGCCTGGAAGACCGCTTCTTCGCCTTCGAGCGAACCGAGTTTCGCGTCCGCGCACTGGCCGGAGGTGAAAAACATCTCGCACATATCGCCGTCGTGCCGGATCGTGAGCCGGCAGGATTTCTGGCCCATCTCGAGCGACTGCATCAGGTCGAGAATGCTCATCTCTTCGAGGCGGCCCTGAATCACGCCCGGGCGCGTGGCGCGATTTTGCAGCTTTTCAAGCGCCAGCCGATCGATTACTTTTTTCGCGCGACGAACAACGTCTTTCAGGAAAAAAGGCTTGACGATGAACTCCTCGACGCCTTCGACCATTGGGCGCAGTTTTTCTTCCATGTCGGCGCGGCTCGATAGAAAGATGAAGGGAATCAGGCGCGTTTGCTGCCGTGCGCGGAGCTTTTCGAAGAGCTGGCGCCCGTCGAGGCCGGGCATGCGGTAGTCGCAGAGAATCAGGTCCGGCGGATCGTCCACGATCTTGAGCAAGGCGTCGGCGCCGTCCGCGGCAGCCATGGTCTGACAATGCGGAGCGAGCCCTTTCATCAAGAGGTCGAGAATCAGCGCGTTATCGTCCACGACCAGCAACCGGACGTCTTTTGCCGGCGTCATCGCTTCGCGCCCGCTCCCGACCGCGCGTAAGTACCGCTGCGGCCGCCCGATTTCTTGACGAGATAGAGCTCGGTGATTTCCATGCCGCGTTCGAGGGCCTTACACATATCGTAGATCGTCAGCGCCGCAACCGCCGCACCTACCAGGGCTTCCATCTCGACACCCGTCGGCCCGATGGTCGTGGCTTCCGATGCAATCTCAATTCCATTCTTGCACAGCTTCGCGCGCACATCCACGTGAGTCAACGAGAGGGGGTGACAAAGCGGAATCAGCTCCGAAGTCCGCTTGGCGGCGGTGATTCCGGCGATTCGAGCGACTTCGAGTGGATTCCCTTTTGGAGATTCGAGGCGCTTGAGGCTCGCGACCGTAGCTGCCTTCATGCGCACGAAGGCGTGCGCGACTGCCGCGCGCGCGGTCGCCGGCTTCGCGGAAACGTCCACCATCCGCACGCGGCCGGATTTATCGTAATGCGAGAGCGTTTTCACCGATGTCCTGATTTTTGGTGATTAGAAATGGCCACATGCCCTTGTTTCGAATAACTTAGAGACGATTCTACTCGCCGAGTTTGGCGATTAGAACGCCGCCAGCTCGGCGCAAGAGCTAGTCGGAAGACATGGCGGAGAACCCCCGCGCCCCTTCTGAACTCGCTTCCTGCGCAAGCCTGCATAATTTCTCCCTCGCGTCACGTTGGCACAACACAGAGTGCAGCGCAAGGGCAGGAGTCTGTGGACTACTGCTCAGGAGTTAATGCTTGCACTTGAGGCAGGCCGAGAAGCCAACTACCAAAGCAGATTCCTCGCCGCCATCCCCGACCGAAAGCGTCGGGGCTGGGCTCGGAATGACATTCTCCGCGAGCGTATTGTCGCGGCGCTAGTTCGTTTTCGGTGGAGGCGGAGGAGAAATTGTCGCGCCGTCCCAGTGCTCGTCGGCCTTGCCGTCCTTGAAGCGCCACATGTCGAACCATGTGGTTGTGTACTTCTTCGACGGGTCGCGCGGGTTGGTCAATTCGCGCGGCGTGACGACGATGACCAGATCGCCCTCGGCAACGACCGCGACGATTTTCGTCTTCGTGATGTGCTCGGGGATCTCCGACGGCTTGGTGAAGGATGTGAAGAATTTCACGACGAGATCGCGACCCGACGCGACCATGGGATTGTGCTGGTGATACTCGGGCGTGATCCACTTGTCGGCGAGCTCCCAGTGATTGGCTTCGAGCAGGTCCTTGATGATGTGATACGCAGCCTGTTTATTGGTGTTGAGTTTCGCATCTTTGCTGGTGAACATCGCGTCGGCCTCGGCACCCGTAACACCGACGACCGGCTCTTGACCAAACGAAGGGATGCTAGCAAACAACAAGATCACCGCGGAAGTGAGCAGTGCGAGTCGTGTTTTCATGCGTGCGTAGATACATCGGAGACGCACGAGGTGTCAAGATCGGCGAACTTCGCCCCGCCGAACGCTACTTTGCTTCTGCCGGTGTCATCGTCGCTGGGCCCTCACCAACAATTTCGATGATGGCAGGCTCGTCTTTGGCGCCATCGAAGTGCGGCTGCTTCGCCAAATCGACCACGTAGCTGCCGGCGGGCATCGGAACGGTGGCATCCGGATCGAACTTCGTTCCGCTGCCCACCCACCAAGTGCCCGAGAGAACCATCGCGTATCGATCGTTGGGGTGCGTGTGCGGGTGGCTGAAATTGTGCGGGTACCACTTGACGAGCACGACATACATTCCCGGTTTCGTAGGATCACCCATCAGGACGGCCTGTTGAGCGACCGCGGGATTGCCGGTCCATTTGATCTGATCCGGATGCAGGTAGGTGACCATCGTCGGATCAAGATCGGCGCGAGGGGCACGAGCGGCTGGCTGCGCGGAGTCGAGCGGACGCGCCGAACCCAGCAATGGCAGGGTTGTGAGTACAAGCGCGAATGGCCAGCTGGGGCGAATTTTCAAAGAAGCGCGCATGATTTCCTCCTCAAAGTGAAAACGCCCCTGCCGCACCGGAGGCGGCAGGAGCGTCGAGTATTGCACAGATCGGGCGACTTCCTAGCTCGTACCCAGATACATCACATGAACGTAAGTTCCGAGGCGGACGTTGTAGGCCAGATACCAGCCGTCATGATCCGGATCGGCATAGATCACGATTTCGTCGGAATCCCACAGCCAATCGTTGCAGAAGATGATGTCGTATGGCGCGACGCTGAAGAAGAATCCGCCGAACCAGAACCGGTTCGGGCCGCCACCGACCAAGCGCCATCGATGTCCTTTGCCGATACCTCCGGGAAAATGCCCATGCTCCCAGGGATGGTCGAGGTGGTAGTGCGGATCGTCTCGTCCGGTGTCGTGGCCGACCCAATGATCGCCTTTAACTTCGACGTGAGGCGCGTTCGGGTGCCCCGGCTTTTGGTCATAGCGGCGCTCGGGCGTCGCAGGAACCGGCTTGCCTTTGTACGTTGACGGGCCATGGGAAGGAATATGGCCGCCGCCGACCTCTGGGCGGCCTTTTTTCTGCGCCAGCGCTGAGAAAGAGAGAATCAACAACGCGGCCGTGAGTCCGACGAATTTCTTCATGTAAGCCTCTCTTCGTAGTGTCGCCACAGCCCCTCTGGGCCGGCCTACGCGAGTGAGTGCTGCGGCGCTGACATTATGATGTGGCAGCGCGGGAATGGGTTACTGCACAGAGAGCACATCTCCGCCGGCGGTGGATGGTCAGAGCGCACCGCGGCGCGGGAAAACGTCGACCCACTCGCCGGCTTCCAACTGCAATCGCGCCGCGTGTACGACAAGGAAGCAATTCCCGCGCACGACGGCTCCGATGTCGCCCGATCCTTCCCAAAGCACAATTTCGACTTTCGGATCGCCGCCGGTTTCTCCCGATGGCCATGTGACGCGCGCGGGCAGGAAATGCGCCACGGTCCCCTTTTCGTCCACAGGATGCGCGAGCTTGGCCTTGAAAAAGGTAAGAGGTTGGGGCGCGTGGCCGCTCAGAGCTTCGATTGCAGGCACGACAAACAGCTCAAACGTAACCATGGTCGAGACGGGATTGCCGGGAAGACCGAAAACCGGCTTGCCCTTGCACCATCCGAAAACCGCCGGCTTCCCGGGCCGAATTGCCACTGCGTCGAAAAACAGTTCGGCGCCCAGTTCGTGCAGGATTTTTTCAACGAGATCGTATTTCCCCGCCGAAACGCCTCCGCTGAGGACCAGCATGTCCGCTTCGAGCGCCCGCTCCATGGCCGCGCGGAGGTCCGCATCGTTGTCACGAGCGTTCCCCGCAAGAATGGGCTCGCCGCCGGCGAGCCTGACTTGCGCGGCGAGCGAGATATTGTTGCTGTTGCGGATCTGAAAAGGTCCCGGCTTATCGTCGAGCCCGATCAGTTCGTCGCCCGTAGAAAGGACGGCGACGCGCGGGCGGCGGCTCACCTGCAGGCGTGCACGGCCCACCTCTGCCGCCATCGCAAGCTCCGCGTAGCTTAATCGCGCGCCGCGCGGAATGACGATTTCCCCGATCCGCGCTTCGGCTCCGGCGAGCACGTAGTGCTGCCCCGCATGCGCCGCCCGGTCAGGCACGATGAAATCGCCGTCGTAGTGCATGTGCTCATGCATCAAGACGGCATTTGCGCCCTTCGGCACTGGGGCACCGGTCATGATCCGAACGCACTCGCCTTCGCCGATCGCGCCATCGAAAGCAACTCCCGCACGGCTCTCGCCGATCAGGCGCAATCGCATGCCGGGAGACGATGTATCGGCCGCGCGAAGCGCGAAGCCGTCGCGAATGGATCGGTTGAACGGAGGATAGTTCCGGTCGGCTACGACATCCTCGGCGAGAAATCGGCCAAGGGCTGTGGGCGGGTCGCGGCTAATGTCGATGGATTCGGTCGCAGCGATCCTCGACTTGGGTGCGCCCGTGCGCGCGCAAACGACTTCGATCACCTTGGCACGGGCAGCCTCAAAGGAAAGCATGGCGGACTATAGCCACGCGGCGAGTTTCGTGCCGCGCGGTACGATTGTGGCGTCGCGCTCGGGGCCCGTGGAGATCATTCCGATTTCGACTTCAAGCTGATCGGAGATGAAATTCAGATAATCGCGAGCGGCCGTCGGTAGATCGCGCACGTCCCGGACGCCGGGCGTCGGCTTCTTCCAGCCGGGGAGCGTTTTGTATTCCGGCTCGATCTGGGCGAGCGTTTCCACATCGGGCGGCATTTCCTTCACAGGCTGGCCCTTGTGCCGGTATCCGACGCAAACCTTGATCTCAGGCTGCTCGTCGAAGACGTCGAGCTTGGTTACGACGAGGGAATCAATTCCGTTGAGCATCTTCGCGTAGCGCAGAACCACGAGATCGAGCCAGCCACAGCGCCGCGGGCGCCCGGTGACGGCGCCGAATTCGTTGCCGCGGGCGCGTACTTCCTGCGCGTCGAGATCGGGCATTTCCGTGGGAAACGGCCCGCTGCCGACGCGCGTTGTGTAGGCCTTCGTCACGCCAACGACTCCGGTGACACGTGTGGGCGCGACGCCGAGCCCCGTTGCCGCGCCGCCCGAAATCGCGTTGGACGAGGTGACGTAGGGATAGGTGCCGTGGTCGATGTCGAGCATTGTGCCCTGCGCGCCTTCGAAGAGCACCGATTCGCCGCGGTCCAGCGCCTCGTTGAGCAGGACGGCTGTGTCGGCGACGAGGCCGCTAATGTGCGCGGCGAGCTCGAGATAGTTTTCCAGCAATCCGGCGGTCTCAAGCGGATGGCCGTACGTCGCCTGACTGATCGCGTTCTTTTCCGCGATCACGCGCTCGAGTTTCACGCGGAAGCAATCCGGTTCGAGCATCTCGCAAACGCGGATTCCGCGCCGCGCCATTTTGTCCTCGTACGCGGGACCGATGCCGCGCGAGGTCGTGCCGATCTTGGCTTCGCCGCGCGCCGCTTCGGCTGCTTTATCGACCTCGCGATGGTAGGGGAAGATGACGTGCGCGCGATTGCTGAGGAAAAGGCGTCCACGAACTTCGACGCCGGAACGCTTGAGATTTTCGAGTTCGCCAACAAGCGCCGCGGGATCGACGACGGTGCCGGGACCGATGACGGCTTTCTTACCCGGCCTCAGAATTCCGCTGGGGACAAGCTGAAGGACGTAGCGATGACCGTTGAAAATGACGGTGTGGCCGGCGTTGTGTCCGCCGGCGTAGCGCGCGGTGAAATCGAATGAGGAGGCGAGGTAGTCGACGACCTTGCCTTTTCCTTCATCGCCCCATTGGGCGCCGACGACCGCAATCGCTTTAGTTCGGGCCTTCTCGGCCACCATTGCCACTCCGCAACCAGACCGGTCGCACTTTGGCCGCTCCGGCTCACAGCTGAAACGCTACAGGAGGGCTGGCGCGACGCGCGCCGGTTCACAATCCTACGCTGCGCTCCGCGCTAAGGCAAGCGCAATGGCGGCGCTTCGCGCGAGAGGAGATGGCAGAGTTGGTCTAGGCCTTGCCGAAGATTTTCTCGGCGATGTCGGCAGCGACGGGCACGCGGAAGCGCTCGCCCTGATAGGCTTTGATCATCAGAAGAATCCACAGCACGAAGACCGCGAGTCCAACCAGGCCATACAAGGCCCAGGCCATCGAGAAACCGCCGAGGCCGCCCATGAACAAGCTGAACCCAAAGAACATGCCGAGCACGATCTGAAGAA
>DASPUN010000014.1:0-17363 GCA_035622875.1 Candidatus Acidiferrales bacterium
GGTCGAAAGGGGTTTACACTCCGAGAAGCTTCATCCCCCACGCGGCGTTGCTGCGTCAGGCTTTCGCCCATTGCGCAAGATTCCCCACTGCTGCCTCCCGTAGGAGTCTGGACCGTGTCTCAGTTCCAGTGTGGCCGGCCAACCTCTCAGTCCGGCTACCGATCATTGCCTTGGTGGGCCGTTACCCCGCCAACTAGCTAATCGGCCGCGGATCCCTCTTCTGGCGACTTGCGCCTTTGAAAGCAACAGCATGTGCCATCGCTTTGTTATGCGGTATTAGCCCAATTTTCACTGGGTTATTCCCCACCTGAAGGAAGGTTATCCACGTGTTACGCACCCGTTCGCCACGAGTGTATTGCTACACCCGTTCGACTTGCATGTGTTAAGCACGCCGCCAGCGTTCGCTCTGAGCCAGGATCAAACTCTCGTTTGAAACCTGATGTTTCGACCGCTAGGATTTGCATCCCCACGATCGGAACGAACTTTTGAATCGCTCGGTCTTGTCCTCAGAAGTCGCCAGTGGCGACTTCGAAGGATTAATTCCCACTCCATACACTGGAGCGGGATAACTCAAATTCCCATCCGTCCGCTTGCGCAGACGAATAGGCAAACCAAACGGGTTCTGGCTTGTTTCATCCGATTGTCAAAGAGCAGGTACTCCCAGGCCAGCTGGAAGGGACCACAGACAAACGTTGATTCTACCCGACCGTCAAAAAAAGTCAAGCGCCGATTCGACCAGAATCGGCGTCCTGAGTGAACAACGTGAACGAAGGATCTCTCTTCAGAATCCGATCAGGATTCGCGTCCCCAGGGAAAAGCGTGAGCGAGGGATCTGCAGTCTCGTGGCACAGACAATCCTGTCTGTGCAAAACGTGCGTCGTTCTCCTTCGTAGGGGCACAGCATGCTGTGCCCGGCGAACATGCTCGGCTCGATGCTGCCCATTCGCACACTCGCGCTCTGTTCGAGGGCCGGAGGTGCGGCACATGTCCCCCCCTTCAGAATGTAACGCCAAGCGAGCGGAACATTTCTAGTGTGTTCGCGCATTGAACACGAAAATGCTGATACACATCAGGGACACGTACCACCTGAGCGTTGGGCCGCAATGCAGATTCTTGAGTGACGACAACGCCCTTGTCCACCATCGCGTGAGCGACAATCCACGGGTCCCCGCCTTTACTAAACTTCCATGCTTCCGCGACCGGGTACCGACCTCCGAAAACGTAGCGCTCAACCTCGTCAACGGCCTGCTGTACTTCACGCGACGGAGCAATGCAGAGATGTTGTCGGCGAGCCTTTACAAAGCTGGCGACCGCATCCTGGTGCTTTTCGTGCTCAGCCAGTTCTTGGTACACGCGTCTAGCGCTTACTACATTGCCAAGCTGAATTTGTTCTGCGAGACGCAACCAAAAGGTTTTCGCAACGTCAATCGGATACGACCGATTGTTGGCTTCGATCAAGACGTTCGCGTCGAGCCAGTATCGAGGCATCCGAGGGCTAACCTGCCTTTTGTGCGCGGTATTTCTCGAGGGTCCCTAGTTTTACGCCCAAGAGGTAAGCTGCATCCCGAAACGTCACACGCCCATACTGGAGTTCACCGAGCACGGCGTCCGTAAGTCGTGCGCTGTTTCGCGACGGAAACAAAGTCCAGAACACAGGGCCGCCTTCTTTCTCCTTCTGTCTCTCTCGTTGCTCCTCGAAACGCGCATACTCTGCGTCGATGAAATTCCGCGACTGTTCGTAGGACAGCGCCCCCAGCTCGCGCGCGCGAATGATCGTGACTATCTTGCTGACACGATGAAACGCAGAAATACGCGCGATCTTTTCTTCGATCGTGCCGGTCTCGCGCCACGCGCCCTTAAAATTGGCCTCGGGCAACAGGAATTCGGCTGCAACCGCATTGCAGTACCTCTCGACTGGGCTACTAAAGTCGGACCAGCGCCGCCTAGGGTCGGAGCTGGAGATCCCACTTGCGGCGATCCAGACGTGGGCCAACTCGTGGGCCAGAGTGAAGACCAGGCCGGCACGAGCGTCTCTCGAATTGAGGAAGATCAGCGGCGCAAGCCTATCGGCGGACGTGAACCCACGAAACTCGCTCACATTCAGTGGCCGGCTCGTCGCGTGTCTGACAAGGTTGCTGACCATCACTAGAATGCCGGCCCCCTCGGCAGCCTCAATGAGTCGGGTCAGAAATCCCTGCCATGTTTCGCAGTCACGCCTAGTTTGATCATCTATACCCAGTGTCGAGGAGACGTCGGCGGCGACACGCGCGACATCGTCTCCAAGACGGAATCTACCGACGAATTCGAGCGGAGGGCGCTTCTCTCGCAGTTGGTATTCTCGATACCAATGTTGCCGAATCAGGGCGTCATTGAGGACATCAAAAAATTCAGGACTCGGCGGACCTGGCCTTTCGCCGCTCACCGTGCGAAAGTCGGGAAGAGGCAAAGCGATGTCTGGCGGGTCTTGCATGAAAAGGATCGCGAGAGGGACGTACAGCGAGTCGGCGAGTCTCTCCGCCTGGGACAGTGTCGGAAAGGACTGCCCAGCCTCCCAGGCGGATACGTGCGCGGCAGTGAAGCCCTTGCCAAGCTTTGACGCCAGCGTGGCGGCTTCCAGCCGGGCTCTCTCGCGGGCCCACCGGACCGCTGCTCCACTGACGTACGCGATGTCCCTTGTCCCCATCTTCGACACCCGGGGTAGCTTTAGCACAGGTTTGCCTGGCGCGCGAGCACCAGAGTTGGTGGACTTGCGCCCACCTACAACGCACAGGGCCCCGACCTTCGCTACGGGACAGCGGTACTATGCCTTGAACTAAATCTGTACTTGGGTCCAGATCATCCCGCCTTCTGATTTGCTAGCCTGCTCCGGTGGTGCAAACGGAGACGATGATGAGGAGCGCAAAACGAAACGCCGACAGGGAGCCTCGATTTTCGAACTTCGTTTTTCGAGTTTCCGCGGCGGCAAAAGGGTGTCAATCAAAACCAGATGTTTCTCCACGCAACCCGCTGAAAACAAACGCTCCGTACCTGAAAAGGGTGTCAATTTTTTGCGATGTGCAGGAGCGCGTCCCTCAAATTTCTACTCGACAATGCTGCCGAATAGAATTCGCTGCAACTCATTCAAAGCAAACGACCCGCGCACGAGTTACTCGACAATTTTTCGACAGGAACGGCTCCCAGGTCGATGGTAAGTCGAGCCTGGGAGATCCGTATACGAACCCGAATTTCGAGTTTCCAGTTTCGATTTTCGGATCGCGATGCCCAGCGTGGCATGCCTACGTCCGCCGCGATGTGATGTATATTGCCCGCGGACAATCCGACCAGGATTGTCATCCCGAGCGAGTTCGCCGCGGCGAACGACCGAGGGACCTGCTTTTCTCTTGCGCCGCAGCTCACGCAGCGAGGGGGGCCAATGACATCTTCGCGTAGACCGAATTTTTCACCGGATCGCCGGGCTCTGCTGCGCAACTCAATTCTCGGAGGAGGCGCCGCGCTCATGCACAAACTTTTCGCCGGAGCATTTCAGAACACCGCGTTCGCGGCGGGCGTGTTGACGCAGCCGGTCGTCGAAACCGCTGCCGGTAAAGTCCGCGGCACGACATTCAGTGACATCAGCTTCTTCAAAGGCATTCCTTACGGCGCTTCGACCGCTGGAAAAAATCGCTTCATGCCGCCAGTGAAACCAGAGCCGTGGAGCCGCGTCTTCGACGGGCTTCAATACGGCCACTCCGCGCCGCAGACCATCCCCAGCGCGCTAGGCGTCTTGGCCGGCGCAGACTTTCTCGCCTCCGCGGAGAATCCGAAGGGAATCGAGGAGGCCGAAGATTGCCTGGTCCTCAATGTCTGGACTCCTGGCGTGAAGGACAATCGCAAGCGGCCTGTGATGGTGTGGCTCCACGGAGGCGCGTTCACGTCCGGCTCCGGCTCGGCGCCGCTCTACGATGGCGCGAATCTCGCGAGCCGCGGCAATGTCGTCGTCGTGACGATCAATCACCGTCTCGGCGCGCTCGGCTACACCTATCTCCGCCCCGCGGGCGGCGAAGCGTTCGCGGCTTCGGGCAATGTCGGCATGTTGGACATCGTCGCTGCGCTGGAATGGGTGCGCGACAACATTGCCGAATTCGGCGGCGACCCGCATCGCGTGCTGATCTTCGGCGAGTCCGGCGGCGGGCAAAAAGTCTCGACGATCATGGCCATGCCCGCGGCCAAAGGGCTCTTTCATCGCGCGGTGATCGAAAGCGGCCCGGGCCTGAAGATGAACTCGCTCGAACACGCAACGAAAGTCGGCGACATGTTTCTGGCCGAGCTGGGCGTGACGCGCGATCGAATGTCCGATCTGCAAAAAATCCCGCTCGATCGCATCATGGCGGCGCAGGGAGACGTGAACCGCAAGCTGGGCGCGTTCATCCCCGGCATGGTTCAGGGATTTTCGCCGGTGGTCGATGGCGTTTCGCTTCCGCAGAATCCGTTTGATCCCGTCGCGCCGGATGTCTCGGCCGATGTCCCACTTCTCATCGGCTGGAATCGCACTGAACTGACACTATTCGCCGCCAGCGACGCGAGCCTGTTTTCGCTCGACGAAGCCGGATTGCAGCAGCGCATCGGCAAGCTCCTCGGCGACCATGCCGAAGCCGCTATCCGCGCGTTCCGCAGCGACTATCCGCAGGAAAATCCCACCGGCCTGTATTTCCTGATTTCGAGCGCGTATCCGACCGTGGTTTACACCGCGAAAATCGCCGAGCGCAGAGCTGCATTGAAAAAAGCGCCGACCTTCGTCTACGAATTCACCTGGGAGACTCCGATTCTCGGCGGGAAGCTGCGATCGCCGCATACGATCGAAATGCCGTTCGTGTTCGATAACGTCAGCGATCCGCTGGTGCAGAAACTTTGCGGAAGTGGCGCTGATATCTTACCGCTCGCCGAGCGCGTGAGCGGCGCATGGGCCGCGTTCGCCGCCGCGGGCAGTTTCGATTCGAAGAGCTCCCCGCATTGGCGGCCATATTCGGGTGCCGATGGCTTTCCGCACTGGCCGGCGTATTCCGGCGCGGATCGAAACGTGATGATGATCAACACCGAAAGCAAAGTCGTGCGCGATCCCGCGCGCGATTCGCGCCTCGCAATCGACGAAGTATTGTTTCCCGGCCATGCCTGACCTGGAAGAAACGCTCGTGGAAAACGGCCGTGAAGATCAGATTGGCGGGCGAACATGATTCGCCGCGTGTTCCTGATTGCAATCGTCGCGCTTTGTGTCGTCTATCTCTGCGATTATGGCGTGCTGCGGTTTCGCATCGCGCACAGTGCCGGCGCGAATTCAGCGCTTGGAACCGTGACGGTGCTATACGGCGCGCCGCTGAAGGACGGAAAGGTGGAAGTCTTCACCGACCAGCCGCAACTGAAAGCTTGCGTCCGCTCGATCTTCCCGCATCTCGGCTATTCGCCATGCTGGTACGCAAGCAGACACCCAGTGCAGATCGTGAACTAAGAGTGGGACGCCATCACGTTGCGATGAGCGTCCCACGGATTGCGGATGAATCGCAGCTCGCGTCAGTACGTCTGCGGCGCGCCGGGCGCCGGCTGCGTGTTCAAGAAATGGCAGACGTCCTTTACAGCGTTGCTGAGGAGCGCGGTTTCAGTCGAGTAGATCATGTCGCCGCCATGCGCGATGATCATGAAGCGGTAGTCGCCCGACCAGCCGCCCGCGAACAGCATGTAATCGGACTTCTTCGAGTTGGTGGTCAGAGTTACGTTGGGACACTTCTGGCTGAGGTGCTTGGTGATTTCGACCGGATCGACGGTCGATCGCCGCGAAAGCACGAGCCGGATTTGCCTTCCTTGCGATTGAGCGCTGCCTACGGGCACAACGCACGCCAGAAACAGGACCGCAAAAGCCAGTATGAAGGACTTCTTGAGTGTCATTGCCGAGTCTCCTCTAGCCCGGCTTTTCGGCCGGGAATCGATCACTGTACTAAGATGCGCCGCAGTTCGAGTATGAAGACGCCTGCCGGGCGCGGCGCAAACTTCTACGTTTATTAGAACACTTTCGGAGCCGAAATGTTGCGTGGCCGGTTCTGGAATGTGCCGCGGCTGGCGGCGGGAGCGAGGTTGTACTATGATGCGCCGCAATCGTCGCGCGATTCCCAGGCCTAGGAGTCTCAATGTCCAGCCCTTCGATGCAAGGCCCGACAGATTCGCCTCTGTTCGCCCAGGTGATGATGCTGGCCAGAGGCTACGCAACCTCGGCGTGCCTTCACACCGCCGCGAAATTTGGGATCGCTGACCTGCTGTCGAGCGGTCCGAAGGCGGTATCGGAACTCGCCCGCGAGAGCAAGGCGAACGAGGACGCTCTCTATCGAGTTTTGCGGGCGCTCGCGTCGATCAATGTGTTTCGCGAGACGGCGCCGCGAACATTCGTCAACACGCCGATTTCGGAGACACTGCGAAGCGACATTGCGGGTTCGACCCGGGATGCCGTGCTGTTCATGGCGGATGAGCTGCACATGAGAATTTATTCCGAGCTGGCATACAGCGTCGAAACAGGCGGAACGACGTTCAGGAAGATTACGGGTATGGAGCCGTTCGAGTTCTTCCGGCAGAACAGCGAGGAAAATCGACTGTTCAACTCGGCGATGACGTCGATCAGCGCCGGCGCGGTGCCATCGGCGCTTCAGGCTTACGACTTCGGCGAATCGGGAACGCTGGCCGACATCGGATGCGGACATGGAGCGCTGCTCACTGGGATTCTACAGAAGCATGGCGGGCTGCGCGGGATCGCCTTCGATTTGCCAAATGTGGTCGAGGGCGCGAAGGAGCGATACGAATCGCTTGGGCTTGCATCGCGGTGCGAGGTTTTCGGCGGGAGTTTCTTCGAGGGCGTTCCTGCTGCGGACAGCTATGTGATGAAGTCGATCATTCACGATTGGGATGACTCGCGCGCCGTCGCGATCCTAAAAAACTGCGCAAAAGCAATGCGCGGCCCGAATGGAAAGGTGATCTTGCTCGAAATGGTCGTTGGGCCGGCGAACGAACCGGGACTCGCGAAATGGATCGACATCGAAATGCTGGTGATCGCGGGCGGGCGCGAGCGCACCGAAGCAGAGTTCGCCGATCTTTTCTCCAAGGCGGGGCTGAAGCTATCGCGAGTGGTGCGCACCCCGTCGCCATTTTGCGTGATCGAAGCGGTGAAGGCCCAGTGAGAGCTCATTCGAGGAGGACGCGATGAAGACGAACTATCCGGCCGTGATCGTTTGCGCGATCGTGTACTGGCTGCTCGGGGCCCTGTGGTACGACGTGTTGTTCACCAAGCAGTGGAACTCGTATGTAACGTTCACGCCGGAGCAGGTCGCGAAATTCGGGCCGATCTGGCCGTACGTGGTCACGCTGGCGCTGAATCTGGTGATCGCGTTCGTGCTCGCGCAGGTGTGCATCTGGCGCAACGCGAACACGGCGGGGCGCGGCGGCGCGGTCGGGATTCTGCTGTGGATCGGCTTCGTCGGACCGATCACGTACACGACCTACATGTACGAGATGCGGCCGAAAGGATTGTTTGCGATCGACCAGTTCTATCCGCTCGTGGGTCTCTTCGTGATGGGAACGATTCTCGGCGCGTGGAAGAAGAAGGCTGCGTAGTGGCTTGAGATCTGTATGCGCTTCGGGGAGCTGCTTAGTGGGATGCCCGGTGGCGCAGGTAGAGGCCGTAGAGACTCAGGCCAAGCCCGCTCAAGAAGAGCAGCGGCAATAGATAGATTGAAACGAGCTGGGGCACAGGTACAGGAAGCGACCACAGACTTGAACCGCTGGCAAAGTATCCCATCACAGCAGCCATGAGCATGAAGAGCAGCCCGCGGCGAATCCTATCGCCGCCTCCCGGGGGAGCGGTCTTGATGGCCTTTACGGCAGGCAGCGTCTCGCGACAATAGCTGCACTGGGTTAGCCGCTCGTAGACCAGTTTTCCGCAATACGGACATTCACGCTGCGCCATGTTAGGCCCCCCCAGAAATTGCTCTCCTGGCTTCATTGTGGTGCAACGCCGTTGCCAGGATTCGACTCAACAATTCTAAACACTTAGGTGCCCGGGAAGTTGCAGTGATGCCGGGTCGATGTGCCAAAACGTAACAATCCCGGAAAGCGACGCCAGGTAGGGGAGGCGAGTCTTCGCTCTTTGATCTCCTAGCGCCAGCCGTTGCGCTCGCGCAAGGAAGTGATGTGCGCGACGTGATGGCGGCCGTGCCAGGCATACTCCTGCAAGTAGTCGTCGAGCGAGATCTTGCCGACCTCCGGGTGCGTAAACTTGCGCGCGAAATCAGCGGGAGTGAGTGCACGAAGAAGAACCACCCAGCGCGTGTGAAGATTGTCGAGCAGCGCCAGCGAGGGTTCGATGGCTAGTTTCGCATCCGGGAGTTCGGCCCAGCGTGCTTCGTCATAGGGCTTGATCGTCGGTTCGTCCTCGGTGAGCGCAAGTTTGAAGCGAACGAAGCCGTTCATGTGACTGTCGGCAAGATGGTGCGCGACCTGACGGACAGTCCAGCCGCTGGGACGGTACGGCGTGTCGAGCTGTGCGGGAGTAAGGCCGGTAACAGCGGCGGCGAGGCGCGCAGGGGCTTCGGCGATGGCAGCGATGAACTCGCGGCGCTGGGCTTCGGTGGGATCCTCGACAGGCACGTTCTTGCCGATGGGATAGCGCAGGTCCGGGTTCATGAGACGCCTCCATTGCCGAAGAACGGACAGCAGATCCCTCGTCGTCCGCCGGAAGTCGGCGGACCCCTTCGGGATGACAGCATGCTTGGACGCTGTGCGGGCAAGTTTGGAAGCAAAGGCCGGACGGCGCAACGCCCAAATTGGCAGGTCTCAGCGGCCGGAATGCGGCTTGGCGGCTTCGTAGAGTGGCGAAAGCTCGCGGAGGCGCTTCACCGTTTCGACGACGCGATTCGCTACGTAATCCACTTCTTCCTCAGTGTTGAAGCGGCCAAGGCCGAAGCGGATCGAGCTGTGCGCGAGGTCTTCGGGAACGCCGAGCGCGCGCAGGACGTGGCTGGGTTCGAGAGTCGCGGTCGTGCAGGCGGAGCCGCTCGATACGGCCACGTCATTAATGCCCATCAGCAGCGCATCGCCCTCGACGCCGGCAAAGCTGAGGTTGAGATTGTTCGCCAGCCGATGAGCCATCGAGCCATTGACGAACGTATCGTCGAGGCGGTTCATGATCGCGTCCTTTAGTTTGTCGCGCAGGCGACGAAGGCAATCGCTTTCTTCCGTCATTTCCTTCTGGCAGATTTCGCAGGCTTTGCCGAGGCCGACGATTCCGGGAACGTTGAGCGTGCCGGAGCGCAGACCGCGCTCGTGGCCGCCGCCGTCGATCTGTGCAGCGAGCTCGACGCGCGGGTTCTTGCGGCGGACACACAGAACGCCGACACCCTTCGGCCCATAGAGCTTGTGCGCAGAAATCGAGAGCAGATCGACGCCGAATTTTTCGACGTCGACGGGAATTTTGCCGACCGACTGGGCGGCATCGACGTGGAACAGAACCTTTCGCTCCTTGGCGATTCTGCCGATTTGCTCGATCGGCTGAATCACGCCAATTTCGTTGTTGGCGTGCATGATCGAAATCAGAATCGTTTTCGGCGTGATGGCGCGACGGAGATTCTCGAGGTCGACGAGGCCATCTCGATCGACCGGTAGATAGGTGATTTCGAATCCCGCCTGTCCGGCGGGCAGGCCGTATTTTTCCAGTCGCTTGCAGGTGTCGAGGACGGCCTTGTGCTCGGTCGCCTGCGTGACGATGTGATTGCCCGTGGAGCGATGGGCCTCGGCGACGCCTTTGATCGCCAGATTGTTCGACTCAGTCGCGCCGCTGGTGAAAATGATCTCGCGCGGGCTGGCGTGGATCAGCCGCGCGATCTGACCGCGCGCCGTTTCGACCGCTTCTTCGGCCTTCCATCCGAACTCATGGTTGCGGCTCGCAGCGTTCCCGTACTTTTCGGTGAAGTACGGCAGCATCACCTCGAGCACGCGCGGGTCGACCGCCGTGGTCGCGTGATTGTCCATATAGACAGGAAGCTTCACGGGCATATCGAAGCCATTTTAAGGCCGCGCGGTTTGGGCGTCCAGATTGGCGGAAGTCGCGCGGCCTGTCGCGTCGTCGGTTTTCAGCCGCGGCCGACGAAGGGCATCTTCGTCGCCATGACGGTCATGAATTGAACGTTGGCGTCTAGCGGCAGAGAAGCCATATAGAGGACGGCACGGGCGACGTCCGCGAGATGCATTCGGGGTTCGACGGCGATGGTGCCGTTGGCTTGCGGGACGCCTTTGCTCATTCGGTCGGTCATTTCGGAGGCCGCGTTGCCGATATCGATTTGGCCGCAGGCGATATCGTATTTGCGGCCGTCGAGGGAAGTGACTTTCGTGAGACCAGTGACACCGTGCTTGGACGCGGTGTAGGGAGCGGAATGCGGGCGCGGGCTGTGCGCGGAGATGGAGCCGTTGTTGATGATGCGGCCGCCGCGTGGATTCTGGCTCTTCATGATTTTGAACGCTTCCTGCGTGCAGAGGAATGCGCCGGTGAGATTCGTGTCGACGATGGATTTCCATTGTTCGTACGGCAGGTCTTCGAGTGGGATGGCGCGACCGGAGGTACCGGCGTTGTTGAAGAGAAGATCGAGGCGGCCGAAGGCGTCTTTCGTTTTGGCGAAGAGATCGCGGACGGCGGCAGGGTCGGTGATGTCGGTGGGCACGACGAGGACTTGAGAGCCGGTTTGTTTGGCCTCGGCGGCAGTGGCTTCTAATTTTTCCGCGCGCCGGCCGGTGAGTACGACGGAGTAGCCGTTCTGCGCAAGAGCGATGGCGACGGCTTTGCCGATTCCGCTGCCGGCGCCGGTGACAATGGCGATTTTTGAGGGCGAATCCATACGTCTCCTCCACTACGAGGAACAGTGGTTCAGAAGGTACCGCGCGAGAATCTACACGAATCGAGGGGCCTTCTGCACGCGGCTTGCAACTTGAGGACCAGCCTCAGGGGCTAAAGCCCATGAGTGAAGCGAGCGTCAATGTCGGAGCTGAAGCTCCGACCCCCTAAAAAGCGTGCAACGAAGATACGCCTTCCACACTAGCCTTGGTGGGAGGGCGCCCATTTTTTCAGGAATGCGGTGACATCGGCGGGGCCGATGCGAACGCTATTTTCAAATTCGCCCTGCTTCTGGCTGTAGACGAGCTTGCCGTCGGAATCGAGCACCGCGAGGCCGGGGATGCCTTTCTTAAGCGGTACTCCGTATTTTTCGGCGAGGTCGAGGTTCTTGTCCTCGTCGCCGACGTTAACGTGCACGACGTGATAATTTGCTTCGACGAGCGGGGAGATCGCTTTGGAGTGAAACGCGGCGTCGAGAACGTGGCAATCGTAGCACCAGTTGGCGCCGAAAACGAGGATCACGCGCTTGTGATCCTTCGCGGCGGCGGCGAGAGCGGCACTGATTTCTGATTGAGCTTCTTCCGGCGGAGCATAGAGATCGGTCTTGGGCTTGGAAGGCTCAGGCAAACGCCGCGGTGGATTCGGCACCAGATCGCTGCGGCGCGTGGCGACAATGCGCCAGTCGCTTCCTTGCTGTTGCCAAAGCTGGTGGACGGCCGCCATAACTGGTTCCGGCCCGGAAGGTCCTGGAAGATTCATTTCCATGCGCAAGACGGCTTCGACGAGACCCGGCTGCCGCTGCTCTACGGTGAGAAGTTTGGGATTTAGCCCGGTTGGTCCTTTGGCCATCGCAGCCGACCAGAAGCGCGCCTCAGCTTCGGGGTCTTGCACTGTGCCGGAGTCGGTCTGAACCTGCGCGGGAGGGATTTTGGAATACAGCGCCGCGAGAGCCGATTCGTTTCCCGACTGCAGCGCAGCTTTCCAGCGATTGAGAGGTTCAAAAGTCGATTGACCTGCGGCGATGCGCAGCATCAGCAGTAACAATGCGACAATCGTAAGCGAGCGAATCGATCTCATGTTTTCCCCCTCGCCAGCGGCGCGATCGATCTTACCGCAGGGCGTCGCACGGTCCTAGCCGGCACACAGTTGGTTGGCCTGGATGTCGCGCGGCTGATACAATGTGCGCGCATGGCAGACTGGCGGCAGATTCAGGCTCGCATCCGCAAGGCGAAAAACAGCCCCGAAGCAGTGTCGAAACTCTCCGAACTTTTCAAGCGCACACGCGATGGCATGGTCGCGTGGGAACTCGGCGCAATCGAAGAAAAAGCCGATCACAAAGAGGAGGCAGGGAATTGGTACGTGATTGCGGCGCAGCGATTTCGCCGGGCTGATTGGAAGAAGAAGGCGGAGGAAGCATTGACGCGGCTCGGGATCGCGATTCCTGCTCACGCGGAGACGGCTCCGCCGGAACGCTCGGAAACAGCTGGCGCAACAGAGCATGCGGCGGAGCCCGAGTCCGAAAAGATTGAGTCGGCCGCTGCGCCTGAGGAGACTCCCGAAGAGGGCGAGTCGCAAATCGCAACCGGCGCGGTGCCGGCGCCCGCGACTGGAACCGCCGGTGAACAAAACCACAGAAAGCGGCGCAGGGGTCGGCGCGGCGGGCGGGGCCGCCGGCGCAAGGAAATGGGCGGCGCGCCGGGTCTGCCGGGTCAAGCTTTCTCCGAGCGCCCAGTACCCGCGGCCGTTCAACCGGAAGCGGCTCCCTCGCCGGTAGTCGAGCGGCGGGCGTTGGATCGCGTGGAGACCGAGCCTCCCACACCCGAGCAGTTGCGTCCGATTCCCGCGGAAGCGCCGCGATTGCCGTCGGAGCGCGTGGCGCATGGGCGCAGCGATCCGGCGGTGGCATCGCGCATGGCGCATCTAGAATCACTGCTGCGCCGACTGCTGGGAAGCCCGTTGCACAAACTCGATGAAGCCGACCAGGCTCCTGCGGGTCCCGGCGTATTTCTGCTCACAGAGTCTGATCAAACCGCCTCGTACTACGTCGAGGCCTGTCAGACGCTACGCGTGGGTCTCGGCAATCTGGCCCGGGGCGGGAAAGGCGGCCGAGGCGGGAGAGGGCCTTCGGAAGCGAATCTCAAAGCAAAGCTCGCCGAACATTTGGGAATCAACGAAGCGAAGGTCTCGCAGTATTTGAAGGACCACTGCTGCGTGCGCTGGATTCAGCTGGATGATGACGCGCCGCTGCTCGCCCACTTCGCTATTGCGGTCCTGCGCACGCCTCTAAACCTCGACTGACCTCAGGGGCGGGCCAGTTTCTCTCACCGTCCGGCCTGCTTGTCGGATCTGGCGATTCTTGTACTCGGGGGCCATTACCGCCAGCGAGGTGGCTGGCCCGTTGGGGTGCTCCTGGCTACCGTTCAACCCCGCATATGCGCCTTTGGGTGCATCCGCCTAGACGGAGGCCGTAGAAGCCGGGCAAACTCTGATACTGTAAGCGTTTACGGGCGCATTAGCTTTTCTAACGGATTGGGCTCTCGCGGGTTTAGGGGCGATTCCTTCAAAGCAGTTTTTGGCGGTTCTACTGAGGAGAGGTGTTCGACTATGTCGATTACATTCGGCAATCGTATCTGGAAATCGGGCGACTGGTTGCTTTGTAAGGCCGCAGCCGCGACATTCAACACCGTGAAATTCTTCGACAGCATGAAGGCGCCCAATCCGTCCTTCACGCCGAAGTGGTCCGATAAGCCGCTGCTGAAATCCTGGGAGAAATCGAAGCCGACGCTCGGCTGGCCGCGCACGACCGATTCGCTCTGCCCGGACTGCGTCAAGGAAGCGCGCGAAGCGATTATGAACGGCAAGAAAGACTGGATGGATCTTGTCCACGAGAAGGTGGGCGAGATCAAAGCGCAGATCATCGAGCGCGACGGGCAAGTCTGGATGGTGAAGGAGTGCCCGCAGCATGGCAAGTACGAAGACCTGATGGCGGTTGATTCGAAATTCCTCGCATGGATCGAGAGCCAGTTCCCCGGCCGCGATATTCCCGCGCACAACGACGAAAAGCTCCACCGGCACGGTTCGAGCACGGTGCGGCACGGCCGCGGCGCGGTGCTGACGGTCGACTTGACCAACCGCTGCAACATGATGTGCGATCCCTGCTTCATGGACGCAAACCAAGTGGGCTACGTCCACGAGCTGGAATGGGATGAGATCACGGAAATTCTGGACAACGCGCTGCTGATCAAGCCGCGCCGGCAGATGTCCGTGCAGTTCTCGGGCGGCGAGCCGACGATGCACCCGCGATTCTGCGACGCCGTCGCTTATGCGCGGAAGGTGGGCTACAACAGCGTGCAGGCGGCGACGAACGGCATCGAGTTCGCCAAGAGCAAGGAATTCTCCAAGAAGGCGTTCGAAGCGGGCATGCGATACGCGTACCTGCAGTTCGACGGCATCGGCAACGATGCGAACAGCCACCGGCAGGTCGGCAACCTCTTCGACGTAAAGCTGCGCGCGATCGAGAACATGCACGAGGCCGGCATCGAAATCGTGCTGGTGACGACGATCGTCAACAACGTGAACAACGATCAGGTCGGCCCGATCGTGAAGTTCGCGATGGAAAATCCCGGAAAAATTTCGTTCGTGTCGTTCCAGCCGGTTTCGTTCACGGGACGCGACGAGGACATCACACCGGAGCGCCGGATGCGGCAGCGCTACACGCTCTCGCACTTGGCGAAAGACGTGAGCGAGCAGGTCGGCAAAGTCGAGCCGACGCGCGACTGGTTTCCGATTTCGTTCATCAGCACGTTCGCGAGCTTTGCCGATCTGGTCCACGGGCCGGAATCGCAGTGGGGATCGCTCTCGTGCGGCTGCCACCCGAACTGCGGCGTGGGCACGGCGATGATGGTCAACAAGAAGACGAAAGAATGGGCGCCTGTGCCGCGATTCCTCAGCGCACAGGGACTGACGCGCGACGTGAACTACATCACCGACATGGCGCGCAGCAAAAAGTTCTCGAATTTCATGATGGCGATGGCGCTGCTCAAGAATTACAAGCCGTTCCAGGCGCCGCCCAGCCTGAAACTCAAGGACCTCTGGGTAAAATTCGACAAGACTTGGGCGCTTTCGAAGAATGCGGACAAGAAGTACGGCCGCACGAATCCCGATCGGACCTACGAAGACGCGATGAAGCGCCGCGAGGATCCGTGGAACTTCATGTTCATCGCCGGAATGTGGTTCCAGGATCTTTTCAACTACGATTTCCGCCGCACCGAGATGTGCATCATCCCGTACGCGACGCAGCAGGGCGAAATTTCCTTCTGCGCGTACAACACCGGAATCGGCTGGCGGAAGATCATCGAGAACATGTACAAGAACGCGACCGTCGCCGAGTGGTACAAGAGCCACGGCAAGCACCAGATCTACGCCAAGGGCAAGAGGGTCGACCTCGCGACGTACGAGCACTCGCTCAAGATCGACGCGGAAGATGCGGCGCGCGTGCGTCATTTGGAGCACGATATTCCGCTGACCGCAGCCGAAGAAGACCGCATCCGCCGCAAGAAGGCGTTCGAAGAGGCGGCGAAGGTGCGCAAGATTTACGAGGAACTCGTGCTCAAAAAGGCGTCGGAGCCGATCGTACAGATCGGTTCGATAGACGAAATTCTCACCGCGGTTCCCGGCGCGACTGTGAAGCGCATCGAGCCGGCGAACGGTAACGGCGCGGCAACCGCTAAGCCGGAAGCAGCGGGAGTGGCCGGCGACTAACGCAATTTCTCCAACCTGGCGGAATTTCCAGCAGCCCCGGCTTCGGCCGGGGCTGTTGTTTTTTGCGCGGAACAAATTCGAAACGCCGGTGTCTACCTTTTGCAAGGGGAGACACCATGGGCCATCGCAACGGACTCGGATTTTCCTCGGCGGAGGCGATCAGTTCGTCTGATCACAGTTGGAAGGAACGACTAGCGAAGATCGCAATCTTTCTGTGTCTGCTGATTTTGCTCGGGCTCCTATTTACCTACATCGGCCGCGAGACTCAAAGAATCAGTTCGCAAGCGGCGACTTCAGATTCCTCTGAAGTGGGCTGGGACCTTACAACTCAGTAATCGCAGAATTGAATTTCCGGTTTCTGTGCGGTGTCATTTTTCTAAAGCGCGGGATTCTCGATAGAATGCGGGCATGGCCGATCCCCGAGCAAGAGTACGCGAGCTAGCCGCTGAATACACGCGCAAGGGCGACCAACTCGGCTGGTTCGAGGCGCTCTATCAGGAAGCCGAAACCGGCAGCGCAGCAATCCCCTGGGCTGACATGGAGCCGAATCCGCGGCTCCTCGAATTCTGGCAAGCTCATCCGCTCGAAACGAAGGGAAAGCGCGCGCTGGTGATCGGCAGCGGATTGGGCGACGACGCCGAACAGCTTGCTGCATGGGGCTTCAAAACCACCGGTTTTGATATCTCGAAGACGGCAATTGAGAAAACCAGAGAGCGCTATCCCAAGACTCAGGTCGAGTATGTGGTGGCCGATCTGTTCCATCCGCCGCAAGCATGGATTCGCAGTTTCGATTTCGTGCTGGAGATTTACACCGCGCAGGCATTCACCGGAGAATTGCGCTCGAAGGCGATCGAGGCGATCGCGGAATTCGTTGCGCCGGGAGGAAGGCTGCTCGTGATTGCGCGAGGCTGGGGCGAGGGCGAGCCCGAAGCGCCCGGCCCGCCTTGGCCATTGACACGCGAAGAAATCGACGGATTCAGACGTGCGGGGCTTGAGGAAGAGTTGTTCGAGGATTACACGGAACCGGAGCCCCCGTGGGTGCGGCGGTTTCGCGCATTGTACCGGCGGCGCTGATCAATGGCGCATGCATAGCCTACTTAGCATTTCTGTTTTTGTGGCGCTCGCTCTTCTGCCGGCAGCCGTCTTGCTGTATTTTGCGTGGGCGGTTTGGATTGGAAACAAACGACCGGATATCGCGAGATGGCGATTGAGCACTTTCAGGTGGGGACTCATTTGCGCCCCAATCAGCATGGCTGCCCTTGTTCCGGGCGAAGTCCACTACTTGGAGACGTGGGGACCGCCGAATTGGGTTCTCGGAGTCATGAACTGGGTAGGTTTTCTGCTTTGGATACTTGGCTTAGCTGCTTCTTTGACTGGTAAGGGACGCGCTCGAATGCTTCTGTGTGGGTGGGGACTGCTAGCGATTCTCGGAACGCTTGCGGTTTACTTGACCTATCCTTGATAATTGTTAAACAAGGTAAAACACGCCAATCTACGAATACGTTTGCGATGATTGCGGCGCGCGCTACGAGCGCATTGTGATGAACGGGAAGACCAAGGTCACATGCCCCAAGTGCGAGAGCAGCAAGAGCACAATCCAGCTTTCCGTTTTTGCAGCCCACAGCAATGGCGCGAAGTCTTCCGGCGCAGCGGCGTCTGATTTCGCGGGTTCGAGCGGCGGGTGCTGCGGCGGCGCGTGCGGCTGCAA
>DASPUN010000015.1:0-92050 GCA_035622875.1 Candidatus Acidiferrales bacterium
CGCCCATCGTACGGCGCCTCGATATCGGACGATCAGAAATTCCATCAGGGGATTCCGCCACTCGCGCGCTGTCCTCGGAAGCAGGATGTTGGCGACTACCGGAGCGATCAGCATCGAAAACAGCAGTGCGCCCAAGAGCGCGAACGCGACGGTCCAGGCCATCGGCTTGAACAGGCGGCCCTCGACGCGCTGGAGCGTGAAGATCGGGAGATAGGCGGTGATGATGATCCCGATCGCATAGAACACAGGGCGCTGGACTTCGTGCGCGGCTTCGCGGATGACCGCAAGCGACGGTTTCTGAGCCTCTCCGTTCTGCGCTTGGTGCCGCCGATTGTGAAGGTGGCGCACGATGTTCTCGATCATCACGACAGAGCCATCGACCACCATTCCGAAATCCAGAGCGCCGAGCGAGAGCAGGTTCGCCGGAATCCCCTTCAGGTTCAGGCAGGTGGCGGCGAAAAGCAGCGCGAAAGGAATGGTGAGAGCAACAATGATTGCGCCGCGAACATTGCCCAAAAACAGAAACAGAATGATCGAGACAAGAATCATGCCTTCGGTAAGATTGCGGAGCACCGTGTGCGTAGTGAAATGAACGAGATCGGTGCGATCAATGAACGGAACAACCTTCACTCCGGTGGGCAGAATGTGGTAATTGAGCTCCTTGACCTTCGCCTCGATTCCGCGAAGCGCTTCGTCCTCATTGGCGCCCTTGCGCAACAGGACGATGCCCGAAACCACGTCGTCATTGTCGATGATTCTGCCGTCTTCGCGGTGGTACGCGCGGGCGAACTGTCCGAGGCGGATTTTTGGCCCCTGCGCGACGACTGCGATATCGCTGACATGCAACGGGGTGCCATTCTTGGTGTAGAGAACAGTGTTCTCGATGTCGCGAACGCTCGTGACCAGGCCGACTTCGCGAATGTTTACCTGCTGTAAGCCGGATTCGATGAAGCTGCCGCCCGCGTTAGCGTTGTTGTTGGTGAGCTGCTGCTCGACCTGCCCGAGACTCAGGCCGTAGGAGATCAGCTTGTTCGGATCAACGCGTACTTGGTATTCGCGAGTGGGCCCTCCAAAACTCGCCACATCGACAACATCAGGAACGGCCTTGAAGTTTTTCTCGACAACCCAATCCTCTAGTGACTTCAGCTCCATCACGTCGTACTCGGGGTTCGTGCTTTCCAGCGTAAAGAAACAAATCTGACCGACCGGACTCCAGTCCGTGCCCATCTGGGGAACGACTCCCGCAGGAAGCGTGACCTGCGAAAGACGCTCGAGGACCCTTTCCCGATCCCAGGCGTTGTCTTCCACATCATCGAAGATGAGCTTCAAGTCGGAGAGTCCGAATAGCGAGAACGATCGCAGGTGGACGACGTGCGGAATGCCGTTCATCACGATCTCCAGAGGAATCGTGACCTGCTGTTCGATTTGCTCCGCCGAGATACCCGGCCATTGCGTGATGATCTCTACGTAGTTGTCCGCCACATCGGGATAGGCTTCAACGGGAAGCTGGTGAAACGAAATGGCGCCCCACCCAAAAAGCACCAGTGCGGTCACGAGAACCAAGAAGCGATTTTCGAGCGCAAAATCGACAACCTTGCGAATCATGGCCTTTTCCTCGAGAGAAATCCCATCGCGACGCCCCTATTCATTGTCGATCGCATTCTGGAGAGAGAGCGCATCCGTCACCACCTGCTGGCCCGGCTGCAGGCCGGATAGAATCTCCTGCGCACGATTGGGCAAAGTGTTTCCACCTCTGACCTCCAAGCGTCGAAACTTCTGATTCGCCGCCGGCACGAAGACCCAGTCGCGATCGTGGAGATGCAAAATCGCGGAAGCGGGAACAGCGGTGTGCGCTTCTTTTTTCAGGCCGTAAAACGTCGCAGTGGCAAACATTCCGACGCGCATCACGCCTGGATTACGAACTTCGATGCGCACTTTTGCGGCCCGAATTGCGGGATCGAGAATCTCCCCAATGTTGCTGATGGTCCCTTTGAGGGCCTGATTGGGATAGGCATTCAAGCGGATATCTACGGACTGCCCGAGACGAACGTTCGGCAGGTCGTTTTCGTAAACATCACAGACAATCCAGACGTACGACAGATCGGAAATGGTAAAAGGGTTGGCGGAGTAACTCTGCACGCTGCTTCCGTTTACGACTTCCTGGTCCGTGATGACCCCGCTGATTGGAGCAGTGATATCAACAATTCCGGAGGGATGATCGGGATCGTTTCCGAGCAATTTCAGATGTTCGGTGGTGGTTTCGAGAGTCACCTTCGCGTCATCCTCGGTGTCCTGCGCCGCCTGCAGGTCTGCCTGCGAAATCGCGCCATGCGCGTAGAGGTCTTTGTCGCGGTCGAGCTGCTGCCTCGAGAGCAACTCGTCTGCTACGGCCTTCCGATAATCGGAATAGCCGCTAGAGACGTCATCACTTCGAATGCGCAGGAGCACCTGGCCCCTTTGAACCGTGTCGCCGAGACGAACCCGAATATCGACGACCCGCCCGGAAGCGAGCGTGATCACAGGAACTGTCCGCGCGATGTCGGGATTCACAGTGCCTGTGACGACCAGTTGCGACACCGCCTCATGCTTGACAGCGGACGACAGTGGATATTGCTCGGGATGATCCACATGAAAGAGCGAAACATCACCCACTTCGACGACTTGCGCGGGAGGAGGCGCCCCATTCTGCACGCTGGTGTTGCCTCCGCATCCCCCGAGGAGAGGGACGAATACCAGCATCGAAGGTACTGCGACGATCCGGTTGTATCTCATCTGAGTACCTCATTCGGACGACTCGCACCCGAAATACGGCACGGCAAAGTCGGTTTGTTGTGAAAGCGCTGCTAGCACTGCTGAGACGAGACTCGGACAGCGCGGGTAATTTCTTGGCCTATAAGCCGGATTACGACAAGTAGAGAGGCGACAGGGGCGGGGCTCGACAGGACCGCGACTGGCCGTCAAAGCACAACGCAGCAGGTGCTAGATCAAGCACAGCGGTTCGGCCCACGCGTAGGTTCTCAAGAGCAAGAAGCGCTGCGACGACGGCGAGACCCGTTGCATGGCGCGGGGTGACCGAATGAAGCGGCGAATGGTGCGCATCAACAGAAAGTGAGGAGCTACGGCGGCTCGTCGCAGAATCCTCGAACAGCATCATTTCAGGGTGCAGATCATCCGACATCGAGACGGCGAAGAAGAGCAGGATCAGGGCGACGCTGACAGCCGTCCACTCACGGAGGGAAGGTGGAAGTGCTCGATTGCGATCGTGCACCCAGCGAGTGCGCCAGACCCACAACGTGGCGCCCGCCAGCAACACCCACGTGATGTTTAGAATTAGCTCCATCGCAGCCCAGATAGCCAGCTACAGTAACTTAATGTGTGTGCTTGCGGCAAGCGGGGGCGTCGGGCCGGTCACAGAGAGCGTCAATAAACTTCAAAGGCAGCGTTACGACGAGCCTTCGCTCGAACTATCGCGTCGGTTGAGCGGATCCGGAGCAAACCGAAGGATGGACGGGGCCAATACTGGAATGAGTGACAGGAAGTCTCGCATGAGCGTGTCTCGCAGATCGGCGAACTCCGCGCGCTGCGGGTCGAGCGCGAAAGCAAACATTTCATTGTGGAGGATCGCCGCGTCGGGTGAGTCCAGCCCGAGATAGCGCAGAAAGCTGGCGAGGTAGAGCGCTTCGGGGGTCCAACCTACCGAAGCGCTCGGATGGACTTGCGGGAGCTTGCGTTGCAGTAGCGACCACGTGTAGAGCAACACGCGCAGTCGGTCTGTACCCAGAACAAAGACTGTCTCTTCAAGAGTCCCCAGCGATCTTGCCGGCGACAGCGCAAGAGAAACAGCCATCTGCAAGACCAGCGATTCCAGGTCGGGATGTGAGCGAATCTCGCGAGCGACGCGGCTCAAATCCACGATTTCGGCGCCCAGTAAGCGATTGATACGGCACACCGGCGGCGGCTCTGAAGGCGCCAGCGGAACGCTGAGCAGATTCTTGCGTTGATTCCAATCACGAGATGATTTCGGTTTGCGCATATCACCCCGGCTAGACCATTGCCGTCAATGCAAAAATCGGCTCTGACAGGCATGCTCTTTAGGCCAAAGCTGTTTTGCGCCGTATCGTGGGAGATGCTGCCGAGGTTCCAAGATTAGAAGGACGTGCGCGGGACAACAGCTTCGGAAGTCGTGTTCGCAATCGAAGCAGCGCGGCGCTGTGAATCTGCGAGACACGAGACTCGCCGATACTTAGAATCCGGCCGACTTCCTTCATCGTCAGATCCTGAAAGTGATACAGAGACAAAACCTCGCGCTGGCGTTGCGGCAACTCGTTCATCGCGCGCGCAAGCAACTCAGCCATTTCGCTGCGCAGCGCCTGGTGGTAGGGATCTTCCTCTTTTGATTCGCAGTGCTCGATTTCTTCTTCGCCGCTTTGATCGCTGGATTGAGTCTGAACGCTGCCGAGGTCCAGTCCGCGCAACATCGCCCGCAACCGTTGCAGATCCTCAAGGCCCACATTCAGCTCGGCCGCAATTTCTTCTTCGCTCGGGTCCCGGCTAAGCCGCGTTCTAATTTGGGAAACGGCCTGTGCCAAACGGCGTGCCTGCCGGCGAAGCGCTCGCGGGCTCCAGTCGACCAACCGAAGGCTATCGAGGATTGCGCCGCGAATGCGGAACTCCGCGTAGTGCTTGAGACGAACGTTTTTGGTGGGATCGTACTTCTTGACGGCGTCCATCAGACCGAGAATTCCTGCGTGTACAAGGTCTTCCAGGGGAACCTGCGGCGGTAGCCGAAAATGAATGCGCCGCGCCACGTAGTGAACTTGCGGAAGATGTTCCAGCAGTAGTTGTTCGCGCTGCTGTTCGTTGAGCGCTGAATCGAGCATGGGTCGCAGGAAGATGCAAGAAAGATTCCAGCGGTGCGGAGCGATTCATTAGAATCCCTAATCAACCGCTGTGCGGCGGCCTGCCGATGTTTATCGTACAGATCTTTCTGGTCTCTCGCGTCACCGCAAAGGCGCGCTCCATCGCACGCCAGTATGGTGCTGCAGCGCGGACGAGAGGAGATTCGCTGAGGCGGTCGTTGTAGAAACCTCCGCTGCCAAACTCGCAGGGGAGATCGTTCCATTTGCGGTCGCCGTCGCAAAACGCTACGAGCAGTTCCCGGCGATCTTCTCGAAGCGCCGCGATAAGCCGGTGGATGCTCAGGTCGTCGATGCCTTCATCGAGCAAGATCACGTTGAACCGGCCATCGGAGGACGCACGAATTTCGTCAGTTGCAGCGCTGGTATCAATCAGATGCCCGGGCGGGAACCCCACGATTTGCAGAAGTCTTTCGCGGACCGCGACGCGCAGGTCCGGAACGTTCAATTCAAGCCTGAAACCATTTATCGACAGCGTCATTTCGTTCTCGCTTCGCTCATGGCTATCCGAAGAATCTTGGCGAGCTGCCCAGGGCCAAATCGAGTCACGCCACCTTTCCGTCGGAAGCGTTTCGTGCCTTTAACTGATAGCCGACGCCGCGCACGGTGTGAATCAACTTGGGTTCGAACGGTACATCCACCTTCTTTCGCAAATAATTCACGTATACGTCGACGATGTTGGTGAGCGGATCGTTTGCGTGGTGCCACACGTGGCGAACGATTTCCGACCGCGTGACGCACTCTCCCGCGTTCGCGAGGAGACATTCGAGCAGCGCAAACTCTTTGGGCGTCAGACGGATCCTTTGACCCGCGCGAGTCACCACGTGCGCGTCGCGCCTGAGTTCGAGGTTGTCGATTCGCAGTACCGTCTCGCTGCGACGGTCGCGACCGCGCACGAGAGCTCGCAAGCGCGCCAGCAGCTCGGACAATTCGAAGGGTTTCGAGAGAAAATCGTCGGCGCCCAAATCAAGCGCCTGCGCTTGCTGGCCTGGGCGCGCGCCCGTTGCGAGTACGAGGACGGGCAACTGCTCGGGCATTGCACGCAAATCGCGAAGCAGCGAATACCCGCCTTCACTCGACAGATCGATATCAAGAATCGCGGCGTCATGACTCCGTCCCGCGACCAGAGATTTCATCTGTTCACTGTCGTGCGCGAGGTCCGCGACAATTTTCTCTGCGGCCAATTCTTTGTTCAGATACGTTCCGAGCGAGGAATCCTGCACAGCGACAAGGATCCGCATAGATGCTCCTGCGGAAGGGAAAAGTTTAGGAAGGGTTCTACGAATCTAGTGAAGCCAAATGAGGGAGTCAAAAGAAACTTTGATTCTTGTGGGCGCGTTTTCCAGAACTAACAACTTTCGATAGTTGTGTTTCACAACGAAACGGATGAGAGCCAGTGTCGTATCTTGATTAAACCGAAATCGAACTCCCAATTCCATTTCGGCACAGGATTTCAGGGATGGGTCATTTTTTCGGGGCGAACGATTTCGTCGAACTCCTTTTCGGTGAGGTAACCGAGCTTGAGGGCTGCTTCGCGAAGCGTGAGCCCGTCATGGTGCGCCTTCTTGGCGATTTCGGCCGCCTTGTCGTAACCGATTTTCGGTGTCAGCGCGGTGACGAGCATGAGAGAGCTGTCCAAGTGGTGCTGAATGCAATCGAGATCAACTCGCATGCCTTCCACCGCATGCTCTCGGAACGAGCGGCAGGCGTCGGTGAGAAGGCTTACGGAATGAAGGAAATTGTAAGTGATTACGGGCTTGAAAACGTTCAACTGGAAATTTCCCTGCGAGCCAGCAAAACCGATGGTCACGTCGTTACCCATCACCTGCACGGCAACCATCGTCACGGCTTCCGACTGAGTCGGATTCACTTTGCCGGGCATTATCGACGATCCCGGCTCATTTTCTGGAAGGATCAACTCGCCCAGCCCCGCCCGTGGCCCGGAAGCCAGCCAGCGAATATCGTTGGCGATCTTCATCAACGAGGCCGCCAGAGTTTTCAGCGCGCCGCTCGCAAAAACGAGCTCGTCGTGTGCCGAAAGCGCGGCGAACTTATTCGGATGAGACTTGAACGGCAAACCGGTCAGCTCCGAAATCTTCCTTGCGGAGCGTTCGGCGAATTCCGGGTGTGCGTTGAGGCCTGTCCCAACAGCCGTGCCGCCGATGGCAAGATCGTAGAGTCCCCACAGCGACTCGCCAATGCGGCCGATGTCGCGGTCCAGCAGGCTGACCCAGCCGGAAATTTCCTGACCGACCGTGAGAGGGGTCGCGTCCATCAGGTGAGTTCGGCCAATTTTGACGACGCTGCCAAATTCCTTCGCCTTCGCGTCGAGCGCGTCGCGCAACCGTTCGACCGAAGGAATGAGGTCTTGCGAGACACGCGAGGCCGCGGCGATGTGCATGGCTGCTGGAAACGTGTCGTTCGACGACTGCGACATATTAACGTCGTCGTTCGGATGGATCGGCTTCTTGCTTCCCATCACGCCGCCGGCGATTTCGATCGCGCGATTCGAGATGACCTCGTTCGCGTTCATGTTGGTCTGGGTGCCGCTGCCGGTCTGCCAGATGCGAAGCGGAAAATGGTCGTTGAGCTTTCCGGCGATCACTTCGTCCGAGGCTTGCACGATTAGCTTGGCTTTCTCGTGCGGGAGCCTGCCGAGATCCTGATTCACCAGCGCCGCGGCCTTTTTCAGAATGCCGAAGGCGCGGATGAGTTCAGGCGGCATCGTGTCCGTGCCGATATTGAAATGGATCAGCGAGCGCGCTGTCTGGGCACCGTAATAGCGATCGGCGGGGACTTCGATCTTCCCCATGCTGTCCGATTCTGTGCGCGTCTTCACGGCGGTTGCGGGCGAGGCTTTAGCGTCCACGCGATTCGTCCCCCTCGACTATTGTGACCCAACATGAACAGCATACTGCGGAATTTCGTCCATGCACATCCTGCTCATGTTTCCGAACACAAAGGCACGCCCTGCGGCAGGTCCATACCGGCTTGGCGCTCAGCGGGTTTCGATCAAACTTAAATTCATTGACTCCAAGGGACTCCGCGTGCAGACTAGGCCCGCTCGTCAGGCCCCACCGAGGAGTAACCACAATGCGAGAGTTCGACGGAAAGGCACTTTTGTCTGCGCTGGTCCTGTTCGTTGCGTGCGCCGCAAGTTCTCCGCGCGTCAACGCGCAGAGCAATGCGCCCGCGAGTTTCAACGTCAAACACGTCATCGGTTTGCAAGCCGTTCAACACAACACAAAGGGGCAGGCTACTGTGTCGAAGGACGCGTTGACGTTCACGAGCGGCCCGACGAAAAGTGATCTTGCCATCAGCGGCATCGAAGACGTTCAGACCGGCGTCGATAGCCAGCGAATCATCGGCGGGACGATTGGGACATTAACGATGGTCGCGCCCTACGGCAGCGGCCGGTTCCTGAGTCTGTTCCGAGAGAAGATCGACACTCTGACGATCGAGTA
The DNA here is from genome assembly GCA_035622875.1 of Candidatus Acidiferrales bacterium. Lineage (GTDB taxonomy): Bacteria > Acidobacteriota > Terriglobia > Acidiferrales > UBA7541 > Palsa-295. The sequence goes on from DASPUN010000015.1 coordinate 8,381, forward strand.
CCGAGACACCAATGGCGGATTGCACGGCGCGATTTTCACTCTGCCGAAAGGTCTAGCCTCGGCGCTGAAAGCCCAACTCGTAGCAGCGGGAGCGAAAGCGAGCCCAGTTCCGGCGCAGGAGGCAACGAAACCATGAATCGTCAAACCCGAGATCGCGCTCTGAGTTCGCTCGTCCTTCCAGCTTTGGCTCTCGTGGCATTTCTCGCGTTCTCGCGCCCGACGGCGCAGGCGGCGCAAGCGTCGACCGCAACGCCCCCCACGCCGATGCACGCTTCCGCACTTCAGGTTCTGCAAATCCAGGCAGAGGATGTGAAATTGCCTGCCGAGTTTCAGATGGCGATGTACGAGCACGTAATGGAGGAAGTCGGAAAGACAAGACGATTCGAGCACCTGTATCGCGACGGAGACCGCGATGCAGCGAGCGCGCCTGATCTCGTCACTTTGCGATGCACGGCGACTGGTTTCAAACAAGGAAGCGCGGAGAAGCGCCAAGTCACGACGGTCACTGGCAAGACGTCGATCAAAGTTCATCTGCTGTTCACGGACAAGAACGGTCAGAAGCTTTTTGAAAATGACGTCGAGGGTAAGGTGCAATTCCTCGGCGAGAACCTGCGCGCGACGTTCGATTTCGGCAAGAAAGTCGCCGCAGTGGTGCGGCAGGATTTCACGCCGGCAAAGTCCGCCAAGAAATCGTAGCGTTCCCTTCGATCGCGCGCACGAAGTCTTGCTCATTTGAGCAAGCGCTGTTTTACTTTCCGAGGAAACGGATTCATCATGTCTCCGCGGTTCTCTCGGCAGGTTCCGAAGACCCCAGCCTGGAACAAAAGCAGCGGATTCGCGAGCGAGAGACTAGGCGTGTCCGGTGATTGACGGGCGGGAGTGGGCCATGAGTGATACAAGAGTCCAGTGGCTGGGCCAGGTCGTCGACGGGAAATTCGAGCTGCGCGAGTTTGTAGGCAGCTCGCCTCGCAGTTGGGTCTACCTCACGGAGCGCGAAGGGCAACGGGCCGCGATCAAGCTGATCTCGGCCAACGCGCGACAAACCGACGCGCGAATTTCCAGTCTGGAACAAACTAAGAGCTTTTCGCATCCGAATCTTCTGCGCGTGTATGAAGTAGGGCGCTGCCGGCTCGGTGATACGCCGCTGGTCTACGCCGTCACCGAATACGCCGAAGAAAATCTCGCGGACATTCTTGCTCAGCGTGCACTCACTCCTGCCGAAGTGGCCGAGATGTTGCCGCCGGTGCTCGATGCACTCGCGTATTTGCACGGCAAAGGTCGCGTCCACGGTCATATCAAACCTGCAAATATTCTGGCGACCGGCGATCGGGTGAAAATTTCGATCGACGCTGTCAGTGCAATGGGAGAGATGCCGGTCCAACCGAGCGCCTACGATGCGCCGGAAATAGCAAAGGGCGGATTTTCGACTCAGGGCGATATCTGGTCACTTGGAATGACCTTGGTCGAGGCGCTGACGCAAAAGCTTCCCGTGATACTGCAAAATGCATCGGACGACCCCGCCCTGCCGGATTCCCTGCCCCAGCCATTCTTGGACATCGCGCGTGAATGCCTGCGCCGCCAGCCGCGCCGCCGAGCAACGATCGCGGACGTTTCGGCCAGATTACGGACTCCCGCGAGCGTGCTTCAGAAGCCAGTGGGTGCGCCGGAGCCGGTGGCTCGCGCTGCTTCTCCAGCAGCTCCAACGGCGCCCGCGAAGGCGCAGAAAGCACCCACGAACTGGCGGAGCGCGGCTCCGGCGGCGGTGCTCGTCGCTCTCGCGCTCGTCGTCATCCTCGTCGCGCCGAAGCTTCTCAATCGCTTGCAAGGACAGTCGGCAGGCGCTGCGGCAGTCGAGCCCTCTTCTTCGCCAGCAACGGAACAGTCGGCCGGGGCAACCGCGAGCGTAGAGGCGTCAGCTACCAAGCGCAGTGCCGCAGCACCTACGAGCACCGTGCCTTCGCCGCAGCCTGCCGAAGCTGCGCCAGCCGCTGAGAAATCGGAGGCGGTGCGGGCGAGCACTACTAAGAATGCGACCGAATCCGGCGAGGATAATGCCGTCGCGAACCCGGCTCCCGCACCTCCGCCCCAACCTGCGCCACCAGCGGCCGTGCCGACAAGGCTCGCAACATCGGGAGAAGTCGTCGAGCAAGTTCTGCCCGATGTGCCGCAGAAGGCTCTCGACACGATTCAAGGCACGGTAAAAGTTGGCGTGCGGGTACAAGTCGATGTGTCAGGAAACGTGACCGACGCCAGCCTCGATTCACCCGGGCCCAGCAAGTACTTTGCGAATTTGGCGATGAACGCCGCGCGGAAGTGGAAGTTCAGTCCCGTGGCCGATGGCAGCAGCACTCGTGAATGGGTCCTGCGATTCCAATTCAGGCAGGACGGACCGAAGGCGACGTCGAGCACCGCAGCACCCTCCCGCTAAAGACATTCAGCTCGGCCTGAATACCTCAGAGCCGAGCGCGCTTCTTCCTCGACGTAGTGGAAAAATGGCCCCAGCCCTCGTTTCACTTGCGAACCGAAGTGTCGCAAAGCGCTTGACCAAATCGCCCAAAGGCCGCCTACTGTATGAAAGCAGATCTGCCCGTTTGGCACTGATTCCAAAGGAGATTCGCCGTGGCGACGACACTGGAAACTACCTCCAAGCCGATCTCAAAAGAGCTCCCCGTGGTGCTGGCAGTGGACGACAGCCCCGTGCAATTGCGGCTGATCCAAGAGGCGCTCGGACGAAACGGCTATACCGTGAAATCGGCAACCAGCGGCGAAAAAGCATTCGAAATGATGAAGACAGCCGTGCCGGCCGTGGTTGTTTCCGACGTAACGATGACCGGCATGACAGGCTACGATCTTTGCAAGGCCATCAAGAAGGATTCCAAACTGGAGAAGGTTCCGGTCATTTTGCTGACCAGCGAAGGTGCTCCGAAGGACTTCAAAGCCGGAAGGGACGCTGGGGCTGTCGTCTACATCACAAAACCCTTCAAGCCCGAGGCGCTGCTGAACGCCGTGCGGATGGTCTGCCCCGTGGCGCACTCGTAGTTCCCTGCGAACAAACTCGGCTGAAACTTCACTCCGCTACAGCGCGCTTTAGCCAGACCGAGCGACCAGCTGACCGGCTATTGCACTCCTGGACAGGGGGTCGGCGGGGATTCCCAGGGATATGCTGGTCCAGGCGTAGACTGACCTCTTCAGGAGTCTAGGGTCTCTCAGAGCAAAGGACTACTGTGCCGTCACTGTTCCATCGTCTCTTGCAAAGCGAAGACGTTGAAGAGCGCGCCGCAATCGCTGCGGATCCGCCCCCGCCTGCGCCCGCTGGCACGGCGAACGAAATGATCAATGCGGAAGACTTGCCGTCGGCTGCCGCCAAGCTCGCTGAACTCTTCCCCGAAGCTCCGCCCGCGGAAAGCGCCGAAGTTCACGCCGAGGCCAAACCGGAAGACAAGCCGACAACCGCGGTAGTTGCCGTAGCGCCCGCGGAAGCGCCACCTGAGCCATCACTCGCCCCCAAGCGGCGAGGCATATTTTCATGGCTCTTCGGCTCGAAGGACTCACCCAAGGCCATCGAGGAAATATCGCTGGTCGCCGAATGGGCGTCGACACCCCCCGCAAGCAACGAGGCAGCGCTGGCACGTCACGCAGAAACACCCGTCACCCCAAAGACTGTGCAAGGATCCGTCGCGCCTGCAGCAGAAACTACCGCAGATCCAATACCGGCGGAGCAATTGCCTCCCGCCGGCGAACTCCTCGCGGTACTATTCACGCAAGATCAGCGACCGAATGCGGCCGAGACCATCGTTTCGACTAGCGAGCCAGTCGACGAGCCCGCCGCCGTGCCGGTTGCACAGATTGAACAGCCTGCTGAAACCGCTTCGCCCGAATCTTCGGAGTCGGTCGAGCCGCCGCCTCCCGAGTCGCCACAGGTTGAGGAACCCGTGCTACAAGACTTCGACGACGCGCCTCCGTCGTCCCTGTCCGCGGATTTTCTAGGTGCGATGAAGAGTGCGATGCCGCGAGCTGAACCACATCCTGTCGAAGCGGCTTCAATGGACGACTCGGATGCTACGCAGCGACAAGGGCCCGCAGCGCCTGAGCCGCTCGCGTATTCTCAGCCCTCTGCCCAGCTGGCCGAGCCGAAGCGCCCCGCGTATCGCGATTGGGCGCTTGATGACAAACTCGCGGGCCACCGCGAATGGGTCGAGTCGCACGGGCTCGCAGGCACGCGCGCCGATCTTTCGTGCGCCGAACTCGAAGGAGCCGACCTGATCAGCGTCAATCTCCGAATGGCCGATCTGCACGACGCAAATCTCAGAGCGGCGGATATGCTCCTCGCAGACCTGCGCGATGCGTGCCTGGTGCGCGCCGATCTGGAAGAATCGTGTCTCGTCGGCGCGAATCTGGAAGGCGCGAATCTCGAGGGCGCAAGTCTTGAGACCGCGATGGGGCTCGTGCCGCGTCAGCTTGCGGGCGCCAATCTGCGTGACGCACTCCTCGCGCCGCAATTGATGGAGTTTGAGGCCGAGAGCAAATTTGCACACAATTCGCGCAAAGCGCACCGCTATTTTGGCGCGATGACTGTCACGAGCGTGCTTTCCTGGCTGCTGCTGTGGAAGACGAAGGATGCGCAGATTGTGAGCGACTCGGCCCTCCTGCCGTTTCTCCATTCGCATGCAGCCGCGGCGGCGCTTCCGACGGCAGAGTCTTATCTGATCGTTCCCGGAGCGCTGTTTCTTCTCTATCTGCTTTTTCACTTTCACTTGCAGCGGCTTTGGGAGTCGGTCGAGGAATTGCCGGCGATTTTTCCTGATGGGCATCCCCTGGGCGACGAAGAGCCCGCCCTCATCTTGGGCCTTTTGCGCACCCACTTTCGATGGATGAATCCTGATCCATCGTCAACCCGAATTGTAGAACGCGGAATATCGGTGATGCTCGCGTATGGAATAGTCCCCGTGACGCTGCTCCTTTTCTGGTCACGCTATTTGACCCGCCAGGAAGTTCACGGGACCATCTTGCATACGATCCTCGCTGTCGTGTCGAGCGGCGTGTCAATTCATGCCATCACCAAGGTAGGCCGCCGGCCTGAGCGGTGGGAGTTCGAACGAACCTGGGTCCGGCGGCTGGTTGCGCGCATCAAGGCAGTCAGCCCTGTGACCGTCGCTGCTGCGTTCGGTTTCGTGTTGCTGCTGATCGCTGCCGGAACGCTGCTTGGCGTGCCTCACGATCGCGCGCGGGCGCCCCAGTACGGGTCAGCGAATATCCGCAGGTGGGCTCCCACGCTTTTCTGGTGGACTGGGTTTGATCCCTATCCCGATCTCACCGAAGCATCTCTTTCTTCAAGGCCGCCGACGTGGAATGTCGACGACGATCGGGTTTCTTCTGTCGATGGAGCCCGGCTCAACGACGTGCATTTGCGATACGCCCAAGCCTACGGAGTTTTCCTCGCGAACGCGCACATGCTGCAAGCGAATCTACAGGGCGCGTTTCTCTCGCAAGCGGACTTCCGCGGAGCCGACCTTGGCCAGAGCGATCTCCGATACGCAGTGCTGGATCAGGCGCGCATGTACCGCGTCAATCTCGACCGGTCGAATCTCGATGGGGCTGACTTGCGCCGGGCCGATCTACGAGCTGCCAATCTTTCGCACTCTTCGTTGCACGATTCGATTCTTGAGGATGCGCGGCTCGAAGGCGCGAGCCTCTATACGTCTCGACTCGACGGAGCAATCCTGATTCGCACGAATCTGGAAAAAACGGATCTGCGCGACGCGTATATGGCCGGGACTCACATGGACCACGCTGACCTTAGAAACGCGTATCTATGGTCGGCTACGCTGACGAACGCCGATCTCGGAGGCGCGCAGCTCGACGGAGCGATTCTAATTGATGCGGACTTGCGCGGCGCGAATCTTGGCGGAACGCAGTTTGCAGGAACTGTTTTGAACAACGCCAATTTGAGCGGGACAAGCCTTGAAGGAGCGAACATGCGGGGCGCGTTTGGACTGACGGCGGCCCAGATTTGCTCTGCGAAATCACGACGCGGCGTGATGCTCGACGACGCGCTCCAAACACAAGTCGAAGCCGAATGCGGCGGAACGCGCTAGCTCCAGCGACCCTCGAAGCGAATCAAGAAAGCGCCGAAGCGGAAGCCGCTCCGTAAAAGCTGAACCACGGACTTGCAGCTTTCAACCGCTCATTCACATTCTTGATATTTTTCACGCCTTGATCGGCGAGCCAATCCTCAAGAGCCTTCACTCCCTGCTTCGCATACACTGGAATCCCATCCTTCCAGGTCGCGCGGCCGCAGAGAACGCCCGAGAATTTGACGCCCGCATCAGCGGCTAGCTCGAGCGTTTCATTGAATACCTCATTGCTTACGCCTGCGGAGAGATAGATAAACGGCTTCTTTGCGACCGCAGCGGCCTTGCGGAAATGATCTTTGGCCTGATCGCGCGTGTACGCGGCGTCGCCCTTGCAGGCCTTCGACCCGGCCACATATGCCATGTTGACCGGAACTTCGACTTTTAGGACGTCGACGCCATACTGGGACTTTGAAAACTCCTCCATGCTCCGCGCTACGATTTCGGGCTTCTTGCGGGCGAACTCGATGCTCTTCTCGTCGCCGTCTTCTTCATAGCCGACAAATTCGAGGAAAAACGGAACGTCCGCAGCCGTGCACTCGCCGCCGATCCGCTCGATCCACGCGTGTTTGATGTCGTTGATATGAGGCGGATCGAACGGCGTATAGTAGAGCAAAATCTTGATGCAATCCGCACCGGCAGCCATCAGGCGGCGCACGGACCAAACGTCGAGAAGATCGGGCAAGCGGCCCGGGCGCGTATTGTCATAGCCGCTGTTTTCGTAGGCAAGGAGCAATCCAGCGTTTCTTGCCCGCAATTTCGCAGCAGGAAGTCCGTACTCGGGATCGAGAAGAATCGCGCTGGCGTACGGGGTCAGCACGCGGACGACCGCGCTCTTGAATTCCTCGAGCATTTGTGACGTGACGGCGCTCTTGTCAACTCCCTTGTCCTTGGCGATAGCGCTTTTGAGAGAGCCGCGCTGGTCCATGGCCGCAGCGGCAATCACTCCGCGCGAATCCGAGACAGCTTGCAAGCCCTTTTGTTTTCCTGGCGTGATCTTCATAGCGTGCGATCTCCCGGCGAGAATTTTCCAAAGACGTCGCGATTTTAGCACAGCGACGGAAACCACAAGGACTCAAACACGCACACAAAAGGAAGGTTAAACGAGATTAGAAAGACAGGATTTGGTGCTGAGCGGCGCAAGAATGCCCTTCACCGGAACCCGCGACCGAACTCATCGATGTGAGCTTGTCGAGAAGGTCGGGGCCGTGGGCCGCGAGCTGCGGCAGCAGACACAAGGTGCGTTCCTGCAGTTCGCCGTTCGGCGTGAGCGAATCGGTCAGGATCTTTTCGTGCCGGTCGAGCACGCCTGAACGAAAGTTTTCGGCGCGTGCAACCTTCCCCTTCAATTGCGTGATCTGATGGAGCACCTTGGCTTCGGCCGTGTGAAGCGATTCCATCAGCGTGGGGTCAAGCTTCGCGAGCGGCTCTTCAAACGACTTCATCAATCGGCGCACTTCTTCCTCGCTTGCGTCGAAGCGGCTGGACAGCGCGCCCGGCAACGACTGCTGCTCCATTTTCGAACGCAACTGCTGGCGCCCCGCGAGCAGGTCGCGAAGATGAAGACCGTATTGCGCAAGGAAGCGCGCGATCGCTGGGTCTATGATCGTGAAGCTCGCGCGGGGCAGGATCGCGGGCATGCGAACTCCGAGCTCCCGATAGACAACCTGCGCTTGAGCCATGTAGGCGACCTCGGCTGGTCCACCGACGTAGGCGGCAGTCGGGAGAATTGAGTCTTGAATCGCGGGCCGCAGCAGCGCGCTCGGTGAAAACTGTTCCGGCTGCTGCTCGATCGCCTCGATGAATTGCCGAGCTGATATTTCAGTGTCGCCAACCAAGAAGGATCCATTCTTTCTGCGAACCGCTTCTCGACGGCCGGCTTTGCTCCAAAAAAGAAGCGTCGTCTCGTTCGTGACCTTGACCTGTGAATGGAAACCGGCGGCCTCCAGTTCCTTGGAGCGCGCAGCGAGCGCACTTCCGAGTTGGTCAGCCCGCTGAGCCGCATGCTCCAAAGTGGGAGCTGCGAGACGGTGCAACTGCGGGTCAAGCTGATCGAGGAAGACGATTCCGCGGCCTGCAAGAAGTCGTGCCATGAGCTTGCCGAAAGCCGAACCATACGTGTCGCGGGGCGTATAGGACTCATTCAGGGCACGTATGACTTCGGCAGCGAACTCACCTTCAAGAGTAGACGCCGCCGCACCGACAACAGCCTCAATCCCATCGCCCAGTGGGATTTCACCGACGCGGCGGCCGGAATCTTCCGGTGGCAACTCGTAACGCGCGAGACCGTTGCGCGTGCACCAGTAAGAATGATTGATTTCGGCGAGATCGTGATCTTCCGTGGCCAGCCAAAAAACCGGAACTGCGTCGATGCCGCGCCGCGTCACCTCCTCTGCACAACGGATGACGGTTAGTGCCTTATAGAAAGTGTAGGCGGGTCCGGAAAAAAGGCCGGCCTGCTGTCCGGTGACGATGGCGACGGCACCTGAGGCGAGGCGATCGAGATTGCGAGCTGTTGCCGATTCGATTTCGCCGCCAGAACCGAGGTTACGATTCTGTGCGCGCAGGATCTCGATGACGCGCATGCGAACGTCCGGACGCAACTTTGACTCACGCGCAGCGGCGTCGACACCCGCGGCGGTTGGAGGATGCGCGTAATAGGCCGCGACCTTCGAAAAGTCGTCAAGAAATGTCGAATAGAGCTTGCTCGTGCGCGGAATGTCGTGGAACGGAAGACAGTGAGACTCCATCGGGGCAGTCATGATACACGCCGGCTCGAACACGAACAATCACGGCCACAATCGGCTTTCGAGGCGCGACAATCGGTCGGCGGCTTCACTGGCAACATTGGATTAGCGCGAGATCGCCCAGGATTCTAGGAATTCAGGCCGCGAACCCTGCCGCCAGAAATGCGGCAGCAAAATCGGAAATATTGGTTCCTCAGGGCAAAGCGACAGATTTGCGCCGGTGCAAATCCTGAATCGCCGCCACATCGGCAGCATGGCCGACCATCGCGCGAATTCCCCGCGCCGCGGCACTCGCAGCCGAAAGCGTCGTGATGCAGGGAACGTTGTAGCGCACCGCCGCGCGGCGAATCGACTTTTCGTCGTAGAACGATTCGCGACCAAGCGGCGTATTGATGATCAGATTGACCTTGCCGTTTTTGATCAAGTCGATGATGTTCGGCCGGCCTTCGTTCACTTTGTATACCGCTTCGATATCGATCCCGGCGCGCTTCAGCGCCGCAGCTGTGCCGCGCGTGGCGATAATCTTCAACCCTGCCGCCGCAAGGTCTTTGGCGACCGGCGCGGCATGGATCTTGTCGTGGTCGTTCACGCTGATGAAGACGATACCTTCCGTCGGCAGCCGCTGGCCGGCCGCCAGTTGCGCCTTCGCAAACGCCTGGCCGAAGGTGGTCGAAATGCCCATCACTTCGCCCGTCGACCGCATTTCCGGCCCCAGAATCGTATCGACGCCTCGGAACTTGTTGAACGGGAATACCGGCGACTTCACCGCGAAGAAATCGTGAACCGCGAGTTCCTTCACGCCGTTGACTTGCGTTACTGGCAGATGCAGATCGCGCAACTTGCGCCCGGTCATCAGACGCGCGGCCACTTTGGCGAGCGGCACGCCGGTTGCTTTGCTCACGTAGGGCACTGTGCGCGACGCGCGCGGATTCACTTCCAGGACATAAACAGTGTCGTTCTGGATGGCGTACTGCACGTTCATCAGCCCCACGACGCGAAGGGCTCGCGCAAGGCGCGTCGTGTAGTCGCGAATCTGTTCGAGCACTGCGGGCTTGAGCGACACGGGCGGCAGTACGCAGGACGAGTCGCCGGAATGGATGCCGGCCTCCTCAATGTGTTCCATGATGCCGGCTATTACCACGTCTTCGCCATCCGCAACCGCGTCCACATCCACCTCGGTTGCGTTCTCGAGGAACTGGTCGATCAGGATCGGCCGCTTTGGATCGGACAAGCCGCCGATCTGCGTCGCCTGAGCCACGTACTCTTCCACGGTCTTCAAATCGTACGCGATCACCATCGCGCGCCCGCCCAGGACATAGCTCGGCCGCACGAGCACGGGTAGCCCGATTTCCGAGGCGGTAGTGACGGCCTCCTGTGGAGCAAGCGCGGTGCCGCCGCGCGGCTGCGGAATATTTAGTTCCGCGAGCAGCGCGCCGAATCTCCGTCGATCTTCGGCGAGATCGATCGATTCAGGATCGGTGCCGATAATCCTGGCCTTATTGCGTTTTAGTTCGAGCGCAAGATTGAGCGGTGTCTGTCCGCCGAACTGCACGATCACACCCTGAGGGTCCTCGCGGTCGAGAACCGCGAGTACGTCTTCCAGCGTGAGCGGCTCGAAATAGAGGCGATCGGAAGTGTCGTAATCTGTCGAGACGGTTTCGGGGTTGCAGTTGATCATCACCGTTTCGTAGCCGTCTTCCTTGAGCGCCATGGCGGCGTGGCAGCAGCAGTAATCGAACTCAATTCCCTGCCCGATGCGGCTCGGACCGCTGCCGAGAATCACGATCTTGGGCCGCTCTGTGACTGCGGACTCATCAGAATTCTCGTAGGTGGAGTACAGATACGGTGTAAACGATTCAAATTCCGCCGCGCATGTATCGACACGCTTGAACACAGGCACGACCCCGAGCTCATGCCGCCGCCCGCGAACTGAGGCCGACTTGACGTTCCACAGTTTCGCAAGCTCTTCGTCGCTCGCGCCGGAGCGCTTAGATTCAAGCAGCATCTCGCGAGAGCATTTCGTCAGCGTCGTGGCAGCCACCTGCCGGTCGAGTGCGACCATTTCTTCCATGTGGCTGAGGAACCATGGATCGATCTTGGTGAGCGAATGAATTTCGTCGCGGGTCATACCGCGCTCGATCGCCTCGAACAGCCAGTGGATGCGGTCCGGGCCGGGCACATGCAGGCGCTCGCGCAACAATGCTGTCGTGACTTCTGCCGGCGGGCGCCACGCGCTGCTCGGCTCGAGCGCGCGAATGCCCTTGCATAGGGCTTCCTGAAACGTGCGGCCGATGGCCATCACCTCGCCGACGGATTTCATCTGCGTGGTCAGTGTCGTGTCGCTGCCCGGAAATTTTTCAAATTGCCACTTCGGAATTTTGGCGACGACATAATCGATGCTCGGCTCAAAGCAGGAAGGCGTCTTGCGCGTGATATCGTTCGGAATCTCGTCGAGCGTCATCCCGACGGCCAGCTTCGCCGCAATCTTCGCGATCGGGAAGCCCGTCGCTTTGCTCGCGAGCGCCGAGCTGCGCGAGACGCGCGGATTCATCTCGATCACGACCATGCGGCCGGTCTCAGGGTCGACGGCGAACTGAATATTCGAGCCGCCGGTCTCGACGCCTACCGCGCGGATGATCGCGGCCGCCGCGTCGCGCATCCGCTGATATTCCTTGTCCGTCAGCGTCTGCGCGGGCGCTACCGTGATCGAATCGCCCGTGTGAATGCCCATCGGGTCGACGTTTTCGATCGAGCAGATCACGACGAAGTTGTCGCGAAAATCGCGCATCACTTCGAGCTCGAATTCCTTCCAGCCGATCACCGACTCTTCGATCAGCGCCTGATGCACCGGGCTCGCATCGAGCGCGCGCGCAATCGCGTCGGCGAATTCCTCGTGGTTGTACGCGATCGAACCGCCGGTCCCGCCAAGTGTGAACGATGGCCGGATCACGACCGGATAGCCCATCTTGTCGGCGAGGCGAATCGCCTCCGGCACATTCGTGACGACCGCGGAATTCGGCACTTCAAGGCCGACTTTTCGGCAGACATCTTTGAATAGCAGCCGATCCTCGGCGATCTTGATCGCGTCGAGCTGCGCGCCGATTAGTTTCACGCCGTACTTTTCAAGCACGCCGCTCTCGGCCAACTCAACGGCCAAATTCAGCCCGGTCTGTCCGCCCACCGTCGGCAGCACCGCGTCGGGCCGCTCAGTCGCGATGATCGCTTCGAGATACTCCTTCGAAAGCGGCTCGATGTAGGTGCGGTTCGCAACCTCAGGGTCGGTCATGATCGTCGCGGGATTCGAATTGATGAGGATGACGTCGTAGCCCTCCGACCGCAGCGCCTTGCACGCCTGCGTACCGGAATAGTCGAATTCGCATGCCTGCCCGATGACAATCGGCCCGGAGCCGATGATCATGATTTTCTTGATGTCAGTTCGCTTGGGCATGGGTTATTGGTGGCTCATTAGACGCCGGCCTTCATCAGCTTGATAAAATCGTCGAATAGGTATCGCGCGTCGTGGGGGCCGGGCGAAGCCTCTGGGTGATATTGCACGCTGAAGAGCGGCAGCGACTTGTGGCGCAGCCCCTCGTTGGTATGATCGTTCAAATTCAGGTGCGTGATTTCGACGTCGCTCGACGGCAATGAATCCGGATCGACGCAAAATCCGTGATTCTGCGCCGTGATTTCGACTTTACCCGTCAGCAGATTCTTCACCGGATGATTCGAACCGTGGTGCCCGAATTTCAGCTTGAAGGTACGTCCGCCAAGAGCGAGTCCGCACAGTTGGTGTCCCAGACAAATCCCGAAAATCGGAACGCGGCCCAGCAACTTTCGAATGCTCGCGATGCCGTATGTGATCGGCTCGGGATCGCCCGGACCATTGGAGATGAACACGCCGTTCGGCTTCAGCGCCAGCACGTCCTCAGCAGAAGTCTGCGCCGGAACGACCGTTACCTCGCAGCCGTGATCGACCAGCAAGCGAAGAATATTTTGCTTAATACCGAAGTCGTACGCGACAACGCGGTGGCGCGCCGATTCCTCTGGCGCTCCTGCCCCGTTCTTCTTTCGCACGTGCCCGTTGGAACCGGTCGCGCCAGCCGCAGCCGTTGCCGCGAGCGGCTGCGCAAGATCGATCGAGCCCTGCGTCCAATCGTACTTCTGCGATACGGTGACGCGACTCGCAAGCTCCTGCCCGGCCATCGTCGGTAGAGCGCGGGCTTCGGCGATCAACTGCTCCGCAGGTGTGTCGTCGGTCGAGACCACGCCTCGCAGCGCTCCTGCGGTGCGCAAATGCAACACCAGCGCGCGTGTGTCGATGTCCCAGATGACCGGCACGCCGTGGCGCTCGAGATACTTGTGCGCGGATTCGTCCGACCGCCAGTTGGAATCGATCGACGAAAATTCGCGGACGATCAGAGATTCAATGTACGGCTTCGAAGATTCCTGGTCTTCCGGATTTGCTCCGACGTTGCCAATGTGGGGATACGTCAGGCACACGATCTGCCCGGAGTAGCTCGGATCGGTGAAAACTTCCTGGTAGCCGGTAAGGCTAGTATTGAAAACGACTTCGCCGCCTCGGCGGGTGCGAGCGCCCGCCGCGCGGCCGTTAAATACTCTTCCGTCCTCGAGCGCGAGAGTCGCGCGTCCTGCGAGGGCCTCGATCAGTGTGTCCTCCAAATGTCATTTCGATGCCGCGTTGACGGTCGAAGGCGAGCTCAGCGAGCCGAAGTGGTCCACCGGCCAATACGCGAAAACGGCTTTGCCGTAAATGTATTGCCGCGCGACCGGCCCGAACATCCGCGAGTCGTTCGAGCTGTCGCGGTGATCGCCCATCACAAAGTAGCTGTCGGACGGAATCCGTCGCCCAGGCGAGTTCGAGCCATCCAGGTAGCCCGCCGGAACAAATTGATCGGCGAGCTCCTGGCCGTTGATGTAGACGTGGCCCATTCGAATCTCGATCGTCTCGCCGGGCAATCCCACGACGCGCTTGATGAACGATTTCGACCGGTCGAGAGGATACCAGAAAACAACGACGTCCCCGCGCTCGATCGGCTCAAACCGATATACAAACTTATTGATGAAGATGCGCTCCTGGTCGGAGAGCAGCGGAATCATGCTCGTGCCTTCGACCTTGACCGGCTGGTAGAGAAAAATCATTACGACAATTGCGAGGCCGAGCGCGATGGCCAGGTCGCGAGTCCAACTTCGCAATTCGCGACGCAACGGAGGAGTGGACGCGTTATCGGCTGGGTTCGGCGGGCCAGAATGAGAGGCGTCCTGCATGCTTCACCTAGATATTTATATCACGCCGTGTAATCAGAAACAAAGCAGCGTCCGCGAGCGCGTTTGAAATCGTGAATCGCGGTCTCTGCGGCGCGTCCCGTCACACTCAAATCTTAGATGCATCATTCGCCAACGGCGAAATTCAGAATTGCCATCGCAGCGACCACCGCTGTTTCGGTGCGAAGAATGTTTTCGCCGAGTGACGCTTCCACAAACTTGGCGCGGCGCGCTGACACCAACTCCTCATCCGTCCATCCGCCTTCCGGACCGATCGCTAGTGTCGCCGCGGTCGTCCCATGCGCGTGCGAGAGCACTTGACGTAGCGGAGGCGCGTCGCGCAGTTCGGAAAGGAGCATTCTCAAGCCAGCGGGGCTGACCGCAAACGCCTTTTCGGGCCTCGCGATTTCCTGCAGCATGGGAGGCTTCAGGCGTCGCGACTGCTGCGCCGATTCGAGCACGATCCTCTTCCACCGCTCCCGCCGCTTCCCTGCCGCCGCGATAAGCGGCTTGTCGGTTCGCGCGGCAGCCAGCGGGACGATATTCGTCGCGCCCAGTTCGGTCGCTTTCTCGAGGCACCATTCCAGCCGGTCAAATTTCACGATGGAGAGAAGCAGATCGATGCGCAGTCGCGGCGCTGACACGGGAAGCGGTTCGACAAGGGAAAACTCGATGCGACTCTCGCCTCGCTTCGCTAGCTCGACGCGCGCCACCTTCGCAAGCCACACGCGCTCGCCGTCGCTCAACTCGTAAAGCTGGCCCTGCTCGGCCCTCAGCACGCGTCCCAGGTGTTCGGCCGAGTCGCCGCGAAGCAACGCGGTGCCGGCGTCAAATCGATCGACAAAGAATCGCCTTCGCATGCGTGGATTCTACGTGCAATTGCGATATCACACTAGGAATGACGCGGGGAACAGGATCGATGCGGAGTTGGTGGTGGGTGAGGGTGCTGCCTCGTCCCGGCACGCCGATCTGGCGATTCTCGGGACTTATAAGACCCCGCCGCACGGCTGGTGCTACCCACTGTTTTGCGGAGTCGTATGATCGGCTCGTTCTTCACGGCGCAACTTTAACCTATCCAAAAATATCCTTCACCTTATCGAAGAAGCTCGACGAGCGCTCGACCGGCTTGTTTTCTACTTGCATCGTCTGTCCGAGCTGTTCGAGTGTCCGGCGCTGTTCCCGAGACATCTTCGACGGCACTACCACGCGAATGTTGATGTACAGATCGCCGCGCCCGCCGTGCGGATTCGGAAGCCCCTTGCCCTTCTGCCGGAAGATCTGTCCCGACTGCGTGCCTTCGGGAACCTCGAAATCGACATCGCCCTGCAGCGTCGGAATTTGAATCTTCGCACCGAGCGCAGCCTGCGGGAAGCTCACCGGAATCGTGCAGTAGAGATCGGCGCCGCGCCGCTCGAAAAACGGGTGTTCTTTCACTTCAAGGAAAATATAGAGGTCGCCGGAGGGGCCGCCGTTCGTCCCCGGCTCGCCCTGTCCCGCCATCCGCAGGCGCGTCCCGCTATCGACGCCGGCCGGCACGCCTACCTCGAGCGTACGTTCGCGCTCGAGCCGGCCTTGACCGCGGCACGCTGTGCAGACTTCTTTGATGGTCTGGCCCGCGCCCTGGCACTGCGGGCACGTTCGTGAAATCGAAAAGAATCCCTGCTGATAAACCATCTGGCCCCGCCCGCCGCACGTACGGCAGGTGACCATTCCGCTTCCGGGCTTCGCGCCCGTTCCTTTGCACGTCTCGCAATTCTCCCGGCGCGAGATTTGAATCTTTGAGCTGACGCCGGTCGCAGCTTCCTCGAATGTCAGCGCAAGGTCGTAGCGCAGGTCAGCGCCGCGCTGGCCGCGCGAGCCGCGCCCTCGTCTTCCGCCGCCGCCGAAGGCCTGATCGAATCCGAAAAGATCGCCGAAGATATCCTGAAACTCTTCGAAGATCGTCGAATTGAACCCGCCTGCATCAAACCCGCGCCCGCCCAGGCCAGCATGACCATAGCGGTCATAGGTGGCGCGCTTCTGGGGGTCGGAAAGGACGCTGTACGCTTCCGAGGCAACGCGGAAATTCTCTTCAGCTTCGGATTTGTTCTCCGGATTGCGGTCCGGGTGCCATTTCAGCGCAGCCTTGCGATACGCCGATTTGATCTGGTCCGACGAGGCGTCGCGCTCGACGCCGAGAACTTCGTAGTAGTCCTGCTGCGTGTCCTTAGCCATTTTGGTGATTGAGCCCTTTCCCTTCGACTCTCACGCCGGTCCGCCGCCGACGGCTTCTAATTGTCGCGCCTGGAATGGTGCGCGGTCTGCTCAGCTGGCGCGCAAGCGACGCGAACCATCGCGGGCCGCAAAACCTTGTCGTGAAACATGTAACCCGGCTGCAATTCTCCGATCACAATCCCGTCGGCGTGCTCGGTGGTCTCAACCCGCGCAATCGCGTGATGGAAATGCGGATTGAAGTGCTGTCCCACCGGCTCGATGCGCACGAGGCCCTGCTTCGCCAGCGTCTCCCAAAGCTGCCGCCGAATCAGTTCGAACCCTTTGCGATATTCGACGTACGCGGGATCGGACGAGTCCGCCAGCGCACGATCGAAAGCATCGAGCACAGGAAGCAGGTGTTCGATGATCGCTTCTGCGGCGCGATGGCGGTCGTGATGGCGCTCCTTTTCGATTCGCTTGCGATAGTTCTCGAAATCCGCCTGGCGCCGGACAAGCGTTTCCGTCAACTCCTGCTTTTCAGCTTGAAGCTTTTGAACTTGCTCGGCGAGAGCAGCCCTGTCAGCCTCGGTCACCCCACCATCGCTTTTCGGTGCGGGCGGATCGACCGGCTGTACAGCTTCCGCGTCAGCTTCCTTTTGCTTATGGCTGTGAGACGACATGAAATTCAGTTTCCAGTCTGGTCTTCCGAGAAAAACTGCGCCATAAAGGCGACGGCCGTAATCACGCGCTCGTAGTGCATGCGCATCGGCGCCATGATTCCGAGCGTTCCCTGCACCTGGTCCTTTGCCGAATACGACGCCGATACTAGGGCAAGGTGCTTTCCTGCAGCTGACATCTTGTCGAGCCCAAGTTCCACGTGCACCGGTTCGGGCGCCTCGATGCAGCCGCTCAATAATTCGATGAGACGCGACTTCTCTTCGATGGCTTCCAGAAGCTCGCGCAACTGGTCCTGATTCGTGAATGGCATCGCCGCCGCGATCTGCGCTGCGCCCTCGACGTAAATCCTTCGCTCGCTGCCGTCTCCCAAGACCGATGGATCGCACAGCATCAACGCATCATCGGCGAGCCGGCCGTACTGCTCGCGGTCGCGCTCCACCTGCTTGCGCAAATCGGCGCGCATCGCTTCGAGCGTCCAGCCGACGTAGTGGCGGTTGAGATACGTCGAAATCTTGTCCAGATCTTCCTGGCGGAAGGAGCGCGCGGGACGAATCAGCTTGTCGCGAGTCAGCCCGCCGGAAGTGACTAGCACGACCAGCACGCCGTGATCGGGTACGACCAGAAAGCGCAGATGCTCGACGACGCTACTGGCCAGCGGCGGCGAAATGAAAATTCCAAGCCCGCGTGACACAGCTGCGAGCACGTGGCTCGCGCGCTCCATCACCGCTTCCGGCGTCTGCGCGGAAGCCAGCTCGCGCCGGATCCACTGGCGATCCTCAGGACTCGCGGTGGCTTGCGCCGCCACCTGCTCGACAAAGAAGCGGTACGCTGCTGCTGTCGGCACGCGACCGGCCGAGGTATGCGGCTGATAGAGATAGCCTTCTTCCTCAAGATCTGCCATCACGTTACGGACAGTCGCCGGGCTCAACGGCTCGAGATGCCGGCGCGCCACTGTGCGCGACGACACCGGTTCACCGGTCTCGATGTAGGCCCGTACCACATCGCTCAGGATCAGTTGGTGCCGACGCTGTTGTAGTACCGTTGGGCTCATGAATGCCTGCAACTCCTGCTGATAAAAATTTTAATCGCGGTAAACGACGGCGTCAACTTGGCATGCTTTCGCGCTTCACAGGAAAGGAACGTGCCTGGCCCCGAAAAAAAACCGGGCACAACCTTCAGCGATTGTGCCCGGTCTAGATGGAAAGAAAAGTCGAAACCGTCACTCCGGCACGGCTGTTGCCGGTGGCATCTGCAGCTTGGCCTTGGCGAGTGCGCGGACGATGTTCGTTTCGACCGTCTGCTCGGTCGTATTGCGCACCGTGGCCAGTTCGCTCACCAGAAGATACTTCGCTCGCTCGAGCATCTTCTTCTCGCGGAATGACAGCGGTTTTGTCCGGCTTAGTGCAACGAGTCCCTTCAAAACCGCGGCAACTTCCATCAGCGAACCCGTGCGCATCCGGTCTGAGTTTTCCTTGAAGCGATGTTTCCAATCGTGGTGGGAAGCGGAGCGA
The DNA here is from genome assembly GCA_035622875.1 of Candidatus Acidiferrales bacterium. Taxonomy (GTDB): domain Bacteria; phylum Acidobacteriota; class Terriglobia; order Acidiferrales; family UBA7541; genus Palsa-295. The sequence continues at coordinate 26,924 of DASPUN010000015.1, forward strand.
CCCTTTTCGAGATAGGAAAGAACAGCGCCGGCTTCATTGGCTCGGATGACGGGACGCAACCCAACGTTTTGCACGTTTGTTTGCGGCACCATCACTTTCAAACCACTCGAGACGATTCGCAGCATGTAAAACCGTTCCGACCGACCGTTCACATAACCGTAACTGATCTGTTCGATCAGTCCTACACCGTGGTTCGGATACACGACCTTTTCGCCTAGCTTGAAGTCCATGAGTGGAAGTTCCCTCCCCCGAACTACATGCAAAAAAAGTTTAGGCTCACGTCAACCACGCGTCAACTTTTTTCCGCAAATTCACGCGGCTTCAAAATTCAGGAAATGCCCATTTGGGGCGTGTTTGGCAGCGCAATTGCCCTATAATCGCGTTCGTGCTCATCCTCGCGTTGGACACGTCTTCGCCCTCCGGCAGCATCGCCATACTCCGAGACGACAAAATTATCGCCACCACCTCGGCGTGGACCGGAGAAATTTACTCTTCACGTATCTTTCGCCAACTCGAATCCCTCATGGACGGTCTGTCGCTGGCATTCGCGGATCTCGACCTTCTTGCAGTAGTCGCTGGCCCGGGCTCGTTCACGGGCCTTCGCGTCGGACTTGCCGCTGTCAAGGCATGGTCTGAGGTCTATCGCAAGCCAATTGCGGCGGTTAGCGCGCTCGAAGCCGTTGCGGCACAATCGATTTCACGCGCTTCGATTCTGGTGCCGGTGCTCGACGCGCGCCGCGCTCAAATCTACTACGGCATCTACAAGAGAGCCGCCGTTGCGCCAGACGCGAGCGTTCTAGAACCCGAGGGCGACGAACTTGTCTCCACCCCGGACGAGTTTTTCGAGCGCTTGGCATCGCGAAAAGACCTATCAGCAATGGCGATCGTCACTCCAGTACCAGAACTACTGACTTCTGCGCTGTCTCGTTATGAGACATCTCAGCCGCGCTTTACTCGATTTTGCATCGAACAGGCCTCGCCGATATTGGCCCCACACGTTGCGCGCCTCGGCGCACTTCACGCCCAGCAAGGCAGGCTCGTCGACTCGCTCACCCTCGATGCAAACTACATCCGGCGCAGCGACGCCGAGCTGCACTGGAAGGCTCCGGCGGAAACTTGATTCGCCCGATCGAAGCGCGCGACGTCGATTCCATCCTGGCCGTTCAGTCTGTGTGCCCCGAGATTGCCCAATGGACGGCGTGGGATTACGCGCGCGTTGCCCGAGGAGAAATGGCCGGGTGGGTCGCTGAAGAAGATGGCGTTGTTCGCGGATTTCTCGTCGCAAGAAGGATCGGGGGCGATCTCGAGATTCTGAATTTCGCGGTGCACCCGGATTCCCGACGGCGCGGAGTCGGCGCCGGACTTTTGCAGCAGTCTTTCGCCTGGGGCAAGACGTTTGGCGCCGAAAAATCCCTGCTCGAAGTCCGCGCCTCCAACTTGGGGGCCTTGCGGTTTTACGAAAAGCACGGATTCGAGGTCATCGGCCGCCGCAAACAGTATTACGTTGCTCCTGTCGAAGACGCGCTCGTGCTGTCGGCGCCGCTCAAATAGCCCCAAGCATGCCCAAGCAGGCGCCGTGGTTCACAAATTTTGCTGCTAGAATGACGGCGTGAATTCGTACGACGTCGCAATCATCGGTGGCGGTGTCATCGGGGCGTCGACCTCTTTCGAGCTCGCACGTCAAAAACTGCGAGTGGTGGTGCTCGATCGCCAGCAGCCCGGCCGGGAGGCCTCCTGGGCCGCCGCCGGAATGCTTTCTCCGGCACCGGACTCGCCCCGGGATCTGCCCCTCGTTGCCCTCGGCAATCAAAGCCTCAAGCTCTATCCCGACTTTGTCTCGGAAATTGAAGAGGCATCAGGCCGACCGACCGGATTCGCTCGTCATGGGGCGCTCGAGGTGTTTCTAGGGCCGCACGGCGAGGTTGAGCGCGACCGCCGAGTCTCGGGGTGCAAGCGCCTCGGAATCGCCGCTGAGGCGATTTCGCAGGAGACGGCGCGGCGCTGGGAGACTTCGATCGGTCCGGCGGCTCATGCGGCCGCTTGGCTGCCCGAAGAAGCGACGGTCGAACCGCGCTTGTTGATGGATGCCTTGATCGCCGCGGCGCAGAATCGCGGCGTCGAGTTTCGCGGGAATTGCGAAGTCACAAAACTGCTGATCGAAGGTCATCACTGCGCAGGTGTGCTCGCCGGCGGTGACAAAGTTATGGCGGAGCACGTCGTCCTCGCTGCCGGCTGTTTCTCCTGCCGCATTGGCGATCACGAGGAAATTGCCGCGCGTTACGCGCCAACGCGCCCGGTTCGCGGTCAGATGATTGCGCTGCGTCCCGATGGAGCCGGCCTCCAGCGCGTTTTGCGTTCTGATCGCGGCTACCTCGTTCCTCGCCGCGACGGCCTCATCGTTGCGGGCAGCACGTCTGAGGATGGCGTCTACGAGAAGCGCGTTACGCCGGCCGGTATTCGCAAGATTCTCGACAATGCGCTCGAATTGTTCCCCGCGCTCGCCGGCGCCGAAATTCTTGAGACGTGGTCGGGACTTCGCCCGGGCACGCCGGATGACCTCCCGATCCTTGGGCCGACCGACATCGACGGCCTGCTGATCGCGACCGGCCACTATCGCAACGGCATCCTTCTATCAGCCGTAACGGCTAAGCTCGTCCGCGAATGGGTTACCACCGGTCGCACGACTTTCGACGCACGAACTTTTTCTCCGCTCCGTTTTGCCAACCGCACATTGCGGGCCCAACACGCGCGATAGGCGCGACGCGTGTTCTTCTGGCCGTTCGGAACGCGCGTCGTGCGCGATTGCGAAGATTTAGAACGGAATCGGCAGCGGGCTGCGAGATTGCTCTCGATTCGGCGGTCCGGCTAGCGTGGAGGCCTGACCTGGGCTCGTGAACTGCACTTTGTCCGCGTCCAGATAGATCGCGCGATCGATCACAGCTTCGAGGGTGGAACCGCGCGGGAGCTCCGCATCGGGTCCGCGCGTCAACAGCACTGCGCCCAGTCCCGCAAGCGCGCCGACGCCCGCACCGATCCCGACACCTCGTCCGACGTTGCCCGAAGCAGCGCCGACACCGGCACCAATTCCCGTCCCTGCTTCGGTGGTTCGGATTACGGTCCCCACATCGGAGCCTTTGTTTGAGTCTCCGACGATCTTGCCTTCGCTGTTCACCGTCTCACCGCCGCCGCTGCTGGCGCCGCTCGGTGTCGCATTGAGGTTCACGATGTAGGCGTTTGGCAGAATCATCGTCGTTAGCCGAACCATCATCTCGGCGCGGCCCTTCACGCGTCCGGCCCGCTTCGACTCGGTAATCTCTCCGCTGATATAAGAACCAGCGGGAATGACTACTTTGTCGTTGACCATCACCGGGAAAAGAGTCTCGAAATAGACTGGATCACCGGGGCGTGCGCTTCGCGTGGAAATCCCATTGTGCAGCACGAGCGGAATGTGCGTCCCGCCCGGAACCTCAATCTGCGCAGGTTTGGTCGCCGTAGTGGCGGATGCAGCGGGCGTAGCAGCCGGCGTAGGAGACGTTGCGGCCGCAGCGTTAGGCGCTGGCTGACTTGGCGCGGGCGCAGCGCTCTGAGAACCCGGCGTCGCCGCCTTCGGCATCGGGCCTTCGCCAGGGCCTTCTTGTGCGAGTACAGGCGACGAAAGTCCCATCGCGACCAGAATAGCCACTGGACCAAGCAAATTTCGCGCGTGAAGAGTCATGGGATCCTTTCTCCGTGTTTGTCCTAGGGATGCCCCATACGCGCCCGTGAGATGCCTAGAGCCTAACGCCGACTCCCCGCCAACCGCCAGCTAAATCCTCCATATTGCTCCGGGATGTACGACTAGGGCACGTTTACTCCGCGTCTTCCGCCCGCTCTTGCGGCTCGCTCTTATACTGGCAAAGGGCATACCGTCAGGCATCCGGCTGAGGCGAATTCCGTTGCGAGCATCGCTACGAAGCAAGACTCTTGTCATCGTCCTTGCCGCCGTTATCGGCCTCGTTGGCGGCCTGTACGTCCTCTCCCGCGCCGTGCTGATGCGCGGCTTCGCTCACCTTGAGGACGACTTTGCGCAGCAGAACCTTGCGCGCGCCTCCAGCGCGATCTCCAACGAAATCGACACAATCCAGCACAATGCCGAGCAGTACGCCGACCTCGACCAGACCTACGCCTACATGCGCGGCCCGAACTCGGAAAGTGTCCGCGCAGAATTCCCCACGCGAATCTTCGAGCAGTTGCGCGTGAATTTCATCGTCGTGCTCGATAGCCACGGCCGCAAGGTCTTCTCCAACGGCTTCAGCTTGGCGGCGATGGACTCGAAGCCAGTTCCTCTCGACCTCTACTCGCATCTTCAGCCGGGATCCGCCCTGCTCGGTGGAGATCAACAGTCCAACGATGTCGGCGGCATCGTGATGCTCTCGTCCGGACCGGTGCTGATCGACTCAAGCGCGATTCTCATGAGCAACTCGCAAGGGCCGTCCGCCGGACGGCTCATCATGGGCCGTTTTCTCGATGCGGACGAGACCGTCCGGCTCGGTGGAATGACCCACATGCCGGTCGACATAGCCCGGCTTGACCGCACGGGTCCGGCAGACGATTTTCGCGCTGCCGCCAGTACGATCAACGCTCACCAGCCGATTCTCATCCACCCTTACGAGAAGAGTCAGCTGGCTGCATACCAGGAACTCCGCGACATTGACGGCAATCCCGTGGCGGTTCTGCGCGTCCTTCTACCTCGAACCATCTATCAAGAGGGCCAGAACAGCTTGCTCCAATTCCTCCTCCTGCTGCTCGCCGCAGGTCTGGGCTTCGGCGCCGTGACGCTCTACATGCTTGAACGATTCGTCGTCTCGCGCGTTGCCACGCTCAGCGACAACATCACCCAGATCGGTGCGAGCGGAGACCTGGGAGCGCGGCTTCGCGTTTCCGGTCACGACGAACTCGCCAATCTCGGCGACACGATCAACAGCATGCTCGAAGACCTGGAGCGGGTTCAGAACGAGCGCCAGGAAGAGCGAACGCGCTTGGGTGTCATGGTGGAAAAGATTCCCGCGGTGCTCTGGACATCGAATGCCGAGTCGCAGATCACGTCTGCGATGGGCGCAGGGCTCGAGGGCATCGGCTTTCCGGGACGCCAGGCTGTCGGAATTCCGCTCAGCGTGTTTTTCGGTTCGGATGATCCGCACTATCCGGCAAATCAAGCCCATCGCAAGGCCCTTCTGGGTGACTCGATGGCTTTCGATGCGACCTGGAAGGATCGCCGCTTTGAAGCGCACGTCCAGCCGCTGCGTGACGCCGAGGGCGTGATCCAGGGAGTGATCGGCGTCGCGCTCGACGTGACCGATCGTGAACGTCTCACCGATCAATTGCGGCAATCGCAGAAGATGCAGGCGATCGGCGAGCTGGCCGGCGGCGTGGCGCACGATTTCAACAACCTGCTCATGGTCGTCAAGGGCCACGCGCAACTCTTGTTGGACAGACTGCCCGACACTTCGCCGTTGCGCGCCAGCGTGCAGCAGGTGGAAAAGGCCGCCGACCGCGCCGCGTCGCTTACGCGCCAGCTACTCGCCTTCAGCCGCAAACAGGTATTGCAACCCCGCGTGCTCGACATGAACGAAGTCGTGGCCGGCATGATCCGGATGTTCTCGCGGGTGATCGGCGAAAACATCGAGATGGCGTTTCTTCCCGGCGGCAATCTGGCACGCGTCAAAGCAGACCCCGCACAGATTGAGCAGGTGTTGCTCAATTTGGTGGTCAACGCGCGGGATGCGATGCCCGACGGCGGACGATTGACGATCGAAACGTCGAATGTTGTGCTGGACCGCGGCTATGCGGCCACGCACGCGAGTGTCGAACCCGGCAGCTACGTAATGTTGAGCGTCACCGACACCGGCTGCGGAATGGAGGAGAAGACCAAGTCTCGAATCTTCGAGCCGTTCTTTACAACGAAGGGGCCTGGGAAAGGCACGGGCTTGGGTCTGGCGACTGTTTACGGCGTGGTTAAACAGAGCGGCGGATACATCTATGTTTACAGTGAAGTGAATCACGGAACGACGTTCAAGATTTACCTCCCGCAGGTGCTTGCTCAGCCGGATAAGCTAACTACTGATACCGATCCACGAGGGCACGCGCGCGGAACCGAAACGATTCTCTTTGTGGAGGACGAACAAAGCGTGCGCGATCTCGTGCGAGAATTTCTCGGCGCAACCGGCTATTGCGTGCTCGAAGCGGCCGATGGCGTGCAAGCGCAGAAAATCGCCGCTTCGCATCCCGGCCCGATACATCTGCTCGTGACAGACGTGGTGATGCCGCACTTGAGCGGCCCCGAGCTCGCAACCAAACTTGGGAAGCAGCGTCCGGAGATGAAGGTGCTTTTTATCTCCGGGTACACCGACGACACCGTTTTTCGTCACGGCGTGCTCGAAGGTGGCGTCGCATTCTTGCAGAAGCCCTTTAACTTGAAGGCGCTCGCGGAGAAAATTCGCGAAGTAATAAAGGGAACGCCCGTCACTGCGATGGCCCGCGAAGAAGTCCAGTAGCTTCCAACGCCACACTTACCCGCGCTTAAATCAAATAGACAGTTTGCCCTGTCAGCTCGAAGCGCTTCCGGCACTTGATATTCCGGCACGCGACCATGTTGTCCACCCGCACCATGTACGAACGCGCCTTTGCAAAATGCTGCTTGTCTTCCGCGTTCGCGCCGGGCGGTATCTGATTCTTCTTGCTTCGCACCATCCAGCGGACCGGATAGGTGTTCTCCTGATGGCAATGAGGGCAATTCAGCGGAATTTGCTTCGTCTCTTCCTTCTCGTCGTAGAATTTTTTCTCGTCCATGTAGTTTTGTCCGTTAAGCCTCTCGGGCCGTATCATCGAGCCTGACGAAGCGCAAACCGGCATCCTTCCATCGCGGGAGCCAGTGCTCGAGCGCTGCTAGCGTATGCCGCCGGTCGCCTTCCAGAGTGCGATGGTCGCCGTCGTGCAGCAGGACGATATCCCCTCCCCGCACGCGGCGCAAGCGGTGAATCACCTTGGCGGCAGGCTGCGGATTCCAGTCGCGCGCAGAACGCGACCACATCACGACGCCTGCGCCTCCTCGCTCGCGAACCACGTTTCCGAGCAGCGGGCTGCGATAGCCAAATGGCGGACGCATCCAGCGCGGTTTGTGGCCGGTGGCCGCTTCGATGGCCTCGTCGCAGCGTTCGAGTTCGATGGAAATCCTGGCTCTCGAACAGAACGTCAAGTTCTTGTGGTCAAACGTGTGATTCCCCACCGCGTGGCCGCGCGCGCGAATTTCTCTAGCGATAGACGGGCGCGCTGCCACCCTTTCACCAATTAGAAAAAACGACGCCTTCGCCTCATGTCGATCGAGCAGGTCAAGGAGTCGCGGCGTCACTGCGGGATTTGGCCCGTCGTCAAACGTGAGCGCGATCGTTGACAAACTCTCAGTATGGCGAAACGTCGGCCCGAACAGCTCTGACGACGGCGCAACAGCTCCCCACGCGAACGTCCCACTCGCGGCCAGTGCTGCGCTCGTGCTCAGCAATCCTGAAATGATTTGCATGCTCAAGAAAATTTTCGCACTACGCGGCGCAAAACGCCAACCAATGGGATTTCTGAGTTTCGTTTGATACGATCGCCGCGAGGTTGTGTCGAGAATGTCGCCGCCGGCGGTACGCACCCCGGGTTATCCCAATTGGATGCGCTGGGTGTCGGTCTTCTGGTTTCTGTTTTGGTTCACGTCCTATTGGAGGACTTGGGGCTTCGCGAACTTCGCGCATTTTTGCGACGTCGCCGTGATCCTCACCTGCATCGGGATGTGGAGCAACAGTGCGTTGCTGATCTCAAGCCAGGCCGTCAACGCGCTGATCGTCGACATCGCTTGGGCGCTCGACGCCGGCTCCATGCTGCTCTCGCAGCATCCGCTTTTTGGCGGAAACGAGTTTCTTCTCGACGCGCACTACCCGCTTTGGGCCCGCGCGCTCGCGATCTTCCACCTCGTGATACCCGTTCTACTCTTGTGGGGACTTTATTGTCTCGGCTACGACCGCCGCGGCTGGGCGCTGCAGTGCGCGATCGCAGTGCCCGTCTTCATCCTCGCGCGATTCACGCCGCCCGCGCGAAACACCGACTACGCGTTCACCGATCCCTTCTTCCATCGCCAATGGGGACCGGCGCCGCTCCACGTCCTCGTCAGCTGGCTTTTTATGGTGATCGTGGTTTACTGGCCCACGCACGCCGCGCTCAAGCGGCTCTTTCCGCCACCGCAAGCGCGTCACTCGTAGGGCGCTATTCCGTGTGACGGATGGCTCGAAGATCGATGCCCAGTTGCTGGCACTTCTTGTAGAGGTGGCTGCGCTCTAGCCCGAGCGCCTTCGCGGTATTCGTCATGTGATTGCGGTTGCGTTTCAGCTCGGCCAGCAGCGTCTCGCGCTCGAAGCACTCCACGCGCTGTGCAAGCGTCCCCTCCGCGCTCGCTGCTGCTGCGCCATTCCCGCCAACTGCCGCCCCACGCGCGACTCCCTGCGGCAGCGCACGCTGCACCGTCGCCGCTTCGATCGTCTCTCCCGTCGCGTAAAGCAGCACCCGCTCGATCACGTTCCGAAGCTCGCGCACATTTCCGGGCCACGCATACGCCTCGAGCGCCGCAATCGCCTCCGCCGAAAACGCCTTCGGCTTCCAGTGATTCTGCTCGCTCAACTGCCGCACGAAATGCTCGGCTAACACGCGAATGTCTTCGCGACGCTCGCGCAGCGGCGGCAGCATGATCGGAAACACGAATACGCGGTGATACAAATCCTCGCGAAACGTCCCCTGCTTCACCTGTTCCTCAAGGTTTCGGTGCGTCGCGACAACCACGCGCACGTCCACCGCAAACGGGCTTCCGCCCCCGACGCGCTCGATCTCGCCCTCCTCAAGCACGCGCAGCAGCTTCGCCTGCATGGCGAGCGGCATGTCGCCGATTTCGTCGAGAAAGAGCGTCCCGCGATGCGCCAGCTCGAATTTCCCTATGTGTCGCGCCGCCGCGCCCGTGAACGAACCCTTTTCGTGCCCGAACAGCTCCGACTCCATCAGCTCCGCCGGAATCGCCGCGCAGTTGAGCGAAACAAACGGTTCGTCCCTCCGCGTGCTTTTCTCGTGCAGCGTCCGCGCGATCAACTCTTTGCCCGTGCCCGTCTCCCCGCGAATGCAGACGCGCGTCTCGCTCGCCGCCACGTGTTCGACCTGGGCCATCACCTCGCGCATCGCCGCGCTCGCCCACACGATATGATGCCGCCCGAGCCGCTGCTTCAGATCGCGATTTTCTTCTTCAAGCCGCGTCAGACGCACCGCATTCTCGACGGTTAGCAGCAGCTTGTCCGTCGAAATCGGCTTCTCCAGAAAATCGATGGCGCCCAGCCGCGTCGCGCGCACGGCCATTTCGATCGTGGCCTGGCCCGACATCATCACTACCGGCGACGCTACTCCGCCATTCTTCAAATCCTCGAGCAGCGCGATTCCGTCGCGTCCGGGCATCACCACGTCGGAGAGAATCAGGTCGAACCGTTGCGCCTTGGCGAGCTCTGCCGCGCGCGCAGCGTTGTCACAAACGGTGGCTTCATGCCCCGCCAATCGAAACGCGCGCGCCAGCGACGCGAGCGTGTTCGCGTCGTCATCGATGATCAGGATGTGCGCTTTCGCGGCCACGCGCCTACGCTCCTTCGGCGGCAGCCGCCTCTTCGGGCGTGGGAGCCGGCCGGGCAGGCGGCTTGGCCGGCAATTGAATGTGGAACGACGTGCCCACGCCGGTCTCACTCTCGACCGAAATCTTTCCACCGTGATCGCTCACCACCGACTGCACGATCGCGAGCCCCAGCCCGGTGCCATGTTGCTTCGTCGTGTAATACGGAGTGAACAGCCGGTCGCACTCCTCCGGCGTCAATCCCGAGCCGGTGTCGGACACTTCGAGATCGACATCGCCATTCTGGTGCGTCGTCCGCAGCATTAGGACGCCGCCCGCCGGCATTGCGTCCATCGCGTTCAGCACCAGATTTTCGATCGCGCGCCGCAGCAGCGCCTCGTCAGCCTGAATCGCGGGCAGTTCCTCATCCAGATGAAGCTCCGGCGTAATCGGCGGCCGCCCTACCGCGCCAAATTGAGACTCGAACAGCTTCACGATCCCCCGGACCGTATCGTTCAAGTTCACCGAAGCAAGTTCCGGCTGCGGCATCTTCGCAAAATCGCTGAATCGCGCGACGATCTTCTTCAAGTTCTCGATTTCGGTAAGCAAAATCCCCGTCGATTCCCGGAAAACTTCCTCAAACTGCTCGGAGCTCTGTTCTTTCGCCCGCTGCAAATTTTCGACCGTCGTCTGCAAGGGAAACAGCGGATTCTTCAGTTCGTGCGCCAGCCTGCGCGCGAGTTCTCGCCACGCCGCAACGCGCTCGGCCTGTACCAGCCGCTCGCGCTGCTCGCTCAATTGCTCGGTCATGCGATTGAACGCCGTCGCCAGCTGCGCGATCTCATTCTTCCCGCGCACGTTCACCCGCGTGTTCCACTTCCCTTCCGAAACGTCGCGCGCGCCCTCAGCGAGCTTTCGCACCGGACGCGTGACCCGTGCCGCACTCCACCAGCTCAGCATCAGACCGAATAGCAGGCCCATCGCGGCAACCCCCGCCGCCAGCAAGACGATTCGCCGCTCGAGCAGCACGACTTCTCGCTGCGAGCTTCCCACCAGTAACGCTCCAAGCAATTCGCCCTTCCGGCCGACCAGCGGCAGCGCGTGAAACGCCTCCGCGCTCGCAGCGTCCGGCGTCCATGCAATCTTGAACGTCTGCTTTTGCGGCAGCTGTCGCTCCTGTTGAATGAATGGCGCGAATCGGTCGGCATCTGTGACTGGCCCGGACTCGTCAACCAGATTCGCCGCCTGAAAATTGGGATCGAGATCCATGTAGAGCAGCGCGCGCATGCCCGTCGGCAGCACGAGCGACGCCAGAAAGTTTTTCCCAAGCCGCTCGCCGCCCAGCACGTACATATTCTTGTCGCCCACGCGAACCACCGAGACGGACATCAGGCCGAGAGCGGTCCCTTCCTGCGTCTCGACTTTCGTCAGAAATGCGCCGAGGGACGCCCAATCCTGCGGCTGCGTCAGCCAGTCGATCTTGTAGCCGAATCGCGCTGGCCATTCGTTCGACGAAATAATCGATCCGTCGTCACCCGCGAAATCGAGGAAATCGAGCTGGTGCGACTGCGAGACACCCCGCGCGTCGTTGACGTACACAGATACATCCGATTTTGGACGGCTTAGGTCGATCGCCATGCGCACCGTTGCTTCCGCATCTGCGATTCCCTGCACGCGGTGGACGATATCCTGCTTGTGCCGGTCGAATTCGCGCTCGAACTGCGCCACCAGCGCTTCGCTGTGCTCGCGGCTGGAATCCTCGAACGCCCGCCGCGTCACAATCGTCACGCCCGCTCCCACGATTCCGACGGACAGCAGCAGCGCAAGCATGAACAGCACGAAAAGTTTGGCGCGAAACGTCACTGCGCATCTCCCAGCCACACATCCGCGAACGGCCACGCCTCGCCCGATGCAGGCGGCATCCAGTCTCTCACTCGTGCGCTGAGCCCGTAGACCCTCGGCAGCCAGACCAACGGCACCGCGCGATAGCTGCTCACAATCGCCTTCTCCCGGTCGTAGACCTGTTGGGGTGTCGCCGCTTCCGCCAGCGGTTCGGCGCTCAAGCCGGTCAGCGGCGCAAGCACCGCAGACATTCGCGCAAGTCCCGCAGCCGGCCGCGGCGAGGCCAGCCGGATTCGCACGAGTCCCGCATCGTAGTTCGCCGCGGCCCCTTGCCTTGCCTGCGCCACAAGCTCGATGCCCGCGTCGCGCGCGTTCACTACGATTCTCTCCGCGACGCTTTGCTCGAGCGGATCGTTCGCATCATATCCCAACACAATCTTGGGCGAGCCGGTGATTTGACTCCACAAATTCTTCGCCGCCGCGGGATCAACGGCTGCCGGAAACAGAAACGCTGTGCCGCTCGACCACTGAGGTAACAACCCGCCGGCAGGCTCGCCTTGCCTCTGCAGAATAAAGTTGACGATCGCGGCGCGGTCGATCGAACGGGAAAGCGCTTCTCGCGCGTGCGCGTCGTCGGCGAGTGGGCGCCCGGGCGTAAACACGATGGCCAGCAGCTCGTCGGGACGCGATGTGCTCACCCGAATTCCGGCTTCGTTCGCGCGCCGCACATCCTCGGGACGAATCTCGGCAAAGTCGGCTTTGTCCACCTCCAGATCGACCAACTCGTCGTGCGCCGTCTTTCCCATCTGAATTTCGATCGAATCGACAAACGCGCGCCCGGCGCGATGGTCCGGGTTCGCCTCGAGCGTCAAGTGTTTCCCGGGATCCCACTCGGCGACTCGAAACAGGCCTGACCCTGCCACCCCGGCAAACGTCCCGTCGGCATTGCGGCGCTCGTAGAGCAACGCGCAAATCTCGTCTTTTGCAGCGGCCTCCGCCGGAGTTGCTGCCGCGACCGTCGGATCGATCGAATTGACAACCGCGCCGATTTCCACGCGCAGCGTTCCGCCGTAGCGAGGCCGCCGCGCCGGCTCGGCTCGCAACGCCGCTGCGACCAATCCGCTAGTTGCTGCAAGAAGGAGTAACGATTGAAGCCTCATAGACTCCCGTTTCAAGATTTTTCAGAACGACTCGCGCTGATTTCCCGTCGTTCGTCGGCCACAGCGCCAGCACCGGCCCGGGTACATCGAGCGGCTGCCCCACGGCAACCGCCCGCTGTTCGGTGATTTGATAAAGTTGCAATCGGTCTGGCTGCGTCCAGTCGCCCGCTCCCGTCGCCAGCACTTGCCATTGCGACCCGCAGACGGGCTCGAGCGTCACGATGTCGCTGCCCAAACCGAAGAAAGTCCCGGTCGCATCGGCGGCTCCTCCCAGCAACTGCGTCTGCCCGTCGATTCCGGAAATCACCCAGCGCGAGCGGTTCGGCCCGCTGGTTTCGGGCGAAGGCGAAGCGGCGGAATAGAACGCCGGGAATTTCGTCTCGATACTGTTCGAAAAAATCATGTTGCCGGAAAAATAGTTTCGCGGCGATTCGAAGCGCCAGCTCACAACTCCCATCGGCCACTGCTGGCCGGAAATTTCCTTGCACTGAATGCCGAACGCAGGACTCCACGCGCTGTCGCATTGCATTCCGGCGAGATAGGTGGTCACGTGCGTCGCATCGGTCACGCTGATTCGCCCGCGTGGATCGCGCGATGCGAACGCCCTTCCGAGCGTTCGCGACTCGTGCAAAATCTGTGACCCGCCGCTGAATTCGTACACTTCGATGCGCTCCGGCTCGAGCAGATACCAGACCGTGTGACTTGCATCGATATCGGCCTGCGCGAAGTCGAGAAGTTGCCGCTGCTGTTGCCACACGATTTTCCGCGACAGGTTCGGCGTCGGACCCGGTTGAGCGGCGCCTGCCTCCTCATTGGCGACCGGAACCATTACCGTCTGTGAAGCCGCCGCAGTACTCACTTCGGCGACTAGCAGATACGCGTCAACACCTTTCGAAATGGTGACCTTGACGTGCGAATCAGCGGACGCCACGTCCACTTCGCGGCCTCCCAATATTGTCAACTGATCGGCGAGAGCACGGCGCACAGCGATGAAATCGACCGGCGCCGATTGTGATACGTCAGTGACTTCAATGGCAAATGTGTGCGACGACGAAAGCGCGGGTGTGACTTTACCTGCCAGTGCATGCACAGCTTCATTCCAGGCGAATGGCAGCGGCGATTGCGATTGCGCGCGCGAAGCAGTTGCAGCGCACGTGAAAATGCAAAGGACGAGAATCGCTCGCAGCGGAGAGGGAGCGATTCGGCGGGGCAGCCGGATCGGCTTGGGCCAGTTACGCAACGCTTTCGTAACTCGCCATCATCGTACCCCCAAAATTCCAGCGCAAATTCGTTGTTCCGCCGCCCGTGTCCTAATCTCAAATCCCAGGCCGCCCCACGGCGCAAAACAACATTCTGTGAGGTGATCGTTCAGATTAGCGATGAAAAAGGTGTCTTCGACGATATCGGCAACGAACTGTGGGTGGGTCGTTACCGACCGGTCGGATAATCGGAGATGTCCGGTTACCCCGTTAATCAGGACTTCGGAACTACGGCAGACCCGTTCTCGGTTCCTTCGGCTTCCACGTTACAATTGGGCAGATAAATCGACTCGGATCTCCTCTAGATGGACCTAAAAAACTTTCTCCGAAAGCTCGTTCCAATGCGTTGGCAGAAACCGAACGCAAACGAGCCACTCTCGATCGTTCTCCTTCATCGGAGTCCCCATTCATTTAGCGCTGAAGAAGTGCGACTCGCGGCGGAGAGAGCATGGGGCGTCCGATTCGTTGGGGACGTGGGCTCTAAACACTTCGTGATGCAGGCCGGTTTTAGACTGCTGATCAAGGCGGGTCCGCATCTGCTGGTGCTTTTCAGCGTCCCAAAGCCCCATACCTCGGCCGCAATCCCCGAGAAAATCTGGACTGGCTTCCACAGGAGAGTCAACGGAGGGCTTGGGCGGAACATGTTGCTTGGGCCGCGATTGACTACATGAAGGGAGAGCTAGATACGGAGCTGGCGTATTGCGTACTCTCAAAGCTCGTAGCAGAGATGCTTGATGATAACTGTTCGGGGATTTACATTCCACGAAAGCGCAGTTTGATTCCAAATGATGCATCGCTCTATCAGGAGTTGCAAAAGTTGGCGTCTTCTCGCGATTCCGGAGTAAGAGTCGTCCCCTAAGTCCCGATAAGTCGGATAACCGGACACGCCCCGTGCCACGACTGAAGTCGCCCGATAACGGCGTCATCGGCGTGGGTTGTCCATACGCGCAGGGACTGCTGGCCTCCCTAGCCAGAATGCGCCGGCGAGGCTTCATCCGTTGGGCCGGTCCGGACGAAGCCTCGGCAAGGTTTTTGCCGGCGTTACTTCCGGCCGATCCGCCGTTCCCCGAACTCCTAGCCCGAATCCGGGAAGTATTGGACCGGCCGGAAATCTCTACGGCCGCCCGTTCGGCCGCGCGGTTGGTGGAGGATCTCCCGCGTCGGAGGCCATCACCGAGCGCAGCACGTCGTTCGCAAAGAAAAACTTTCCGTCGTTCGGCACCATCATGATCTGCACTTTGTCGGAGAGCCGCTGCGCGATCGTCAATTGGACCAGCTGCGGATTCGACTTGAGCGCGGCAGCCTCCAACTGCATCTGCTCTGCCTCGGCTTGCGACGTCAGCCGTATGCGATTCGCCGCCGCGTCCGCCTCGAGGTTTTCACGCTGCTGCTGGGCCTGCGCGAGGACGCGGATCCGGTTGGCCTCGGAATCCGCCAGCAAGCCCTGACGCTGCTGCTCCGCTTTGCTGTCGATGATCTTTGCCTGCGCCATTGCATCGGCATCTTCAAGCGTTGTTTGTTTCTTCGCTTCAGCTTCCAGTCGCGATTGCTCGATCTGCTTCTGCTTGAGCGGCAGCGTGTAGACCATCGCGTCAGCCTGCGCCTTGGCCATGATCACCTGCGACTGCGCGCCGGCTTCTGCGTGTTTCACGTCCCGAATCTTCTGCGCTTCGGCCTGCGACTCGGCAATGGCAACCCGCTTCTTCTCGATTTCGGCGTCGATTGATGTGCGATCGTCCTCCTGCTCCTTGAGCAGCAAGTCTTCCAGGCCCTTGGCATATTCCTCCGGCAATTCGACCTGCTTCAGAAGCACTTCCTTCACGACGATCGCGTCGCCTCCGAGCCGCGTCGTGATCGTCTGCGCGGCTTTCGAGCGAAACTCTTCGCGCTTGGTCGAAAAGATGTCACGCACCACGTAGTTCGGCGCGAGCGCGTGAAACGTGCTGAGCACCACCGGCGCGACCACCTCGTCGTCGATCGGCTGCGGCAGATTTGCCTGAATATAGTTGAGCCGCGCAGGATCAATTCGGTAGCGAACCGTCACGGCGAGTCCAACCTGCAGACCTTCCTTCGCCTGCACCGTCAGAACTTGTGTCTTCTCCCCGCGAACTTCGAGCGCGGTCGTCGAATACACGCGGTCGCGTATATCGAATACCGCCGCGCGCTGCACGAGCGGCACGATCACGTGAGTTCCGGCGTAGAGAGTGCCCGGCTGAACGCCCGAAATCTGGCTGATGCGGATCGCCGCATGGCCGTCGGGCACCACGAGAATGCTCTCGCCCAAAAGTCCCGCCATCGCGCCGATTGCCACCAGCTTCGCTGCCGTGTCCCAGCGGATCGCGCGGCGCGGCCGCGGCAATATCAGACCAGGCCCGCGCGTGCTTGTGTCCGGCGCCGGAGTCTCTTTGGGCTTTTCTTCACGCCTAAAGAGGCGGCAGAGCTCAAATGCTAGGTAAATGTCGTACAGAACTGCGCCCGCGGCACACGCAAAACAACCAAAGCAAATCACCAGCAACAAAATTTTCAGCGCGATCATTTTCCTTTTCCGTCCTTTCCTTCGCTTTCCACGTGGAACGAATTGCGCATCTAAACGAGCGCTCAATTCGTTTCACGTGGAGCGAAAAATTCGTTCTACGTAGGTGACAAAAAATGCACGCTAACGGGCCCTTGAGGGGCCTTAACTGTCACTTTTTGCACCGTTGCGGGCCTGGTCTTGGCGCCCCGGCATGATGCTGGTTAGCCCGTATAGGCTGACCCACTCAAGCATCAACGCCAGCCCGAACGCCGCGATCACCGCTCCTGCTACCTCTGCGAATCCGATGAAGTTGCCCATGGCCGTGTCCTCGTCCGTGTTGCTCGGCGCCTGAACTCATGCCTGCGTTGGCGCCACCCTCGCTAATTGCAGGCCCATCACCAGGAATCTTGTGATTGAACCGGAAGTACTTACGGCCTGTTCCAAACAGCAATTCCGTGGCGCCCTGAACACGCCGTGGAAAATGACACTCGTGGAGCGGCTCTGTTAGAATCCGCGCAGACGCTAATGGCAGAACCGCAACATGTGTCGGGAGTACGTCTAGGTCGGGTCTTCGGGATTCCGATTTACATTCACGCGAGTTGGTTCCTGATTTTTCTGCTCATCACGCTGTCGCTCGCGACGCAATTCAGGTCTCTGCATCCGAAATGGAGTCCGGCGCAACACTGGACGCTGGGGATCATTACGAGCGTGCTGTTTTTCGCATCCGTGATTTTTCACGAGCTGAGCCACAGCGTCGTGGCGCTCCGCTACCGCATTCCGGTTCAATCGATCACGCTGTTCGTTTTTGGCGGCCTTTCGAGAATCGAGCATGACGCCCCGAACGCCAAGCAAGAGTTCAACATCGCGATCGCCGGGCCGCTTTCAAGCCTGTTCCTTGCCGGCTGCTTCTGGCTGGTCTGGCGGTTCGTCCATGTCAGCGAGATGGTCACCGCCGCGGCAGGGTGGCTGGCCTGGACCAACCTGATCCTCGCGGTCTTCAATCTGGTTCCGGGATTTCCCCTCGACGGCGGGCGCGTGTTGCGTGGAATTGCCTGGGGTGTCACGGGCAATTTCCTGCGGGCGACACAGATCGCATCGACTGCGGGCCGGCTGTTTGCCTACTTCCTGATCTCTCTCGGAGTATGGCAGGCGCTCGGGGGAAACTGGGTCGGCGGCCTATGGATGGCATTCATCGGATGGTTCCTGCTGGAGGCGGCGCGGGAGAGCTTTGCTCAGGTCGCGATGCGCGACACGCTGGCCGGCGTTCGCGCCGTGGACATCATGAACCGCGACATCCCGACCGTTACGCGGGACATGTCGGTCGATGAGTACGTACACGAAGTGCTGCGGACCGGACGGCGTTGCCATATCGTGATCGCAGGGGACGCGCCCGTCGGTCTGGTAACGCTTCAATCCGCAAGCAAAGTGCCGCGGCACGAGTGGTCCAGCACGTCGGTCCAAGTCATCATGGTGCCGATGGCCCAGGTACAGACCAGCGCTCCGGAGGACCCGGCACTTCGCGTCCTTGAACGAATGCAAACCGCCGACATCAGCCAGATGCCGGTCGTCTCGGAGAACCACATCGTGGGACTGATCGGGCGGGACGCAATTCTGCGAGTTCTCCAAACGCGCCTCCAGGCCGGGCACCTCGCCAGAGCCTAGATGCGCTCTTCCAGCCTCGGCGTGAAAATTATCAGCGGCGCGCTCGCCTACGCCCTAAGTCTTGCGACTGCAGGACAACAGAGGAAAACCCACCCGGCCCAGAAACCTACACCCGCAACGACAGCGACGAGAACGGCAGCTCAGCCGGAGATTTACGCGGACGCGATTCGCGAAAACAACATCGGGATAGCGCTCATGGAGAGGCACCAGTTCCCCGACGCGCTGGCGCGCTTTCAGCGGGCGTGCGTGCTGAATCCAACTTCGGATTTCGGCTGCGTGAACATGGGTATCGCACTGCTGAACATGAAGGCCTACGACAACGCAGCGAACATCCTGTCGAAGTCGGCCGAGCGCGATCCGCAGAACCCGCGCTCGCTGTTCAACTTAGGTTTGCTCGCGCGAGAAACCGGCAAGCTCGACGAAGCGAAGGCGGATTTCGAGAAGATTGCTGCGATCGACCCGGATGACGCGGACACGCACTATTTTCTCGGCTATCTGGCGGCAGAGAACCAGCAGTACGACAAGGCTGCCGCAGAGTTCAATCACGCAATCGAGCTCAACCCGTTTCACGCCTCTGCAGAATACGGACTGTCGCAAGCAGAAGGGCACCTCGGCGATGCCACCGCGTCGCAAGAGCATCTGGAGCGATTCCAGCACATCACGCGAACCGGCCTGGGCAAGCCAATTCGGTATCTGTATGGCGAGCAGGGCAAATATTCGCTCGCGGAGGAGATGACGGCTCCGCCGCAGGCAGCGCCGCCGGCCATTCCGGTCCATTTCGTGGACGTGACCGCAACATCCGGCTTGCCGCACCAAGCAGCGGCAACCGTGGCGACCAGAACCCTAGCGAGTGCAGCCAAGTCGAATCCTCCGTCGCTCGCGCAGTTTCTCGGCAGCGGTGCCTGCGTCCTCGATTACGACGGAGACGGCATGCCGGACATTTTCCTCGTCAACGCCGATGGAAAAGGCCGCGCGGCACTCTATCGCAATGTGGGTAAAGGCAAATTCGTCGATGTAACGAAGGCGGCAAGAATCGATTTTGTCGGCAATGGGACAGGCTGCGCGGTCGGCGACTATGACAACGACGGCCATCCGGACCTCGCCATTGGCTCGAGCGACGGCGTGAAGCTCTATCACAATCAGGGCGATGGGACTTTCGCCGACGTGACCGAGCAAGCCGGCGTGCGCACCGGTGGGTTTGTCCTCGGGCTTACTTTTGTCGACTACGATGGCGATGGAGACCTCGATCTGTACATCGCGAGGTTCAATGACTTTCCGCTCAAGCATCCCGGGCAGCCGTTCGTATTTCCGTTCGATTCCGCCTCTGCCGGAAATGTACTGTGGCGCAATCAAGGGAATGGAACGTTCGCGGAGGTCACGAGCGAACTAGGACTTGGCGGCAGCGCGCCGTCAGTCGGCGCGATCGCGATCGACACGAGAAACAGCGGCGCCATCGATCTATTGCTCACCGGTTGGTCGAAGTTCCCTGCTCTGCTACTGAATCCTCGCGAAGGCGCGTTTCAACCCATAAGTCCGTGGGCGATCAGCATGCCTGGGCCGACGGTAGGGGCTGTGGCGGCGGATTTCAATCGAGATGGCTGGTTAGATCTTGCGTTCACGCACTGGGCTCCGCCGGGACTGACCGTCTGGCGAAATTCAGGCGGGAAATCGTTCGAGCGCGTGCCGCTGGTCGGCCCGGGATGGATGCGCGGCTGGGGAGTCGCGCCGATCGACTACGACAACGACGGCTGGGTCGACTTGGTGGCAGTCGGCGAGAATTTCGCGGGTGAAGGGCGGATCATTCTCTATCGCAACGAAGGATCGGCGGGCTTCCACAACGTCACGCAGGAAGCAGGCCTGGAAAAAATCGTGCTCAAGAATCCGCGCAGTGTGATCGCGTTCGACTTCGACGGTGAAGGCGCGACCGATCTGCTGATCACGCAAAACGGGCTGCCGCCAATACTGCTCAAGAACGAAGGAGGCGCGAAGAATAATTCGCTGCGATTTGCGCTGGGTGGCGATCCGGACAATCGGCTCGGGATCGGAGCGCGCGCCGAGGTATATGAGGGCGCCTTCAGAGAAACCGTAGCGATGAGCGGCGCATCTGGATACCTGGGGCAGGGTCCACAAGAAATATCGGTCGGATTAGGAAGCCAGGGCGCCGCGGACGTCGTGCGAATCCAGTGGCCCGGTGGTGCGGTGCAGGGCGAGATGCAATTTCCGGGTGGAAAGCGCGGAGTCATTTCCGAGGGATCCAATCGCTAAGCGCAGGTCGAGGCTCACGGGGGATGCCATGCGGAGCATGTTTTTCAAGGCGATTCTAGGGCTGTCTATTGTCACCGTGTTAATAGCCGGAGCCCGGCTCGCAAAGGTGATGGCGGCCGGGCGCGCGCAGTCAGCCGACCTCGAGGCACGGCGGCAAAGCCTGAATGCCGTCACGTCTGAAGAATGGGAATTCGTAATGCGCGAAAACCCTGTCTTTGCGTCGCAGATCGGAGATTACCGTTACAACGACAAGCTTGCCGACAATTCTCCTGCCGCCGTCGTAAGGCGAGGCAAGCAATTTAAGGAATTTCTCGATCGGCTGGACAAGATCGACGTATCCGGATTTCCCGAACAGGAGAAGCTCAGCCGGACGCTTCTTCAGCGGCAGCTCCAATGGTTGCTCGAAGACATCGCGTTCAAGAACTACGAGATGCCCTTTGACCAATTCAACGGATTTCACCTCGAGCTCGCGGAAATGCCACCGAATGTTCCAGTCGATAGCGTGAAGCATTTCGAGGATTACGTCACGCGCCTGCATGAAATCCCGGCAGCTCTGGACCGGGCGGTCGAAGCGGCAAGGCTCGGCGAAGCCGACCACTTGATGCAGCCCAAGTTTCTGCTTGAGAGAGCGGCCGATCAGTGCGATTCGATTGCCACTCCGGCCGGAGAGCAAAATGCCTTCGCGTCGCCGCTCAAGTCGATTCCGAGCACATTTTCGGCGGAAGACCGGACGCGAATTCACGACGAGATCGTGAAAGCGATCGATACGGAGGTGCGCCCCGCGTACGTTCGATTGGGCAAGTTCATTCGCGAGGAGTATGCGCCGCACGGTCGCACGGAGCCGGGATTGTGGTCTCTGCCGGACGGAGACGCGAGATATCGTGAAGACGTCCGGCACCGGACCACAACGGACATGGCTCCGGAGCAGATTCACGAACTGGGTCTGGCGCAGGTGAAAGAGATCGAAGAGCAGATGAACGCCATCGCAAAGCAGCAGGGGTACGCGGACTGGAAAGCGTACGGAGTAGCGATCCGGCGCGATCCGAAAATGATGGCGTCGTCGCGCGAGCAAGTTCTGGACACGTACCGGAAGTTCATTGCCCAGATGCTGCCCAAGCTCCCGGAACTTTTCGGCGTCCTGCCGAAAGCGCGGCTCGAAGTGGTGCCGGTCGAGACTTTTCGCGAGAAGGAAGCTGCGGGTGCGGAATATCAGCAAGGCACGCCCGACGGTTTGCGGCCGGGCCGTGTTTACGTGAACACGGGCGATTTCGAGCATCGCAGTCTGCCTGAGATGGAGTCAACCGCCTATCACGAAGGAGTGCCCGGACATCACCTGCAAGGATCGATCGCGCAGGAGATGACGGATCTGCCCGCATTTCGGCGGCATACCTACTACAACGCCTATGGAGAAGGCTGGGCGCTCTACGCCGAGCGCTTGGGAAAGGAAGTGGGGTTTTATCAGCAGCCGGCCAACGATTTTGAGCGGCTGGGGAGCGAGCTATTCCGAGCGGCTAGGTTGGTCGAGGACACGGGGGTCCATTACAAACACTGGACGCGCGAACAGATGGTGAAGTATTTCGAGGAGAATTCACTGGAAGAGGGAGCGGATCTGCAGGCGGAGGTGGACCGATATATTGCGTGGCCCGGGCAGGCGCTCAGTTACAAAATCGGACAGCTCAAATTTCTCGAGCTGCGAGAGCGCGCGAAGAAAGAATTGGGAGGCAAGTACGACATCCGGGCGTTCCACGATGAAATGATCGATGGCGGGGCGATGCCGCTGGACGTTCTCGACGAGCGTACGAATGAGTGGATTGCGAAGGTGAAGGCGGGGCAATGAATGCCTCGAGGAAAGTGACAGCATGCACAAATGCAGCGGCGGCAAGCCCGCCTGACGGCGGTCAGGCCGCCGCACTCCACGGGAGGTAGATGTGCGCGCGGAGACGTTGGGCAGCATCGCGCCATGCAAACTTGCCGGACACCACTGATCCCGCAGGTCCGGGTAACCTCCGATCTGAAGGCCCCATCAGGCGTGCCCCTACGAAGAGCACAACGTTTACTCAGGAGAACGATTTCGAAGTGCTGACGTCTCCGATGATGGTTATGACCTTGCCAGCGCGGCGGAAATTCGCCGGCGAGACGCCGGCGCTACAACAATCGGCGGCGGTCGCGTGGAGCGAATGGGCGACGCGCTGCAAGGGACCCACCCTCACAAGGCGAGAGTGGGGCACCCGCAACACCGGATAGGCACAGCCACTCCTGGCTCTGCCACGTTGCTTGATTGGTGCGCGAGAGGCGTGCTAATTTGCGACTGTCCCTGACAACTCTCGCATATTGCATACTGTAAGCATGGCTTTGTCCCAATCGACCACCACGCAAGCCAACTCGCCGCCGGCAAACGGGCACGGGTACCGCTCCGACCGCCCGCTGGTTTACTGGCGGGTCGAGGGGAGCTTGCTGAACCTCACGGCCGTCCGGCCTGTGGGCTTTTTCACCTGGCATGCGCAAACGTTCTTAGAACGCTGGTCGCGCCGCGGACTGATGGCGCTGATGGCGGTGACGCGGCCGCTTCTCTATGCGAGCGACCGGGCATTTGCGACCCGTGTGATGCATGCGGTACTGCGAGGCGAGAGCCGCGACCGGCTTGATTCTCTCGGCGAGGAATTCTTTCAGTATCACCTGCAACCGCACCTGAAGGAGCGCGGTGTAGAGAGGCTGCGACAGGTGCAGGCAACCGGCGCCGAAGTGGTGCTGGTAAGCCAGGCGCTCGACCACATCATGCGGCCGCTCGCGCGGCATCTCGGAGTCGAGCGGATCATATCGAACCGGCTCGATTTCAGGGACGGCATCGCGACGGGGCGTTTGCTCGATCCGGTGATTCGACCGCGGGGACCGTTCGCGAAGTTGCGGGAAGAGCCGGATGGAACGGTGTCCCGCGAGCGGCTGCTGCGGGATCTCGGATTCACGAAAAAGCCGGAAGTGCTCGAACAGACGATTCGTCCGGCGAAGCGCGAGTCGCAGACAATCAGCGTGCCGGTAGTGGAATTCGACGGGAACAGGGCGGGCGCGACGTTTTCGGTGCGGCGGGCCTTGCGCGGAAAACAGCTCCTCCTGATCGGTGGAACGGGATTCATCGGCAAGGTGTGGCTCGCCAATCTGCTGACGGACCTGCCGGAAATCGGGCGCGTGTATCTGCTGATCCGCAGCCATCGCGCGGCGACGTCGATTCAGCGGTTCGAGCGAATGGTGGAGGAGTCGCCGGTGTTTGCGGCGCTGGCCGAAGCGCACGGCGAGCGGTTCGCCAATTTCCTGCGCGCGCGAGTGGAGGTGATTGAAGGCGACGCGAGTAAGCCCGGCCTCGGGCTTGCGCCCGAGGTGCGGCAGCGGCTGGCACGATCGCTCGATCTGATCGTCAACAGCTCGGGGCTCACGGATTTCAATCCGGACCTCCGGGATGCGCTAACGATGAACGTCCGATCAACGGCGTACCTGCTCGAATTCCTGCGCGGATGCGATCATGCGGCGCTGCTGCATCTCTCGACGTGCTACGCGGTCGGTCAGCGCGACGGGCGAATGCTCGAAGAGCTGCCGAAGAATTACACGCCGCGCGGGTTGGCCGGTTTCGACGCGAAGAGAGAGTGGGATTCACTCGAAGCGGCGGCGCGCGATATCGAGGCGCGCTCGGAATCGCCGGAGGTGACGAGCGAGCTGCGCAAACAGGCGCTCGGGAAGCGTCACGCGGCGAAAGACCTGCGCGGCACGGCGCTCGAGAATCAGATTCGGAAGAATCGCGTCCGATGGGTGCGGCAAACGCTCGTCGACGCGGGAACGCAGCGCGCCAAGGAACTCGGCTGGCCGAATACGTATACGTTCACCAAGAGCCTTTCGGAATCGCTGATTCGTGACTATATCGATGCGAACCCGGGTGTTGCGATTGCGGTGGTGCGGCCGTCGATCGTGGAATCGTCGGTCGAGAAGCCATTCTGCGGATGGAATGAGGGCGTGAACACGTCAGCGTCGCTTTCGTATTTGCTCGGAACATTTTTCCGACAGCTGCCTACGAACGAGAGCAAGTGCCTCGATTTGATTCCCGTCGACATTGTCTGCTGCGGCATGACGCTGATCGGCGCGGCGCTGGTCGAGCGGCGGCACGAGCAGATGTATCACCTGGCAACTTCCGTGGCGAATCCGTGCGACATGCGGCGGTCTATTGAATTGACCGGCCTCGGGCACCGGAAGTTCTATCGGGCGCAGGACGGATTCCATCACAAGCTGCGGCTGCGATTCGATGCGATTCCGGTGTCGAAGGCGCGCTACGAGACGCTCTCGGCGCC
Organism: Candidatus Acidiferrales bacterium; assembly: GCA_035622875.1. GTDB lineage: Bacteria > Acidobacteriota > Terriglobia > Acidiferrales > UBA7541 > Palsa-295. The sequence goes on from DASPUN010000015.1 coordinate 51,610, forward strand.
GGCGCAGAGAATCTTGGTGCAGGCGATCAATCGAACTGTCGGGCCGATTTTCGAGCGGGCGCCGCTGGCGCGTCAGGAGCGCGAGCTGGAGAAGGTGATCAAGCTGATCGATCTGTTCGAGCCGTTCATTTTGCGCAACGACCACGTGTTCGAGGCGGCGAATATCGAACGGCTGAGCGCGGCGCTAACGGCCGAGGAGCAGGCAGCGTTTAGCTACGACACGCGATCGCTCGACTGGTGGGATTACTGGATCAACGTCCACATTCCGGCGCTGCGAAAGTGGTGCTATCCTTTGATCGAGGGCCGACCGCCGGAAACGGGCCCGCGGCGCCATGTGCCCTTTGCGGCTCACTCCGAAGCAAACGCCGCCGGGGCAGCGGCATCGCCATCGGCGACGACCTGACATCCAAGAACAGTGTCCATCTTTCTGACCGGCATCACCGGCTACATCGGTGCGCACGTTGCGTCGAAATTGCTCGCGGATCATCGAGAGCCGCTCAACGTGTTAGTGCGCGCGCGCGATGCGCACGAAGCAAAACTGCGGTTGTGGCATGCGCTGCAGCTGCACATGGATTTTCCGCGGTTTGACGGATTTTTCCACGAGCGGATGCAGGTTTTTCGCGGCGACTTGACCGTAGAGCGATTCGGGCTGGCGGAGGATGAGTACCGGCAGCTCGTGCGATCGACGGATTCGGTGATTCATTGCGCGGCGTCGCTCAACCGGAAATCAGAAAAATCGTGTCTAAACGTGAATTTGCGCGGGACGCTGGAAGTGATTCAGCTGGCGATGCGCGCGAGAGACGATCACGGGCTGCGCCGATTCAGCCATGTGAGCACTGTCGCCGTGGCGGGAGAGCGAGCGGATGAGGTGGTGGAAGAAGATTCGGCGATCGATTGGAACCGGTCGGAATACGATCCCTACGCGCGCACGAAGAAATTCTGCGAGCACATGGTGCGCCAGCTACTGCACGACGTTCCAAGGACGATTTTTCGACCGAGTATTGTGTTAGGCGATAGCCGACGGCAGGAGACGAATCAGTTCGAGATGGTGCGCGCGTTTGTGTTTCTGGCGGGGCTGCCGGTGCTGCCGTTTCGACCGAACGACAAGATTGACATCGTGCCGGTAGATTACGTCGCGGGGTCGATCGCCACGCTACATCAGAAAGATCGGCCGGCGCATGAGATCTATCATTTGTCGTCGGGAGCTGAGTCGGAAGCGTTTGTCGAACTCACGGACGCGCTGGCGAAGGCGCAGGGCAAGCGCGGACCAGCATACATGCCGAGCCTCGAAGGCACCTCCTCGAAGGTAATCAACTCGCTCGCCGGACGCGCGGGAAAGATCGGCGGGCTGGCGACATTGCTGAAAGTGTTCCTTCCCTACCTCGTGTGGAACACGGTGTTTGACAACAGGCGCGTGGTTTCGGAGATGGGCGCACGACCGGCGAAATTTTCGGAGTACTGCTATCCGCTCCTGCGATTCAGCCGCGACAACAACTTCACTTACAAATTCAGCGATTTGCCGTCGCAATCCAAGACGAGCGCCGCAATGGAGCCAGCCGCTCCGCGCGTCGCCGCGGCAAGGGATTCATGCCGATGATGGACCTGTTGCTACAGGGATGGGTCGGCGCATTGGTTGAGCTGAATAAGCTGCAATGGATGCTCGGCGCGGGAAAGCCGTGGAGGTCCGGCGAGAAGCTGAAGATTTTGTTCGCGGGTTACAACGGGACGCGCAACACCGGCTCTGACATCCGCGTGGAAGAAATTCTGCGACAGGTGCGGCGAATTCTCGGGCCGGAAAATGTCGCGTTCAGCGTGATGACGCAGGATTTCGATCTCTCGCGTGGATATTTTGGCGACGCGCGGCAAGTCCATCTGCCGGATGTGTACCCGCCGTTCCTTCACAGAGAGGTCCGCGAAAATCACGGCGTGATCGCGTGCGAGGGATCGATGTTCAAGAGCAAGTTCGCCAATGCGCTGACGGCGATGATGATCGGGTCGCTAGGAATTGCGTCGGTGCAGAACAAGCTCAGCATCGGATACGGCGCCGAAGCGGGGCAAATGGATGCGTCACTGCAGAAAATGGTCCGGCGATATTGCCGCGATTCGGTGGTAATTACGCGGAACATCGAATCGCAGGAAGTGCTCGGCAAGATGGGCGTCGCGACGGAATTGGGAACAGATACAGCGTGGACATTCGAGCCCCTGACTTCCGAGTACGGGCGAAAGGCGCTCCGCGGCGCGGGATGGGACGGAAAAACACCCGTGCTCGCGGTTTGCCCGATCAACCCCTTCTGGTGGCCGGTGAAGCCGTCGCTCGTGAAGTGGATGGCTCACGCGACCGGCGGCGCGTACAAATCGAGCCACTACCGGACAATTTATTTTCATCGCTCGGGGCGCGACGTCGACGCCGCATACGAGAAGTATCTCTCGGAGATGGCCCGAGGAATTGAAGGTTATCGCAAGCAGCGTTCGGTGTTCCTGGTGCTCGTCGCCATGGAGATGCTGGATCGCGACGCGTGCGAACGCATCGCGCAAAAAATCGGCGGCGCGCCGATCTTTGGGTCCGATCAGCTCAACATGTACGAAATCGTGAGCATCTTGCGGCAGTGCGACCGGATGCTCTCCTCGCGCTTCCACGCGATCGTTTCGTCGATGCCCACAGGCGTGCCGTCCGCGGGCGTCACAATGGATGAACGCATCCACAATCTGATGCGCGACCGCGGACACGAACACCTCCTGATGAAGGTCGATGAGCCAGATCTTGCGGAAAAGATCGTCGCAGCGCTCGAAGCTCTCGATGCGGAAGCCGACGAGATTCGCAATGCCATGGCCTGCACCGTGGCGCGCAATCTTCGAACCATGGCGCGGATGGGCGTCTATCTTGAAGAGAACGTCGCGCGGCAGTATCCGGAATTCCCCATTCGCAAGGGCGTCCTCAGCTGGGAGGAATATCTGCCGCCGCTGAGTCCGGAATTGCGCGGCCTGCTCGAAAAACACGCCGGAGCCGTGGCCGCATGACGTTCGTCGAAGATATTCTGACGCGCCTCGAGCAGGCGCGAAACTCACCGGTGATGCGCGAAGTGCGCGACGGGCGGCTCGTTGCCACGACGGCAGCCGAACTGCTCGTGATGGTGAAGCAAGCGCGCGGGTTTCTGGCCGGGCGCGGGCTCAATCCCGGCGATCGATGCGTGTTGCTCGGGCCGAACAGCGTGCGCTGGGCCGCGCTCGACCTCGCAATGATGGCCGAGGGACTAGTTACGGTTCCGCTCTACGTGAGGCAGGCACCCGCAGAACTCGTCGGAATGATGAAGGATTCGATGCCGTCGCTGATTGTTTGCGATCAAAGTCTCGTTTCGACGATTCGCAACGCGTGGCCGGGCGGTCCTCCTGTGGTGCCGATCGAAGAGGCCTTTCAGGTACGAATCGGAACGCCCGCGCCGCCGGTCCATCACGCCGATCACGATGCGGTGACGATCATCTACACGTCAGGGACTTCCGGCGAGCCCAAAGGCGTGGTGCTCAACGCGCGCAATGTGAACCACATGCTGTGGTGCACGAATGCCCGACTCGATCAATTGATGGGCTCGAGCGCTGGACCTGACCGAATTTTCCACTACCTTCCCGTGTGCTTCGCAGGCTCGTGGATCCTGATGCTGACGGCGCTGACGCGGTGGAGCATTTTGACGCTTTCGACCGATCTGAACAAGCTTGCCGACGAATTGAAGCTCGCGCAGCCCGACTATTTTCTGAACGTGCCGACGCTGCTCGAGCGCGTGCGGACAAAAGTCGAGGAATCGATCGCGAAGAGCGGGTTCGCCAATCGAATCTTCGCCCGCGCCAAAAGAGAATATCTGCGGCGGGAAGCGGGGCGCAGCGAGCGGCTCGACTCTTTCTTTCTGTGGATCGCGAACAAGCTGCTTTTCCCCAGAATTCGCAAGAGCATCGGCGGCCCGAATCTTCGGGCGCTGATTTGCGGATCGGCGCCGCTGGCAGTCGAAACGCAGATGTTCTTCATGATGCTCGGCATTCCGGTTCTTCAAGTGTACGGTCTCACGGAAACCACAGCGATCTGCACGATGGACGACCCGCGCCATTTCGTGGCCGGACGCGTCGGTCCCGCAATTCCGGGAATCGAAATGACGCTTGGCGACAACAGCGAGATCCTCGTCAAGGGCCCCAACATTTTCCCGGGCTATTGGCGGCGGCCGGAAGAAACTGCCAAGGCACTCGCCGACGGATGGTTTCACACCGGCGACCAAGGGGACGCCGACGCAAGCGGCAACTGGCGAATCACGGGCCGGATCAAGAATCTGATCATTTTGAATTCGGGCCACAACATCGCGCCAGAGCCGATCGAAGAGGCGATCGCCGCGCGATTGCCGGAAGCGCAGCACGTGATGCTGCTCGGCAATCAGCGAAGCTTTCTTGCCGCGATTGTGACGGCCGCGGGCACGAACGGCACGTCGAACGGCCTGCGCCGGGAGCGAGTGCAGACCGCGCTCGACGCACTCAACACTCGCTTGCCACACTACAAACAGATTCGCGCATTCCATATTGCAATGGAACCGTTCACGATCGAGAGCGGGTTGCTCACGGCCAATGGCAAGCTGAAGCGCGACGTTATTGCCGCGCGTTTCGCCGCTGAAATCGAAGGCCTGTACCAGAAGAGGCCTGCATGAAGAGTTTTCAAGGGCAGACTCTTTCCTGGCAGGTCAGCGCTGGGACGATCGAGCTGGTGCTCGACCGCGCGCCGTGCAACGAGATCGGATTGGCCGCGCTCGGCGAGCTCGAGAAATTCGCCGCGGCGCTCGAATCGTTGCAGCGAGATGCGCACGCGCTGATCATTTCCAGCGCGCGAGCGGAGGGATTTTGCGCGGGCGCCGATCTGCGCGAATTGTACGAGCGCTCGCAGGAGTTGCGCGCGGCCGAGCGCGCCTCTGCCGTCCGCGATTTTCTGGAACGAATTCACCGCGTGATGAATGCGATCGACGCGGCGCCGCTCACCACGGTTGCTGCGGTGCATGGCGTGACGTTCGGCGGCGGGTTCGAGCTGGCGCTGACGTGCGATCTGATCGTCGCGGACAAAATGGCGCGATTCTGCTTTCCGGAGCTGCGGCTGGGACTGATTCCGGGATTCGGCGGGATTCCGCGACTGAAGCGCGATACCGGCAATGCCGTTGTGCGGGATTTATTGCTTACGGGCCGCAGCATTAACGCGGCGAAAGCGCAATCGGTCGGACTCGTCAGCCAAGTAACCGCCGAAGGCGATGCGTTGCGCGTGTCGCGTGCGACAGCAGCGCAAATCGGCAAATTTGACCGCGGGACGGCGATCGCCGCCAAGCGCTTCATCAAGCCGATCCCGCACGAAGAGCTGCGGCGCGAAATCGATGTTTTCTGCGAGCTGTTTACGAGACCCGCCGTCGAAGCCGGTTTGCGGAAGTTCGTCGAAAGCACTGATGCCCTGCCCTACCTGCCGTGAAATGTTCGATCCCCGCGGCGACGCGAACGCAACCTGAAATTGTGGCAAGATTAAGCAGATGAACCCTCTCGAGAAAACGACTGACGAAATTTTGCGGCTGGCGTCCGAGCATTTCAAAGTGCCGCGCGCGGAGCTCAACGCCGGCGACGACTTCTTCAAGAAGCTGGGGATTAACAGCCTGCAAGCGCTTGACCTGCTCACGCGCATCGAGCAACATTTCCACATCGAGCTGCCGGACTACGAGTTACAGGGCGTGAGCGACTTTAAGACACTCGCAGAGCGCATCCAGTCTCGCCTGTGATGCTTGACCTCAATCAATACAACTGCTTGGGTGAATCTCTGCAAGCGGCAATTGAGCGCTGGCCGGACGAAATCTGTCTGATCGAGGCCGACCGCGACCGCGAAAAAGCGCGACTCACATACCGGCAATTCAGTGACGCCGTACTTCCGCTGGCGCGCGCCTTGCAGGATGCCGGATTCCGCGAAGGCTCGCGCGCGGCGATTCTGATGACGAATCAGTCGAAATGGCCGATTTCGGCCTACGCGATTTTCTATTGCGGCGGGGTTCTGATTCCCCTGGACTACAAGCTCTCGCCACGTGAGCAAGTGGCGTTGCTGGCGCATTCGAAGGCCGAAGTGCTGATCGTCGAATACCACTTGTGGCGGGCGATCGTGCAGGCACCGGAGTTCAAGTCGCTCGCGGTGCCCACAGTGCTCGTCACGGAAGCACCGGCAAACGCCGATTTGGCGGGGGCGAAGCGGTGGGAAAACTTTCGCAGCTCGCAAGAGCCGGTATTCGTGCCGCGCAAACGCCAAGACGCTGCGTGCATTGTCTATTCGTCGGGCACGACGGGAAGGCCGAAGGGCTGCGTGCTAACCCACGAAAATTATCTGGAGCAGTGCATGACGGTGGCTCCGGTATTTCCGTTCTGGCCGGGCGCGCGGTACCTGAGCATCATTCCCACCAATCACGCGATCGATTTCATGGGCGGCTTCATCATGCCGTTCACGGGCGGCGGCACTGTGGTCCATTTGCGGACGCTCCGGCCCGAGTACATACGCGACGCGTTCACGCGATACAAGATCACGTACATGGCGGTGGTGCCGCTGATCTTGAAGAGCCTTCAAAAAGGCCTCGAAGAGCGATTCGCGGCGCTCGCGCCGATGAAGCGACGCGCGCTAGGGGGCCTGATCCGAATCAATCGCGCGCTGACATGGCGGCGGGCGCGTCCACGAGTGAGCCGCATGCTGCTGAAAGAAATTCACCAGGCCTTCGGCGGCGAACTCCGCGCGCTGCTGGTGGGCGGCGCGTTCACCGAACCGACGATCATCGAGTTTTTCCACGATCTCGGCATTCCCATCTACAACGGCTACGGCACGACGGAAGCGTGTACGGCGATCACGCTGAACGATCTGCAACCGTTCCTGCCGGACACGGTCGGCAGGCCGGTGCACGGAATGGAGATTCGCATCCTCAACGCCCGCGAGGACGGCATCGGCGAAGTCACGGTGAGAAGCAAGACTGTGATGTCGCATTACCTCGAAGATCCCGAATTGACAGCGGAGACGATCGTCGACGGGTGGCTGATGACAGGCGATCTCGGCCGAATCGACGCAGCGGGCCATTTGCGGCTGATGGGACGCGCGAAGAACATGATCGTCACTGAAGAAGGGAAAAACGTTTACCCGGAGGAGATCGAGGCCGTGTTCGAGGGGTTGCCGGTAAAGGAATCGTGCGTGGTTGCTGCCAACTACATTTGGCACGACCGAAAGATGACAGGCGAGCAGCTGGTGCTTGTGATTCGTCCGGAGAGCGGGAAGCCGATTTCGGAAAAGCTGGTGGCGGAGATTTCCGAGCGCAACCGGCGATTGCTGAATTACAAGCGCGCCGGCGGATATGTGGTCTGGGAGCAGGACTTTCCGCGCACGGCGTCGATGAAGATCAAACGCGCGGAACTGGCGGGCGAAATTCGGAGCAAACTCGGCCGCGAGGCGGTGAATCCGCTGTGACCGGCGCGCGCCACAAGAGCCCCGGGGATCGCCCACGGTGAGCGAGAAATTCTTTGCGGTCGTCAACCCGGCGGCGGGGAGCGGTCGCTGCGGAAAACTGGCGCCGGCGACGCTCGATCGAGTTCGCAAGATTGGAATCGAGCTAGAAGTCGCGACAACGACGAGGCCGGGCGACGCGACCGAGCTCGCTCGCGCCGCGTATGCGCGGGGATTCCGAAATTTTCTCGCGGTCGGAGGCGATGGCACGTCGTTTGAAATCGTCAACGGAATTTTCCCGGAATCGGAGACGCAAGGCCGCGCGGCGCTCGGTTTTCTGCCGCTCGGGACGGGCAATTCGTTTCTGCGCGATTTCACTACGCGCGGCGTCGAGCACACGATCGAGGCGCTGCGCGAAGTGCGGCGACGGCCGTGCGACGTGATCCGGCTGCGCCACGCGGACGGCGCCATTTATTTCATCAACATGCTGAATCTCGGATTTGCGGCGGAGGCGGGAGAAGTCGCGAACCGCAGGTTCAAAGGATGGGGGCAGATCGGCTATGTGTTCGGCGTTTTCGCGCGGCTGGCGCGGCTCGAGCACGCCGCGTTTCCGCACCGGTTGGATGACGCAACCGAGTGGGACAGGCGTCCGTGCCTATTCCTTGCGTTCGGCAACAGCAAGTTTACAGGCGGAAACATGATGATCGCACCGAATGCGGATCCATCGAGCGGCCGAATCGAATACGTTCGTTGGTCGCCGATCGGACGGCTGCGGCTGATCTGGAATTTTCCGACGCTTTTTAGCGGCACGCACATCCGTCATCCACTGGCGTCGCGCGCAGCGGTCAAGAGCATCGAGCTCGACCTCGCGGAGCCGGTGAACGTGATCGTCGATGGAGAAGTAATGCGACTGAAATGCCGGTCGGTCGAAGTGCTACCTTCGGCGCTGGACGTCATCGTATGAGGAATGCGCTGCTGGCGGTGCGCTCGGCGGTGCTCTGGGCGGCGAGCGTGATTCATTTTTTCGTCGTCGGGTCAATATTGTTTTTCTTGGGACTGATAGTCGACCCGCGGAAAAACGACTGGCCCCAACGCTGGTTTTTCCGGAACATTTTGCGCATCGCGGGAGTGAAATTCGAAGTCCGGCGCGCGCCTGGCTTCGATCCCGAGCGCACAAGTCTGTTCATTTGCAACCACGTAAATATTTTCGATCCCTTCGTGATCTATTCGGCGATTCCGCAATTTGTGCGCGGGATCGAGCTGGAATCGCATTTCAAGGTGCCCGTCTACGGCTGGATCATGGGACGGTTTGGAGGAAACATTCCCGTGCCGGAAGCGCCGAGCCGCGATGGACTGCAGAGGATGAACCGCCTGACGAAGGCGGCGTTCGACAACGGCATCAGCCTCATCGCGTTCGCCGAAGGGTCGCGGACGCGCGACGGTCACGTGCAGGAATTCAAGAAGGGCGTCTTCAAGATGGCGCAGCGATTCGGAGTGCCGATCGTGCCGATGAGCATTGTCGGCTCGTACGAATTCTTCCGCACCGGCCATTGGATGCTGCATCCGGGAAAAATCACGGTGTACATACACGACACGATCGAGACATCCGACATCCGCCCTGCGGACGCAGACGAGTTGCGCGAGCGAGTGTGGGAAATCGTATCGGCGCCGGTTGAGGAAGCGATGAAGGCGCAGGGAAGGAGCTAAGAGAGCTGCGAAACGCTGGCTTCCGGGAGCGAGCGGCCGGCGCGAAGCTCCTGCCACGTGTAGACAACGCGATGTATGACAGTAAGAGTTGAGATTGTCGAAATCACCCAGAGGGCCGGCGCCATCCGGTTGGACATCCCGCCGAGGATCAGCAGCACGAGGCGCTCGGGCCGCTCCATAAATCCGACCTTGCAAAGCGGGATCAGCGATTCGGCGCGAGCGCGAGAGTAGCTGACCATGAACGAACTTGCCATCGCGATTGCGGCGAGGACCATGTAGAAATTGCGGCCGATCAGCGTGTAGTAGACGACGAGACCCATGTAGAGGCCGAGATCGGAGTAGCGGTCGAGCGTCGAGTCGAGAAACGCGCCGAAAGCCGTCACCTGGCCGGAGCGGCGCGCGACCTGGCCGTCAGCCATGTCGAGGAACGCCGCTAGGAACAGCGCACCCGCCGCGTAGCCGAACTGCCCCATCGCAAACAGCGCCGCAGCACACGAGTTCACGATGAGGGCAAGATACGTAAACATGTTGGGGGTGATGCCGGTGGCGGTGAGAGCGGTGACGACGTGACGCAGGAGCCAGCCGGCCCCTTCGCCGATCCATGCGGTGATCGGACGCTTCAGGTCCGCGCGATCGTTAGCCATCCGCGAAAATGATACAACGGAATCACAACCGGCGGAACCCGGAAACACCAGCGATTGCGGCATGGCCGCGCCAATATGAGGACTTACTTCTGACTGGCGGATTCCCCACGAATCTCGCGAATGATGTTCACGCCGCTGCTCGTGCCGAGGCGGTTCGCGCCAGCGTCAATCATCGCGCGCGCGTCGGCAGCGGTTCGGATGCCGCCCGAGGCCTTCACACCGATTTTGACTGTGCGGCGCATCAGCGCAACATCTTCCACAGTTGCGACTCCTCCCAAGAATCCTGTCGAGGTTTTCACGAAGTCGGCGCCAGCCTTCTCGGCGAGTTCGCAGGCGATCACTTTCTCGGCGTTGGTGAGGAGAAAGGTCTCGAGGATGACCTTCAGCAGCGAAGATTGCGCATGCACTGCTTCCGCGAGCGCGCGAATCTCACCTTGAACGAGTTCCCTATCACCGCCCTTGAGTGCGCCGATGTTCATGACCATGTCGATCTCGCGCGCGCCGCGCTTCATGCACTCATTGGCTTCGAAGATTTTCACGTTCGTCAAGGTGGCGCCTGACGGGAAGCCGACGACCGCGCCGATCTTCACATTGCTGCCGCAAAGCTGAGAATTCACAAGCGATACGTAACACGGATTGACCATCACAGAGCCGAAGCCATACTCGCGCGCTTCGTCGCAAAGCCGAACGACCTGGTTCGGTGTGGCCTCGGACTTAAGCAGCGTGTGGTCGATGATCGCAGCGATCGCCTGCCAGCTCTGCATGGCCGTTTTGCTTTCGACAGGGGAGTTTCGGCTCGACATAGTAGGCAAATGTTACTACGCTACTCCGGATTCCCGAAGCGAGCAGATCATGTCCAGCCCCGAGCCGAACACGACCCGTGACCAGCTCCTCAAAGCCGCCCAGGACGCTATGAAAAACGCCTATGCGCCGTATTCGCACTTCAAAGTAGGGGCGGCGCTACTTACCAGCAGCGGCGAAATAGTCACCGGATGCAACGTCGAGAACGCTTCCTACGGCGTGACGAACTGCGCCGAGCGCACCGCCGTATTTTCCGCTGTGGCACGGATCGGGCCGAAGATGGAAATCCGCGCGATCGCGATCGTCAACGATCACGATGCGCCTTGCTCACCCTGTGGGGCTTGCCGGCAGGTGATCTACGAGTTTGGTCCCAAGGCCGTCGTGTATTTCCTCGGCGCGAAAGGATGGACGGAACAGCCCATCACCGCCCTACTGCCCGAGGGGTTCCGCCTCCAGTGAACGATTCCGGCGGAGCTTCCGAATCCGGCGCAATCCGAATCGCCGACGTAATTCGCAAAAAACGCGACGGCCACGAGCTTTCGCGAGCCGAAATCGCGCATCTCGTCGACGGCTACACGCGCGGCCAGATTCCCGACTATCAGGTTTCGGCTTGGCTGATGGCTGCTCTGCTCCGCGGGCTCACGCGTGCGGAGACCGCCGCACTCACGGATTCGATGCTGCACTCCGGAAAGGTCCTCGACCTCTCGGAGTTCGCCGCAGCCAAAGTGGACAAGCACTCGACGGGCGGCGTAGGCGACAAAACTTCGCTCGTGCTCGCGCCTTTGGCGGCAGCCGCAGGCGTAATCGTCCCGATGATCAGCGGACGCGGACTCGGTCACACGGGCGGCACACTCGACAAGCTGGAATCGATTCCCGGCTTCCGCGTCGATCTTTCGATCGAACGCTTCCGCGAAGTGCTGCGGCTGTGCGGCTGCGCGATGATCGGTCAAACCGCAGAAATCGCTCCAGCGGACCGAAAGTTCTACGCTCTGCGAGATGTGACCGGTACGGTCGAAAGCCCGTTTCTGATTTGCGCGTCGATCATGAGCAAGAAACTGGCGGAGGGCATTGACGGTCTCGTACTGGACGTGAAAACCGGCTCGGGCGCATTCATGAAAACGGAGAAGGAAGCCGCCTTTCTCGCAGAGCTGATGGTCGAAACCGGGCAGCGCATGGGAAAGAAAATGGTGGCGCTAATCACGAATATGAACCAGCCTCTCGGCCTTCGCGTAGGCAATGCGCTTGAAGTCCAGGAGTGCATCAAGATATTGCTCGGAAGCGGTCCGGAAGACTTGCGGGAGCTTTGTCTCGAACTCGGCGCCTGGATGCTCCATCTGGGTGGGCGCGCTGACACAATCGCACAAGGTAGGCAGCTCGCTGCGAAACTGATTGATTCGGGACAGGCACTCGAGAAATTTCGCCAGATGGTCGAACTGCAAGGCGGCGATCCGCGCGCGATCGACGACCCCGCGCAACTGCCTGATTCCAGGTACACGCTCGAATTTGTCAGCGCAAAGACTGGCTACGTGGGCGCGATCCGATGCGAAGATATTGGAACGGCATCTGTGATACTGGGCGGCGGGCGGGAAAAGAAGGAAGACTCGATCGATCCGGCTGTGGGAATCGCGTTGCACAAGAAGATCGGAGATAAGGTCGAGGCGGGCGAGCCACTCTGTAGAATCCACTACAATTCAGAATCACGAGCAAAGGAAGCGAAGCGGTTGCTAGAGCGAAGCTATGAGATTGTCGAAACCCCGCCGGCCCCGGAACCTTTGGTCCTCCGAATCATCCCGGGCCAGACACCCTAGAAGCCGCTTTCAGATTTGCGTCAAAAAACTTCTGCCATGCGGGATTGAACCGCCGAAATTCTCGGCGACAGTCTGGCCCATGTCAGAAAGCGTCGAGCGCACGCCGAGATTCGTGCCGCCTTTCGATCCCGGACTGAACGTGAGGATCGGGACGTACTCGCGCGAATGGTCGGTGGTCGGGTTCACGGGATCGGGATCGCAGCCGTGATCGGCGGTGATCATCAGCATATCAGTGGATTTGAGTTCCAACAGAAACGGGCCGAGAAGCGCGTCGAATTCTTCAAGCGAGCGTGCGAAGCCTTCCACGTCCTTGCGATGGCCGTAAAGCATGTCGAAATCGACGAGGTTGGCAAAGATCAGGCCGCTCGGTCTGCGCGCGAGTGATTCGCTGAGCTTGGCCATTCCGTCCGCATTGTTCTTCGTCGTGACGTAATCCTCGACGCCGCGGCCGTCGTAAATGTCGTGAATTTTGCCGACACCAAACACGGGAATCTTGCGGTCGGCGAGAACGTCGAGCAGCATCGGGCGCGGCGGATCGACAGCATAATCGTGGCGGCGCTCGGTGCGGCGGAAATTTCCCGGCGTACCGGTGAACGGGCGCGCGATCACGCGGCCCACTCGATTGGGCCCGTCGAGCAGAGCGCGGGCGATTACGCATTCTCGATACAGCTCGGCGATTGGGATGACATCCTCGTGCGCCGCGATCTGGAAAACGCTGTCGCCGGATGTGTACACGATCGGGAAGCCGGTGCGCACGTGCTCTTCGCCGAGCTCCTTGATAATCTCTGTGCCTGAAGCAGGCTTGTTGCCGAGCGTGTGCCGGCCGATGCGCCGCTCGAACTCCGTGATCAGTTCCTTCGGAAAGCCGTGGGGATAGACCGGAAACGCCTGGTCGAGCCAAATTCCCGCCATCTCCCAGTGACCGGTTGTGGTGTCCTTTCCCGGCGAAACCGTCGCGCCTTTTCCGAAACTTCCCGCGGGGCGCGCCGGGGGAGTAAGGTGCTCAAGCGGTTTGATGTTCGCCAGGCCGAGCCGGACAAGATTCGGCAAGTGCAGCGGGCGCGAGCGCGCGATGTGGCCGAGCGTGTCGCGGCCCACGTCGCCGTAGGCGTCGGCGTCGGGCAGTTCGCCGATGCCGACGCTATCGAGCACAATCCAGATGACGCGTTCGAATGGCATCGCTCGGAGGTGTATCGTGGTGCCCGGGGTGGGGGTCGAACCCACACGTCCTGTGAAGGACAGGGGATTTTAAGTCCCCCGCGTATGCCATTCCGCCACCCGGGCAGGGCGTTGCAAAACTATCCTATCAAACACGCCGCTGCAACCGCCCGTTAGGAGGCTAGGCTGACTTGAGGACTCGGTGAGGGTCCAAGAGCATACAAATCAAGCGCGATTCGGTTTACGTTCGAGGAGGGAGTAGAGGACCGGAATCACAAGGCGCGAAGTAGCATCATGAATGGCACGAACATACGCCCAAGAAAGTGTGAGGATAGCCGAGCAAGAGGACCTTAAACCACTCAGGAATCGGAAATTGGGGACTGGCATGCCAGCCATGAGGCAACGGGCTTCTCGAGGCAGGTGCCTGAAGGCCCGCGAAGAACATCAAATGACACCCCCAGCTTGTAGGATGTCTAGAGCGACCTTACGAAGGCGAGTTACGAACGTGTTTTTGCCGGAGCCGCCTTACGAACTTCAGCGAGGCCTTTCCAGTCCTCAAGGTCCTGGTCGGGCTTCTCCTTGCGATACTTTGCATAGAAAGAAATGATCTCGGGATCTTCCACGATGTCCACGCGGACGCCTTTTTTTCGAAGAAACTCTTCATTGCCGGAGGCGTTCGTGACGTCGCCGACAACGACGCGATTGAATTGGCGCATGTAGATCAGAGCCGCGCAGATGTCGCAGGGGCTGAGCGTGGTGAACATCGCCGCCTGGCTGAAATCCCGGCGCCCGGCGTCCCTCACTGCGGAAGTTTCACCGTGATTGTAGGGATGATTCTCCTGAACGAGAGTATTGTGGCCCTTGCCGAGGATTTGGCGGGTTTCGTTGTGGATCACGACGCCGCCGATAGGAGAGCCGCCTTCTTCGTAGCCTTTCTTCGCGAGGAAAAATGCGATGCGCATGAAATCACGATCGGAGAGCTTCTTGAAAAATTCGGCGTCAATGATCTTCGGGAGGCTCTTCGTGGGCAGGTGAGCGATTGCGTTCAACACTTCGTCGGAGACGGGAGTGTCTTTGGTGATGAGCGCCTTCATGCATGCTCCTCGCGAAACAACTGAGCTGCGAAATTCCCGAGCCATTCTCCAAGAAAAGGCAAAAAAAGAAAATAGGAAGCGAAAGCGCTAAGCTGCGCCGATTCTGGGCTCGACAGACGAAGCACCGGCGTTCATCACGCGCTGCCCTTCGTGATAACAATAGAGAACGAGCTCGACTCGCGTCGACACTCCCAACTTGTCAAAGACCTCGGTACCGGGTCTCTTCGCTGGGTTTCGATAGGCTGCATCATGACCGCGGTCTCGAATGCAGCTCTTGGCGCCCTGGCGGGCCGGTTTGCAGCTCCGTTCGGACTGGGCGGACTCGCAGTCGTCTCGACTGCTGCGTTTTCGCTTGCGCTGGGATACGCGGTCGTATCGATCGCCTATCATGTTGAAAATCGAGTGCCGTTCACACAGTTGCTGCCTGAGAAAAGCGGACCGATTCTGGCCGCGGCCGTCTTAAGCGTATTCCTGTTTCTGCCGGCTGTGTGCACGGCCGCAGTTCGTTCCTCCGCTCTCGAACGGCCCGCAAGCGCCGCCATTCTCCTGTTGCTCACAGTGATTCTCGTTTTTGCCTGGCGTCATCCCATACGCAGGCGCGTGTGGCGCTGGGTATTTTCCCGCGTGCCCGCATGAGTCCGCCCGCTTACATTTTCTGGCGTTCCGGTCGCAACGAACCGATTGCGGCGCGAGTGGCAATCGGAGGAGATTTTCTCCCCGCCGGCTCGCTGGCCCTTCCTTCCGGAGGCTGGGAATCTGCGGCGCGGGGCTTGGCAGTTTACTTCGAAGACATCGACTCGACCTTCGTGAACCTCGAATCCGGGCTCGACGTTGACGGCCTGTCTGCGCGTCCGCTGGAAGGCCTCGGTCAGATCGTTTCCGGCCCCGCGGCTGCGCTCGAATACCTCGCAGCGATCGGATGTCGCGTCATCAGTCTGGCAAACAATCACAGCTATGATTTCGGCGCGGCCGGAGTCGAGCGCACGCGTCGCGCGGCCGTCGCTCGCGGGATTGCCGCTCTTGGAGCGGGCAACACGCTTCGCTGCCTTCCGGATACACATCTCTGGCAAGGGCCCGGGAATCTGCGCGTCGGATTCTGGGCCGCGGCTCGCGCGTCGCGCGATCTTGCCACCCGGAATCGTGGAGGAGTCGAGCCCGCGACGCTTTCGCGTGCGTCGCAAGCTGCTGAAGCTCTCAGGTCCGCTGGTGCGATTTTCTCGATTGCACTTCTACATTGCGGCTGTATTCGCACGAACCGTCCGGATCCCTCCGACGAAAAGCTCATGGACGGCATCGCGAGGCTCGGCTTCGGAATTGTCGCAGCTTCGCACTCGCACCGAATCGCCGGCGCGCGCCGCATCACGGATCAGACCTGCACGCCTTCGTTCTGCTTCTACGGCCTGGGCAGCATTGCGTCCGGCTACATCGCTTCGCCGGTCGAGCGGGAGGGTCTGATTGCCGTCGCTGGTTTCCACAAGGATGGCACTCTCGCGCATGTGGAAGTGCGCCCGGTGCTGCTCGCGGAGAGCGGTTTTGGAGAAGTTCCGTCTCCCGACGCGGCCGAAATGATTCTCGATCGGTTTCGCAGTCTTACCGACGAGATCGCCGACGGCTCCGCCGCACGGCTGTTTTACCGAGATATCTCTCGCGGCCTTGCAAGGCTTTACCTTCGCGACGCATCGGCAGCGTTCCGGTCATCCGGCCTTCGAGGACTTGCGCGCAAAGCAGTGCACCTTCGAATGCGGCACATTCGCCGCGCGGTCCACGGATTGCTCGGATGAGCGCAAGCGCCGTCGCGGGAGTGCTCGCGTGCCTTCTGACGCTGCTGCTCGTGCCTCCCGTGATTCGGCTATGCAACCGCTGGCAGCTTCTAGACCGCCCAGGAGCTCTTAAGATTCACACACAGCCGATACCGCGTCTCGGCGGTGTCCCGCTCGTCATCGGAATCTCGGCCGCCGTTCTTGCCGTCGAGCGCAGCGTCGCGATGCGCTCGTGGCCATTCCTCGCCGCGCTGGCGCTCGTGTGGGTCGCGGGGTTGATTGACGACGTGCGAAGCCTTTCGATCTTGTTCAGGCTCGCTGCACAGTTCGCGGCAGCGGCGTTTCTCTGGCGCCACGGTTGGGTCGTGCCCTTGTCGGGCGTGGGTGTCGCGAATTTGATCGCCACCTCGATTTTCGTTGTGGCGTTTGTGAACGCGGTGAATTTCTTGGATGGTTCTGACGGCCTTGCCGCTGGCGTTGCAGCAATCATTGCAATCGCCTTTGTGTTGGCCGGCATCTCGAGTGCGAATCTGTTTCATGCCGTGCTCGCGCCCGCCGTCGCGGGAGCGTGCCTAGGATTTCTTCGGTACAACCTCCCGCCCGCCCGCGCATTTTTGGGAGATTCCGGGAGCACAAGCCTCGGCCTCTCGATCGCGTTCCTCAGTCTCGATTTCTGGCGATCCAGCCACGCAACACCGGCGGCATTGCTCTTTCCACTGTTGGTCGCCGCACTTCCGTTGGTGGATGGCGCTCTCGCAATCATCCGCAGAGCATCCGGAGGCGTTTCCCCACTATACGGCGACAGATTTCACGTTTCCGACCGAATGCTTACGCGCGGCTGGAGTCCAACACGCGTCGCATTGATCGGCTATGCGATCACCATAGCCTTTGCATCCGTGGCTTTGTGGGGCCTCTGGCGCGAGCCGCAAGCATTCTGGATCGCCGCGATGCTCAGCGTGGGAGTGCTCGTCGGATGGGCTGTAACTTTGGGTTGTCTCCGATCGGAAAACGGCCGCGCGCCCAATTCGGTCTCCAGGCAAAAGACAAGATAGGCGGCGAAAGATCAGCCGGGTTTCAGTTAGCTGTTGCTGGCGAGAATCGTTCGGCCAGCGCGACGGTTGCGCTCTTTCGACGAGGACTGCTTGAGAACGCTGCCGAGCTGAACGAGCAGCTTGCGCAGCTTGCTCCGCTCTTCGAGATCGATGTCCACGACCTCGAAGGCGCGAGCTTGTGTGTTCGCGTCGCGCACGATGGTTTGCGCTTTGATCGTCTTCTGGGCGGCGGCCATTCGCAGCTCGACCACGTTGCCGGGATGCAAGCTCTGCTCGCAAACCGCAACGCCGCCTCCGAGTCCCATTTCCGCGATGTCGACGCGGCAATTCTCCTTCAAATTGACTGTCGTCGCGGGAACGGGGCGCTCGAGACGCAGGCGCGGGTAGCGCCGCTGGCGAATCGCCGATGAAGTCGGATCGCTGTCCAGAAGCTCGATCGAGAATTCGGCGACGTTGAGGCCGCATCGCGGCACGAAGTCGCGCATCCATTCCGGGTCAATCTTCTCCATCGCCTGCGCCGCCACAATTCGCAGTTCCGATGGATTCGCCCAGCGGAACGTTTTTCGCGCCTCGGCGACTTTACGAAGGATCGCTTCCGCGCCCGAGGTGCGGAGACGGCCCAGCGCTTCGATCGCCTTTAGCCGCAAGTATTCGGTCGATCCGCTCGGCAGGTCGCCTTCAGCGATGCGCAGGAGCCTCATATCGGCTGTCTTCTCGCCGGCCATGCCGATCTCGTCAACGGCCAGCGGACGGATCATCCCATCGATGCCGTCGAAAAGTTGCAGGAGCAGCCGGCCGCGATCGGCCGCCCCGCTCGACGCGAGTTGGCGGACAACGCGGTCGTGCGCCGAGCGCTTCCATTCGCGCATCCGCTCTGGAAGCACGCGTTCGAGAGTCTCCACATCTATTCGCGCAAGGATTCCGACTGTATCAATCGCCTCGCTCGGTCGCCCCTCCCGAAGCTGCCGCCGCAAATGCTCCAGACCCTCGGTACCAAGCGACTCCATCATCGCGACGAGCAGTTCGCAGTCCTCGCGGAATCCAACTCGGCCGAATCGTCCGGCAATTTGTTCGGCGGCAGGCTGCGGCACGCGGCGAAGCAGATCGGTCAACCCAGCGGGCACGCTTCCCGCTTTGAGTGCCTCATCGATGAAATCCGGCAGCTTGTTCTCAACGGCGATCCGGGGCCGCAAACTCTTGCCCGCGCCCGGCCGTTCCGTATCGAGATAGTCGAGGAGTTCGACCGATTTCTTGACGGCGGGATAAGAACGGAGCTTCGCCGCCTCTTGCGAGAAGCGGACGAACGCGGCGCCCAGCAGGCTTTGCAATTGCGAATCTTTTTCGTCCGCCAGCTGCACTCCTAAGACGCGAATCGTATCCGTGAACAGTTTCTCGTCGCTCTTGGCATAGATGGGTGCCAGCTCCGCGAGACCCAGTGCTGTCTGCCGTCGCGCCTCCGGGTTCTTGCTCTGGATGCAGCGAGCGTAGTTCGCCAGAATTTTCTCGACACCGGCCGTTTCGCCGCGCGCAATGAGTCCCTCGATGTATTCCCGCATCCGGACAGGAGGAACGCACCACGCATCGGTCGATTCCATAACGACTTTCTTCTTTTCGTCGGGTACCTGAGACCAGAATTCCTGGGCGAGCATCTCGACGTGCGATTGGACGTGAATTCCAGCCTGGGCCATTTTCTCTTCGTACACGCCGAGCACCTTGCGCAAACTCTCCAGTTCGGTGTTCATCTCGTCGAGCAGTTGCCGCACGGCGTTGACCTGCACATCGCCCCGCTCGTATTTTTCCAGCGCGAACCGAACCGCGATGTGTTCGGCCAACTTCAGCAGCGTCGGTTTGTCCGCGGATTCCGAAGGCGCCTGTGCCGCGAGCGCCGAAAGCGCCTGGCTGACCGTAAACCGCGCGCGCCGCGGCAGTGTCGAAAGGCGCGATTGAAACGCGCTCGGATCGATTCTCTCCTTCGACGTGTCGTTGGTTCGTGCGATTTGCGCGAGAACTTGCAGGATGCCCTGCAGCTCGTCTTCCTGCAGGGTCATCATGCCCGTTTCGACCGACATCGATCCCGCGCCGCCGCGAGCACTGCGGCTCGTTCGGATGCCAGAGGACGCATGAGCCCATCGGCTCACGGGTCCGCCGCCAGATTCAACTCGCCCAGGGAATCGCCCGACGCCGCCACCGGATGCCCCTCCGGGGCCGTTTTCGGTGACGCTTGCACCTGCACCCACAACTCCGCCAGTGACACCAACAGCGCCCGTACCGCTCCCACTGGAGCCAGACACGTCGCCCGGCCCTGGGAGCACGCCGGCAGTTCCGCCCGATGCGACCGTTCCCGCGGCGCCGCTGCCAACGCCGGCTACGGGACCGCTCACGATTGTGGGCTGCGTTCCTGAACCAGCCGCGCTCGATCCGTCATCTTTGGATAACCAGAATCCGCCGGCATTCGGATCGATCGGCGTGCCGCCTCTGCCGCTGTTTCCACCGACGACGTTCCAAGTGCCGGAGCCGCCGCTCGGAGCTGATCCTCCGCCATAAACCGACGCAACCGGACCTTCGACAACCGCTCCGCTGCCGGATCCTCCCGCGCCAGCGCCGCCTCCCGAATAGAAATCCGAGTTCGCACCGCCGCTATCCTGACCCGGGGCGACGGGCTGCCCGCCACCGGCATATCCGCCCGAGCCGCTGCCGGAACCCACCGAGGTGCCCGTTCCAGACCCGCTGCCCGAGCCGTTCCCCGGACCATTGCCGGGCCCCTTGCCAGGCCCCAATCCAGCACCGGGTCCGCCTTTGCCTTCCGCGGCGACGATCAACTGCAAGAGTTTCTCGGGATCGTTAAGAAGCTTATCGGTCTCCTCGGAATTCATTCCGAGGGTGCGCGCAGCGAGCTGTGCGGCAACGGTCGTTTTCGCGACTGCCGAATCGGCCGGCACGAAACAAACTTCGTTGACGTGAATGTGCGGATCGCCCTGCAGCGACGCTTTCAGTTGCTCGGCAAGCTGGCCGGGCTTTGTGCTTGAGCCGGTTGGAAATCCGCGAACAAACTTGGCCAGGCTCTGTTGCGTAATCTTGGGCGAAAAATGGATGCTGGCGATGCCCGAAGCCGAAAGCATTCGGGCGAAGCTTTTCTCCGCTGCGGCTGAATCGAGCTGCTCGCCGTCCAGCAGCAAACTATCGCCGGAAACCGCAAGGAGCAGCCCGGCCTCGTCTTCTCCGCCAATGGCCGTCTTCAGCTCGCTCCACGCGGTCTCGTATTGCTTCGCGGTTCGCGGATGGCCGAAGTCGTACATGCGCGCGAACTTGAGCAGAATGTTGAGGCTGCGGACGAACCCACGTGCCGCCGCTGCCCGAGTGCTAGCGTTGTCAGCCATTGCCCTGAAGGCGGAGACTCCCCCGCCGCTCCGTCAAATATGGCGGCTGGGGCTGGGGCGGGCAATGGTACTAGTGTCCTGTTTGCAACTAACGAAAGGGTTTAGCTTCGCGATGGTACGAAGGTTCCAGAGTTCTAAGAATTCCCGGCGCGCTTTAGCCACGCCTCGAATTCCGTCACATGACCTAGGATTGCGAGCGCCCCGTGAGCGAGGAGCTGGGAACTGCGGGTTCGCCGCGCCTCGCTGTTTCGCGGCAGGACGCCCACGAACGGGATCGTGGCTGCCTCGGATGCGAGCGCGTCATCGACGTTGTCACCTAGGTAAATCGCCGCGGCGGGATCGCGGCCGGCTACGATTTTGAGCAGTCCCTCCGGGTCCGGTTTTGGCTTTGAGACATCTTCGACTGTGACGACGTGCCGGAAAAACTCGCGGACGCGGCAGCGGTCGAGCGTATATTCCGTTTCTTGCCGAACGCGACCCGTAAAGAGCGCCAGTTCCGCGCGTTTCGCAAGGCGCTTCAAGTTCGTTCGCGGAAGCAGCCATTTCTCGCGCGCGACGTTGCCCGGTTTGCCGTCCGTGCCCCAATACAGCTCGACGAACTTGCTTTTCACTTCGTCGTAGCTGTTGTTTGCGCCGAGAGACTGCACCCACGCCGTCGAAAGCTTCCAGTCGTCGTTGAATCCGGACTTGCTCTTCCAGCGTTGAAATTCCTTGCGGGTCACGCGCTTGCCAGTAAAGAAACGCACGGTTTCAAGCACGGTCTTGTGAAACGATCCCTGCACGTCGACCAGCACGCCATCAACATCGAAGATGATGATTTCCGGTTTCGATTTCAGAAGGTTCGAGGGCTTGGGCACTGGGATCGAATAGCGGAGAAATTATTGCGAGCCTGACTCTCCGGTTTCGCCGGCCGTCTCAGCGGATGGTTCTGTTTCCGGAGTCGACTCGCTCGATTCGGATGATTCTTCGAGCGATTCGGCCGACCACGCTTCTCCGGGTTTCGGTGCAGGCGTGGCAGTCTCAGCTACAGGCGGCGCTGCGGCTGGCGCTTCTGCAACGGGTGGTGCGCCTTCCCGCAAAGCTTCGAGACGCTTCTGCAAAACGCCTACGAGCAAATCGATGACCAGCTTCGCGCCTGTGCCGTCCGGATCTTTCGTCGGGTTGTAGGCCGAAACGTCGATCGCCGCGAGATGCTTCTTCGTGGCGAAGACTTCGAGCGCTTCGCGCACTTCGTCGAACCGCAGCCCGTCGGAGCCGGGATAGTTCGTGGCTTGAAAATCCGCAATCACATCGACGTCGAAGTGCAGCACGAATTCGTGCCCATCGACGTGAATGCGATCGATCGCAGCCTGAGCCGCGGCGGCTGCGCCCATTCGATGCACGTCCGCCGCGAGATAGCGGCGAAGCGGCGTGCGATTCAAAACCTCTTCCTCTGCCGGCTCGAGGCGCGTGACACCAAATAGCGCGAGATCGGGTTCGCGAACCAGCGGCGGCTCGCTCCAAAACCTCACCAACTCTGCGGCACCGCGTCCGACAACATGAGAAATTACCATTCCGTCAACGCAACCTGTCGACGTGGTTGCCGGCGTCGCAAGATCCGCGTCGCCGTCCATGTAAACGAGGCCGACATGCCGGAAATATCGGCGCACGCCTGCGATCGTCGCGAGAACCACCGAACAATCGCCGCTCAAGATCACCGGCAGCGCGCCCGATTTCACGGCCTGCTCGACGCGCGGCTTGAGCGCTTCGAGCGACGCGATCACGCGCGGAGTATTGCGCGCGCGAGGGCTTTCCTCATCCGGCTGGTAGAGCTGCTGCGGATCGTCGCCGAGGTCGGTAACCGAATAGCCGATCGAGGTGAGGCGATCGATCAAACCGGCGGCGCGAAGAGCTGCCGGAGCGCCCTCGTGGCCCGCGGACATTGCGGCCGCACTGGTAGGAGCGCCTAAAAGGGCGATCTTATTCGGCTGGCGGACGATTTTGACCGCCACTCACTCTCTCCTTGCGATGATTTGGGGCCCCGGGTTCAGAGCGAGCCGGTGTTAATTCGTCGACCGGCCCAACCGTGCAGCAAGCTCCGCGGGAAGAGTGAACCGCACGTCCTCTCGAATCAAATCCAGATCGCGATGATTCGTAAATCCGAATGCCGAGAGGCGCTGGCTCACTTGCTCCACCAGCACTTCGGGGGCAGACGCGCCCGCCGTGAGGCCGATGGACTTCACGCCCGCGAGCGACGACTCGTCGATGTCATTGGCATCTTCGATCAAACGCGCGGCCACGCCCACGCGCTGCGCCACTTCGACGAGACGATTCGAATTCGAGCTGTTCGCCGAGCCGACCACGAGAATCAATTCCACTTCGCGCGCGAGCGCTTCGACCGCTTCCTGGCGATTCTGCGTCGCGTAGCAAATGTCGTCCGATGCGGGGCCGACGATCGTCGGAAACCGCTCGCGCAGCCGCGCCACAATTTCCTGCGTGTCGTAGAGCGAAAGCGTCGTCTGCGTCAGGAACGCGAGGCGATTCGGATCTGGCACTTGGAGTTGATCAACTTCTTCCACGCTGCCGACGACGACCGTCTGCTGTGGCGCTTCGCCCGATGTGCCGACGATTTCCTGGTGATCGCGATGGCCGATCAAAATCAGCGTGCGCCCTTCGCGCGCGAATTTCAGCGCTTCGAGGTGCACTTTGGTGACGAGCGGGCAGGTCGCGTCGATTACTTTCAGTTCGCGCTCTTTCGCTTCGGTGCGCACGCGCGGCGGAACTCCGTGCGCGCTGAAGACGAGCACGGCGCCGACCGGCACTTCGCCGATCGACTCGACAAAAATCGCACCGCGGCGCCGCAACTGATCGACTACGTAGCGGTTGTGCACGATCTCGTGATGGACGTAGACCGGGCTGCCGTACGCTTCCAGCGCCAGCTCGACGATATCCACCGCGCGCACCACGCCCGCGCAAAATCCGCGCGGCCGGACGCGAACGAGAGTCTTAACGCCGCTCGCTGTTCCCTGGATCTGAGTTAGGCTCAATGTCGTCTCCAGAAACTGAGTAATATTACCCCAACCTCACCGCTGCGGCTAGATTCTTCGGCGTTTAATTGATCCTTTGCCGCGAAATGCACCTTCCAGCCGGACAATTTTTCGGAATCGCCAAACCCCGAGTTTTTGGCGATTAGACCTGATCGCGACCGTTTGTTTTCAATCATTTCGGCCGCCTTCTACCTGCCAAATTTGGCGATTAGAAATTGGTGGATTGTCGCACCCGAGCCAGCGCCTCGCGGCACTCGCGAACCACACGAGACCGTGGAACGCGGACTTCGCCGACAGGTGCCGCTGGCCGGCGTCACCATCAATTTGCTCCCGTTTTCTCGCGTCCAATCTCAAGAAGCACACTCCTGACTTCAATCTCCAGCATCAGGAACTCGTGGGACGATTGCAAGCGGGAAGTTCTGTGGACTACGAGCGGCCGACTCGGCACGTCAGGTCTCTGCGTAAATTGCCGACAGAATAACACTAAGCTCCTTGGCGGGCTGCCCGCCTGCGTTTGTCGGCACGTCGTCGCACAGGGCGAGGACGTCCTCTCTCGTGCGGACTCGGCTGCAGAAGTCTAGAGCCTTGGACGGCTTGTCCGGGCCGGAGACGCCGGACGGGTAGTAGTCTTCGATTGTGCCACGCTCCAAAATGAATACGTCTAACTCCCTCAGAAGTCGAAGCAGCTCCCGCTTCTGCGCGAGGATCGTGGCGTCTGTGCTCTCTTCGACCACTTTTCTGCGCTTGCTGTTTACGAGCTCAGCGAAAAAGAGTTCCTCAGCCGCGTTGACCTCGGCGATGGTCGCACTGTTCTCCTTATATCTCGTAATCGTCTCTTTGAGCTCCTGAAATTGGCGCTGTCGTGGCTCGGAGGTCTGGAGATCGCGTATCTCTCGGCTGCTTATCTTCCCTTCAACGCGGTTTGCTTCGATGAAGGCGTCGACCGATTGGAGCAGTCTTGCCCTAGCTTGTGTGCACGCGTCGGAAGCGCCCAGTTGTTCGAAACCTTCGAGGATGCAGTCTAGGTCTGCGACTACGCAGACGCGAACATCAAAGGCGGTGAAGAAATCCCGGTATCGAGCGATATTCCCCTTTCCGCCGATCCGACAAAATGCGACCGCTGTTTGATCGGAGCCCCACCCCTGGTCCATCACACGAGCAAGATGCGGAAACACTAGCAGCTCACAATCCCCCTCCACGAGTACGACGGTCTGATAGAAGAAAGCGGTGTTGTTGGTCTCGTACGAAATGAGCTGGAACTTGCTCTTTTGATCCATCGAGCCAAGATCGACCCAGAGCGCCTCTCCGAAGGGCTTTAGTGCCACGTTTCGATCTAGCTTCTTGGCAAGCTTTATGAAGATGCCGGTCGCCTCTGGGCTGAAGAATAAAGGGGAATGGGTGCTTACGAGCACGTGGTTCGTCTTAGATATTTCCGTGAGGGCTTCGAACAAGATCCTTTGGGCAGTTGGATGGAGGTACAATTCTGGCTCTTCGAAGAGAAAGACGTAGTTAGTCGCCTTGCGCGAGGCTTCGCCCGTGAGCTTCTGCATGCGCCTCAGCGCGATATAGGTGCGTAAGATCGAAAAGGTCACGGTTCGCTTCAACCCATCACCCTTGCTATCGACAAGGCCCAGAACGCCATCGTTCACCCATATCTCGGCGCTTGAGAGCACGGTCTTTATCTCTGGCGGGGGGATGCGCAGGTCAAGCTCCACTCTCGGAAAGTTCTCCCTGACGTATCCTTGCAAGACCGTTTCAATGTTTCTCACGGCTTCTAGTCGGGTATCAAGCACGGAACCATCGGGCTGTGTCACCCTGTTCAGTTGGGTCTTGAGGTTCTTGAATGTCTCTTCGGCCGTCTCAAGTTGCGGAGCTATTTGGGTCAGAAGAATCGCGAGTAGTTTGCCAAACGAGGCGCTGTCCTTGGTTGCAATCTCGTCGGCCAGGTCCTTAACCGCCGCAATGTAGATGGGTTCAGGCAGGAGTGAGCGAATAGAGTTGTCGATACCTGATTTTAGCTCCATTTCCTTGTCGGACTTCTCGGCGTCGGGAATGCCAGCAGCCACCTCCTCGATAAGCAGGCGCGCTTGTTTCTGATTGGTCTTGGGATCAACGCGCTCGGCAATCTCTGGGAACACAGCGGCCAGCTCACTGGCGAATGCCGCGCCGGGACGTTTGCCATCTAGGAGCGAGTCCACTGCCTCTGGCTGAAAACGGCTATCGTTCGGGACGCGTGCTATCCATTCAAGGCGGCTACTGCCATCGGGGTCGTATCGACGGACAAGCGTGATGCTTTGCTGGACCAAACATTCCGCGAATCTCTTCCGATGCTCTTCATTTGGAATCAAAGCCAAATCGTCTTCCGAGATCTCCTCGAATTTTACGGCGATCCTGATGGGAAGCCCCGCCTCGAAATACATAGTGGGGTCGAGCTTCCTGCCTTCTATGAATATCAACAGCGCTTGCATGAGAGAGGACTTACCGGCGTTATTCTGCCCGATCAGGCAGACGAACCTCGCGAGCGGAATTTCAATGTCGCGGAGCCCTTTGAAGTTCTTCACCCAAAGATGGGTCAGTTTCACAGCAGCGGGACTCCATTCCCAGATGGCAACACACGACGTATATTTTCGATACGTATATTACGTGAACTATAAAAGGGCGTACACGGCATTCGGTGCTGCTGCAGCCGGTGGCAAGCAAAGTGGCGGATCGGGGAGCCCCCGAGGCGGGAGGGAGGATGAGCAGGACGTTTTCGCGCATCAGGCTGAAAGAGCGCTCGCCGGGGAGTGCTCGCGGCGTAGCTAAATGAAGCAGCCGAGAGTGCCTTCGAAGCCCTGCTCTACTCGTCCGTCGGGCCAAACGACGATGGGAACCATGTCGCCGTAATTGCGGGCTTCGTCCAGAAATGCCTGGCTCAGCTCGACGCGGCGCTCTTCGTATTTGACGCATTGGGCGTCCCACTTTTTGAGGAGCTTCACACATGCATCGCAGCCGCGGATGGTGTAGACGATGGGTACCTGCTTAGTTTCTGCCATGCGGAGCGAAGGGCAACGAATCCTTTCTTCAGGGGCTAAAGCCCAACCCTAACGTGTTGCGAAACGTCGGAGCTGAAGCTCCGACCCCCTAAAAGGCACCGCGGTACGCGGCTCCGGGTGCAAAGTGAAGCAGCGCCAGAATCTTGGTCACGCGCCTCGGTTCAGCCGCGATCCGGCAAGTTGAGGGCAGCGGCGAGAAGCGCTCGCATTTCCTTGATCGATTCCTTGCGCCAGTCCGGGAAGCGGGGCTTGATGCGCGCGATCACTTCTTTCAGGAAGCGCTGCTTCTCGGACTCCGGCACCGTGCCGAAGGTGGTTCCCTCGGGAAGATTCATTTCTGACGCGACCTGTGCCGTGATCGCGGCGAGCTCGCGATGAGCGCCCGCGGATCGCTCCGTGAAGTGCGTGATGTAGCGAGTGTCGCGCGTGTAGAAGATGAAGACGGGTATGGCGCGGGATTTTCCTTCGTTACTGAGAAACTCGTCCATGATGTCGGGATTTTCGTCGCGAAGAAAAATTCGCAGGTCCATGCCCGTGGCCTCGGCGATGCGGACCACGGTCGGGAGCTCGCGGTACACATCACCGCACCAGGCTTCCGCCAGCGCGAGGATTTTCGCGGGACCGTTGGGCAGAGCGGCCGCTTTCTTGAAAAACGAAATGTCGTCAGCCGTGAGCGGAGATTCCTGGTAATACAGCTCGAATTTGTCGCGATTGACGGCGGCTTGCGCCAGGAAGTCTGCGTAGCGAAGGCCTTGCTCGAAACGAGCAGGTGTCACAACGGTTGTTGTTTCCAGCATTGTTCGGCGCTCCCGATAGGGCGATCAAAGGCAAATCCTACCATGAGACGCTGCCGCGGTCGGCGCGATGCAAACCAAGAGCAGATGCCGCGCTGAAGACCGCGGCGCTACATCTAAACCCAAGGCAAAACCCAAAAGCAGATCCCTCGTCCCCATTCCCGACCCACAGCATCGGGGCTGGACTCGGAATGACAATCCGTGCGCGCTCATTGCGTGCTGAAGACAAGCAGCGCGTTGCCGGGCATGGCGCCGAAGCCGGGATAGCCGGAGACGACGGCGATGATTCCGCCCGCGATGACCGGGCCGCCGACGTCGAGCGAGCCGCCTTTCGCCGGCGCTCCATTCACAGAATCAAATGATTGCGCGGTGTCGAAATCCCAAATGATCTTGCCGTCGGCGGCAGCGTAAGCGCGCAGGTGGCCGTCGATTGAGCCGGAAAAAACTGCTCCAGGAATCGCGGTGATCGCTTGCGACTGCGCGGGACTGCACGGACGTCGATCGCCGCATCCGGGCGCGGGCGTGTGCCAGAGCAGCTTTCCGTCGGCAACTTGATACGCGGAGATTCCGCCGCCTTTGGTCGGATCGGGGCCGCGTCCTTGAAAGGCGAGATCGGAAACGGCGACGTAGAAAATTTTCCCGTCGGTGGCAGGGCCCCACTGCACTCCGCCGAGGAGACCGCCGACGCCCGCGCGCGCGTGCCAAAGCAATTTGCCCTTCGCATCAGGATCGACCGCATAGACCATTCCTGATTTTTGGCCGAGGAGCAAGACACGCTTCCCGTGCGAAAGCGGGACGAGAATCGGCGACGCGCCGAGATCGAATTCAGGATTCGTGGGCGGCGAACAGCGTTCGCGCGGCGGGACGCCGCAGTCGATTTTGTAGACATCGTCTTTATCGAATTGCGTCGACCAGAGAAGCTTGCCGGTTTCGAGATCGAGCGCGACTACAGCGTCGCTGGTCGGCGTTTCCGGCTCGGAATAGTTGTCGCCGGTGCCGACGTAGATGCGGTGCTTTGCGGCGTCGATTGTGGGCGAGGACCAGATCGCCATGCCCGAAGGGCCGATAATCGTTTTGCCCTCGGGAGTCTTGCCATGCGGAGATGGCGTCTCCGGCGCCATATAACCCTGCCAGAGAATTTTTCCAGTTGCGGCGTCCATCGCCACGACGCTGCCGCGAAACGTGCAGCACTCATAGTCGGGCCGGCGGCGCAATTGCTCTTCGCCGGATGAGACAGGGACGTAGAGGCGGCCCGCGAAGAATGTGGGCGTGCCAGTGATTGTCGCGGCGGGATGCGGATCGGCTTGCGTGCGCCAGAGGAATTTGCCGGTGAATGCTTCTAGCGCTGTCACGCCTCCCGACGCGTCGCCGTAGAAGACCGCAGTCGCCGGTCCAACGAATCCCATCAAAAGGCCCGAGCGAACGGGCTTGCCCTTCGTTGCCCAGAAGGTGCAGCCGGTCGCGGCATCGAGTGAGTAAATCGTGCCATCAAGCCCGCCAACGTAGACGCGGCCCTTGTAGATCATTGGTTGAGCGCGGACCGAACGCACGTTCGGAATAGCGAACGCCCACTTGAGTTTGAGGCGAGGCACGTCGCCGGCCGAAATTCCGTTTTCCGCTGGGTCCCACTGGTAGCGCCAATTGGCGTAATTCGCGCCCCAGCCGGACCAACTTGCGGAATACGGCGATGGATTCACATTCTCGGCGCAGCGATTCGTGAGTTGATCGGAAGGAATTTGAGATGCGACGGAAGAATCGGAGGCTTGCACTGCGGATTTGGCCGGCGACGGCACTTCATCCGATTGCGCGAGTGCGCGAGGAACGCAGAGTGCACAAACGGCGAAGAGTGCAACGACAGGAATCCTGCGCAACCTGAGCTTCATTGTTCCTCCCGAGGGCTGCTCGCACCAACCGGGCCAGCGAAATGGCACGCTGCGCTCCCCCCGAAGTCCGGAAGATTAGCAGAAATAAAACAGAAGAGGGATTCTTCGACTGCGCGGCCGGACGCCCCGCAAGAGCGGGACGGAAGAACTCCGTCCGACCGCTCCGCTCAGAATGACGGGGTGGGCGCAGGAGCGCCAAGCAATGTTGCCGGGCGTAGCGGTGCTACGCCCCTACAAAGACTGGCGGAACAGCCGCCCGCAACGCATGGCTGACATCGTGCCAAGAAAATTCGGCAACAAATTCGCGGACAAGACGCCGACGCTACGAAAGAACAGAGCCGGCGAGGCGGGTGTACAATGCGGCCAATTCAGGAGGTCGGGAATGAATCGACGCAAAATGTTGTCGCTGCTGGGAGTTTCTCCCGCGCTGCTCGCGGGCGCGACACTGGACGCTCAGGAAACGAAACCGAAGGCCGCGCAAAAAACGACGGCGGCGACCGGCGCGCATCGAGTCGAAGGGCTGAACCCCAAAGGCACGCCACCTCCCGTTCAATTGTTTCCGATGGCGCCGCGACTCGACAGCCTCGACGGGAAGACCGTGTGGCTGATCGACACGGGATTCGAGGGCGGCGGATTTCTGCTGCAGCAGATCCAGCTGTGGTTCCAGCAAAACATGCCGACGGTGAACGCAGTCTTCCGGCGGAAGGCGGGACCGTACATGGAAGACGACCCGGCGCTTTGGCAGGAGATCAAGGCGAAAGGCCATGCGGCGATCATGGCCATCGGGCATTGAAGCACGTGCACGCCAGCGACCGTGGGTCACTGCATAACGGTTGAGAAGCTGGGAATTCCGACAACTCCGATGGTGACGCGAGCGTTCAAAGAGCTCGCGATTCTGAACGTAGCGAAGCGCGGGATGCCGAAGCTGCGGATTACGTTCACGCCGCATCCCGTCGCGGCAAAGACGGCCGAGCAACTGCGCGCCTACATCGAGGGCAACGATCCCGTCAGCGGCAAGCCCATGATGAAGGAGATCGTCGACGCGCTGACGGTGCCGCTCAGCGCCGACGAAAAGAAGACGGGGCTCGTGCAAGTTTCTGTCGGGCCGGAAAAGTACGGGCCGGACACGCCGAAGAATTTGCAGCAGTTCTATCACGACAACGGCATGACGGATTTTCTGCCGGTGATCATTCCGACCGAAGAAGAAGTCGCCGAAATGCTGAAAGGCACGAGCCACAAGCCCGACGAACAGGTGGGCCACATGGCGGGCGGCGCGTATCCGCCATGGTCGTACACCGTGCGGCAGGTGGCGATCAATGCGGTGATGGCCGGATGCAAGCCGGAGTATTTTCCGATCGTCCTCGCGATCGCGTCGTCGGGAACGCCGTCGCTAATGAGCTCGACGAATTCGTTTGCGTACGCGGCGGTGATCAACGGGCCGATCCGCGACAAGCTGAATATGAATTACGGCATCGGCGCGCTGGGTCCGTTCGCGCAGCCGAACGCGGCGATCGGGCGCGCGTGGACGCTGGTCTCGCGCAATCTTGCGAACGGCGGAATTCCGGGCGACACCTACATGGGGTCGCAGGGGAACAATCTCAACTACAACAACTTGATCATGGCCGAAAACGAAGCGGCGAGCCCGTGGGTACCGCTGAGCGTTCAGAAGGGATTCAAGCCGGGCGAGAATGTGGTGAGCCTGTTCCGCGGGCTCGGAATCGTTCCGGGCCAAGGCGCGCGAGGAACGAGCACGGACACGCCGAAGTATGAGGAACAGTTCAGCGATCTCTTCAGCGTGTTCACGGGATTTTTCGGAGGGCTCGTGGTGGCCGATCCGCTGATCGCCGCGAATTTGAAAGAGCGCGGATACGACACGAAAGACAAGCTGATCGACTGGCTCTACAAAAGCACGACGCAATCCGTGAAGGATTACAAGAGCCGCGACTTCGCGTATGGATTCGATTATCCGCGCGCGCTGAAAGGGCTCGAGCCGTACAAGACGTGGTATGCAATGCCGGACGATGCCGTCATTCCGCGCTGGCCGCACCGCGACGACATCAATGTGGTCGTGCTCGGCGGACAAACGAACGCGTTTTTCCAGGGAGGCAGCCTGAGCTACACGGTGAGCGTGTCCATAGACAAGTGGGTGTGACGGGAAACCGATCAGTAACGACTCGCCTCCGTTCGTTGATGGCTTTGCTGGCAGGCGCGAGTCGGGTGTAGACTGGCGGGCGAAATTGGGGGTAGGACGGGAAGACGAAAAGGAGCCGACTATGCATCGTCGAGATTTCATGCAGCAGATGGGCGTCTTATCGGCAAGCCTAGCCTTGCCGGGAGCAAGGCAACTGCTGGCAGAAGCTGTAGCACCTACCGGTTGGCGCACCTTCGAAGTGACCACGCACGTCGAAGTCCTGAAACCCGCGGGATCAACACTTATCTGGGCACCTGGTGCACTCACAACCAAGACTCCTTTTCAGCGTACGCTCTCCAATAAGTTCCAGGCCGAAGGCGGATCGGTGCACGCGGTCCAAAGCAAAGCGGACGGTCTCGAAATCATTTGCGCGAAATTCTCGGAAGGCTCGAAACCTGCGCTGACCGTCACGAGTCGCATCGCCACGAAAGATTATGCCGTTGATCTGTCGGCTCTCGGCAAAGGGCCGAAAGCGAGCCGCAGCGATTTGGAATATTTCACGCGCTCGACGAATCTCCTTCCAACCGACGGCATCGTGAAAGATACAGCGACCGAGATCACCAAGGGCGCAACGAAGGACGTCGATAAGGCGCGGGCGATTTACGAATGGATCGTGGAGAACACGGCGCGCAATCCGAAGACGCGCGGCTGTGGCTTGGGCGACATCCGCTTCATGCTGGAGAGCAAAGATCTGACCGGCAAATGCGCCGACCTGAACGCGCTGTTTGTCGGCCTCGCGCGGGCAGCTGGGCTGCCGGCGCGCGATGTGTACGGCATCCGCGTCGCAAAGTCGGAGCTGGGTTACAAGAGCCTCGGCGCGTCATCGGAGAAGATCACGAAATCGCAGCACTGCCGCGCGGAGGTCTATTTGCAAGATCACGGCTGGGTGCCGGTCGATCCCGCCGATGTGCGCAAGGTAGTGCTGGAGGAGCCGCCCGGAAATCGTCCGCTGGACGACGATATGGTGAAGAAAGCGCGGACGCGGCTGTTCGGCTCGTGGGAAATGAACTGGATGGCTTTCAATTTCGCGCACGACGTCGCGCTGCCGGGATCGAGCGGCAAGCCGGTTCCGTTCCTGATGTATCCGCAGGCGGAAACGGCGAACGGCCGCGTCGACAGCCTCGACGCGGACGCGTTCAAATACGAAATCACGTCGCACGAGATCACGCAGAGCAACGGCTAACCGAATCGTACGGCTCGCACAGACACACGTGCATAGGTAGGAATTCCGCGCGGCAGTTTGCGCGCGAACGCACGTTGGTGTGCCTGCATGCAGATTGACTTCGGTGTGCGATTGGGTTAATAAATTTGTGCCGTGGGGGTGAAGGCAGTAGCGGCGTTCCGCAGTCTCCGAAGGACTGCCCGCAAATCATCGCCAACGCGAGTGATCTCTAACTTCAGGGCCAAGGAAGGATTGCCATCCTTACGAATCTCGTAGTTCCCAAGACTGGTGGAATGAACACGACTAAAGTCAACGTCGTGAAGTGGCTGAAGAGCGAAGGCGACGCGCTGAAGCAGGGTGAGCCGGTCGTCGAGCTCGAGACGGAAAAGGTCAGCTACGAACTCGACGCTCCGGTCGACGGCGTCCTGCTGAAGATTGCGGCGCGCGAACCGGCAGAAGTTGAAGTCGGCGGATTGCTTGGTTACATCGGCCAGCCCGGAGATAAACCGCCGGCGGCCTGAGAACGTTTCCAATTGGGAGAGACACATGGTACCTGCCAATCAGCTTTCAAAAGATCGCCTGGCATGGATGTACACACAGATGCTGCGCATCCGCGAATTTGAAGAGCGCGTGAAGCGCACGTTCGTGGAGCATCCGGGCGTGATTCGCGGTCACGCGCATCTGGGCGACGGCGCCGAAGCGAGCATCGTCGGCGCACTGGCCACGCGCAACGATGCCGACCCCGTGATGCCGAGCTACCGCTGCCACGGTTATCCGCTCGTGCTGGGCACTCCGGCGCGCGCGCTGATGGCGGAGATTTATCAGCGGCGCGATGGAGTCTGCAAAGGCTTCGGCGGATCAATGCACCTCTCCGATCCGGCGCACCACTTCCCTACCGCTTCGGGAATTATCGGACAAGGCATCGCTCACGCAGCGGGCGTTGCGTATGCCGCGCAAGTGAAGAAGACGGGCCAGGTCGTGTATTCGTTCTTTGGCGACGGATCTTCGAAGCAGGGCGCCTTTCACGAGACGCTGAATCTTGCAGCAGTTTGGAAGTTGCCGGTTGTTTTCGTTCTCGAAAACAACATGTATCAGGCGTACACCTACTACAAGCTCGAAGATGCGAACGCCATCGCCGGCGATCCGCTTTCGCAAAAGGCCAAGGCCTATAGCATTCCCGGAGCAACTGTTGACGGGACGGACGTACTGAAGGTCTACGAAGAGGTCGGCAAAGCAGTCGATCGTGCGCGCGCCGGACAAGGACCATCCCTGATCGAATCGCGCTTCTATCGGCTCAGCCCGCACGGCAATGCCATCACCGTGCCGCCCGTTCCTACGCAATTCCAGGAGCACGAGGCAATCGAAGTGTACGGCAACAAGGCGGAATTCGAGGAAGCGAAGAAAAACGATCCGATCCTGAAGTTCCGCGCGCAACTGATTGCGAATGGCACGCTCACCGACGCCGACGCGAAGAAGATCGAAGACAGCGTCCGCGCCGAAATGGACGAGGTGGTGAAGTTCGCGCTGGCGAGCCCGTTGCCGACGCCGGAAGACGCGGTGAAGTACGTTTACGCATAGCGAGCGAGAATAAGGAGACAAACATGCCGCGCGAAATGATGTTTGCCGAGGCGATCGCCGTCGCCATCACCGAAGAGATGCAGCGGAACCCGAACGTCGTGTTCTACGGCCAGAACATGGCCATGACGGATCGCGATCCGTTCGTGCGCAAGTTCGGGAAAGACCGCGTGCGCATCACGCCGATTTCGGAGACGGCCGAGCTGGGCATCGCCGTCGGCGCAGCGATGAGCGGCTTGCATCCGATCGTCGAGCTGTACATGGCCGAGTTCATGCTGGTCGCATTCGACGAAGTCATCAACGAAGCGCCGCGCCTGCGCTACATGTCAGGCGGGCAGGTGAAAGTGCCGTGCGTTTTCAAGGCGGGATTCGGATTCGCCGCAGGCTGGGCGGGCCAGCACTCGAATTGCACCTACCACGCGATGATGGGAATTCCCGGACTGAAGATCGCGCTCCCGTCGACGTCCGCCGACGCCATGGGCCTGATGAGGGCGGCGATTCGCGACGACAATCCGGTGGTCTACCTGCACCACTACATGCTGACGATCGACAAGGGTCCGGTGCCCGACGGCGAGCACTTGGTCCCATTTGGCGTCGCAGACATCAAACGCGCCGGCTCCGATGTCACGATTGTCGCGACCGCGTGGATGGTCAAGAAATCGCTCGCGGCGGCAGAAATGCTGGCAAAGGAAGGCATCAGCGCCGAGGTGGTCGACCCGCGTACGCTCGCGCCGCTCGATGTGAAGACGATTGTAGACTCGGTCAAGAAGACCGGGCGGCTGGTGCTCGTCGATCAGGCGCCCCGGCACGCGTCTGCGGCTGTCGTGATCGCCGGTGAGGTTGCGGAGCAGGGCTTCAAGTATCTGAAGGCGCCGGTGAAGATGGTCACCGCGCTCGATACTTCGGTGCCATACAGCGAGACGCTTGAAAGCTACGTCCTTCCGAGCGAGCAGAAGATCGTTAATGCGGTGAAATCAGTGTTAGCAATGCAGGCGGCTGCGGTCTGAAGGCATCGCGACCCATGAGCTACTGGACCAAAACGTTTCGTGCGTTCACGTTCGTGGCGCTACTCTGGGCTGCATGCGTTTCGCTCGTAGCCGCGCAAGGCTTCAAGCGCCCCGCGCCGACTGCAGCCGACTGGGCCGCACTCGCCAAGCTTCCCGATTTCACCGGAGTCTGGGAAGTCTCGATGGGCCCCGCGCCATCGACATCGCGGATTATCAACCCGGCCATCGGCGTTCCATCGATGCGGCCCACGGCCCTCTCGCTGACGCCCGCATACGAAGTCAAGCGCCAAGTGCTCATGGCGCACGCCGAGGAGGACAATCAGTCCGCAAACTGCCTGCCGCCGGGGATGCCAGGAATCATGGCGCAGCCGTATCCGATGGAGTTCCTGCTCACTCCTGGCCAAGTGACGATCGTGATCGAAGCGTATTCGATGGTGCGCCACATCTATACCGACGGACGGCCGTTGCCTGACGATCCCGATCCGAACTTTTTCGGCACGTCGATCGGCCATTGGGAGGGTGACACGCTCGTCGTTCAGACCGTCGGATTCTCAACGCAGACGGAAATCGAGCCGCACGTTCCGCACAGCGACAAAATGCGCATTCTTGAGAAGTTCCGCCTGCTCGATCCGAACACGATGAGCATCGAAACCGAGGTCACCGATCCGGAAGCGCTGACGGCTCCTTACGTGACGAATCGAATCTTGAAGCGGCACCGCAGTTGGACGATCGCGGAATACATCTGCGAACAAAACAACCGAAATTTCGTAGATCAGAGCGGCAAGGCGGGAATCAATCTGACGCCGCCGAGCGATGCTTCGCCGGCGCCGAAGCAGTAGCGCCACTGCACGTGAACACGGAGGCACCGAATGCCTATCGATAGCGCGGTGAAAAAAGTCGGTTTCGCAGCGCTGATGCTTGCCGGCCTGATCGCCGCAGCAGCACGCACTGCGGGCGCGCATCACGGCTTCGCCGTGTTCGACACGACTAATCAGAAGACGATCGTCGGCACGGTCAAGGAATTCCAATGGACGAATCCCCACACGTGGGTCTGGCTCGATGTGCCCAATGACAAGGGCGGGGTCGACACGTGGGGATTCGAAGGAATGAGCCCGAACTTCCTGGGGCGCCGCGGCTGGTCGCGATCGACGCTAAAACCCGGCGACAAGATTACCGTGACGTATTTCGCGCTCAAAGACGGTTCGAAGGGTGGCGCGTTCCTGAGCTTCAAGCGACCCAACGGCGAAGAACTTTCAATGTGGAAGGGTTCGCCGACTGAGGATAACTAGGGCGACTGCGGCCGCGATTGTTTCCGCGCGGCGTTCACTTTCTTCGCTTGCGGGCTTTTGATTTCTTCGCCGGTTTTCGCTTCGAAGCCTTCGCTTTGCGCGGCTTGGGGCGGACTTTCTTATCTTTGGTTTTTTTCTGCGTTCTCCGCGTCTCTGCGGTAGATGTTCTACCATGCCCAGGAAACTGCGCGATGGTCGAGCTGTAGGCCTTGGCCACAACTTCGTTCAGCGGCTTCTTCCGCCATTCGATGTCGAGCACTTCGGTTCCCCACGGCCCGTCGTAGCCGGCCTTCAGCATCGTGCGGACAAATCCCTTCACGTCGAATTCGCCATCGCCGCAAAACGTCCGGTGAGTGATCACGTCCACGCGCGGGTCCGAACATTCCCATGTGCCGTCGTTGATGTCGACGGAGATGACGTACTTTTGCGGAATGCTCGCGATCTTCTCGTGCGGAATTCGCAATTTCGAGATGTGCCACAGTTCGAGGTTGAGGCCGCCGTTCTTCGCTCCGGCTCCTTCGACGAGTTGCAGCGCTTTTTCGACCGAATCGATATCGCAGAACGGCATCATTTCAAATGCGATCGGTGTGCCGTGCTCGGCTCCATCTGCACAGAGCTTGGCGAACGACTCAATGATTCGGTCCATCGTGGCTTGGGTTTTGAAGAAATGCCCGACCTTGATGTGATGCGGTCGAAGCACGTCGGCCGCTTCGAGAAGTTTCTGGCGCAGGATGTCGGACTGCCTTCTTTCTTCGCCATCGAGGAACCAACCGGTAAGAAATTCTAGCTCCACGTGCTTGATGCCGTTGCCTTCGAGAATCTTCTTCATTTCCTTGAGGCTGTATTTCTGAAGAGTGTGTTCGAGGTCGGCGTGCCAGATGCCGAAGCCTTTGAAGCCGACGCGGGCCACGGCCGCTACGCGATCCTTGAAGTCGTAAGGACTGTATTCGTGGTCGGTGTGAGGATCGGCCCCCGAAATCGTCCAGTAGGCAGCCACCAGTTCGATGTTTTTCGCCATGCGATTCCCTCGTTTCAGAGCGGATGAGTGCTAGTCGACGTTCGGCATGCTATTCCGCGTCCACGCCCGAGTCAATGACGCGAAGCTCCGGAACTCTGATTCGATGCTATCCTCTGCGTCTCACTCACACGGAGAGACCATGCTTTTGGAAGGACAAGTCGCAATCGTAACCGGCGGAGGGCGCGGGATCGGCCGAGCGATCGCGCGGAAGTTCGCGTCGGAAGGTGCGGCGGTTGTCGTCACGGCACGGACCGAAACGGAGATCAAGCAGGTCGCGGCGGAAATTCAGCAGGCGGCGGGGAAAGCGGCGGCCGTGGCTGCAAATGTCGGGCGCGAAGCCGATTGCGAAAAGATCGTCGCCGCCGCGCGAAATGCTTTCGGCACCGTACACATCCTGGTCAACAACGCCGCGATTTATGGCCCGGTGCAACCGGTCGAGAAATGGTCGGCGCCCGATTGGGACGAAGTGATGGCAGTGAATCTGCGCGGGCCGATGCTGCTTTCGAAGCTCGTGCTGCCGGAAATGTACGCGCGCGGGTCGGGCTCGATTCTGAATATTTCGACTGTCGGCGCGAAGGCCGCGTTTGCGCTGAGCGCGGCGTACACGGCATCGAAAGCCGGGCTCATCGGCTTAACGCGAGTGCTGGCCGCGGAGAGCGGCCGGAGAGGCGTGCGCGTCAACGCAATCTGCCCCGGGCCGGTGACGGAAACAAGAATGTCGCAAGATCTGACGCGCGAATTTTCGGCGTACTTCAAATCCGGCACGGACGACGCGTTAAAGCAAATGCTCGAAGGAATCTTGCAGGGGAGGCCGCAGACGGCGGACGAAATCGCCGCCGCGGCGCTATTCCTGGTTTCCGATCAAGCCCGCGCGATTACTGGGCAGACTCTGAACGTAGATGGCGGAATGGTTTTTTACTGAGTTCTTCGATCGCGCCGTAGCCGCGCCGGGCAGTCGTCGCCACGACGCGGGCTCCCGCTTCTGCCCAATCGAGGCCGTGAATTCCGACGGTCCCCACGAAGTAGCAGAGGCCAACGAAAACGAACAGCGCTGCAAAGAGCGCTCCGAATAGCAATTCCGCAGCAATCAGTTCGCGCACGAAGTAGAGCTGCAGGATGAACAGGATCGAAACGGTCCAGATAAAGCGCTTTCGCGTTCTCGGTTCAAGCGACGCTACAAACCCCTTTAACTTTTCCCAAAATGCACCCATTGACTGTAGTCTCAACCTCCACCCGCTTAGATGCACAGGTAGTACCAAAAGGACTGTGCGCTAACTGATTGAAATTCCTTGCGATGAGCGAGTCGCAATATGAGAAACGGAAAACGGTTTCCGTTTCTTAGAAATGAGGCAGTTACGGCGGGAACAGAATTCGCGGGCAGTATTCGTCGCCGAATTTTGTCGAGCGACGATTTCGATTCGATTTTGTTTCGGGCGAAGGCTTTTCGACTGTGCTCAGCGCCCTTCGAACGGATAGCGATCCTGCGTGAGCACCGCGTCGGCAACATGTTCGCGCAGCGCGATCGTATTCACAGGCGCGTGCTTGGTGAAGCGGCGCAAAGCGGCGAGTTGCGTCAGCAATGTGTCGCCATCGGACGTGGCGGCGAGCGCCGTGCGAGCCTCTTTTTCGATGCGATCCATCGCGTCGTAGGTGAAGACGCGCGTCGCCTCCGCCATCAAGCCCGCCGCCGGGCCGCGCGCCGCAGCGGCCTTTTGCGCCCGCAGCAGCGACGATTCGATCGCGTAGATGTCCATCACGATGTTCGAAAGCGACGCGACGATTTCCTGATGATCGGCGAGCTTTTCGCGGAATTTCTCGACGGCCGATCCCGCCGCCAACAGAAACACCTTCTTCGCCTGGCCGAGGACCCGCTCTTCCTCGGCAAGTTCGCCCGAGGTAGGCTCCTCGAATGAAGGGCCTGAGAGAAGCTCGTCGGCTAGCTTCTTCGCGGCGGGAATCAGCGGCAGCACGCCCGCCATCGCGCGCTTCATCAGCATCTGGATGATGAGCATGCGATTGATTTCGTTCGTGCCCTCGAAGATGCGATTGATCCGGCTGTCGCGATATGCGCGCGCCATCGGATAGTCTTCGTGGAAGCCGTAGCCACCGAGGATTTGCAGCCCTTCGTCGACGCAATAATCAAGCGTCTCGCTGCCGACGACTTTGCTGATCGAGCTTTCGATGGCGTATTCCTCAAGCACCTGCATAGCCTGTTTCACTTTGTCCGCGCCGGATGCAGATGCAGCCGTTTCGATCACACCGGCGCTGCGGTAGATCATCGACTCGAGCGCGTAGATTCGAATCGCCATTTCGCCGAGCTTCGCTTTGATCAGTCCAAACTGGCTGAGGGTCTTCCCGAACGCGGTGCGCTCCCGCGAGTACTTCGACGCCTCTTCAAGCGTCCGCTTGGAGCCGCCAAGACAAGAGACGCCGAGCGTGTAGCGGCCTGCGTTAAGCGTATTGAACGCCACAATGTGGCCTCGGCCGATCTCGTGCAGCAGATTTTCCTTCGGCACCAGAGCATTTTCAAAGAACAGCGCAACGGTGGAGCTGCCGTGAATCCCCATCTTGTTTTCTTCGGCGCCCACCGTGAAG